>NZ_JAKGBU010000007.1:41887-60591 GCF_021555155.1 Rhizobium alarense
CGCCCTTCGTCTATCGGTTAGGACGTCAGATTTTCATTCTGAAAAGAGGGGTTCGACTCCCCTAGGGCGTGCCAGCGACCTTCCCCCCGCCTCTCCCCGGATACCGTTGCAACCGGCGTCCGGCCGCGCGGAACGACCTGTCGAAAATCTTTCAAAAAAGTGCCGGATGCGTCTTGCGCATCGCCGAACCTCTCATTAGAAGACGCCCACCGCACGCGCCCTTCGTCTATCGGTTAGGACGTCAGATTTTCATTCTGAAAAGAGGGGTTCGACTCCCCTAGGGCGTGCCAGCGGTTTCCTACTCTCGCGCTGTTGAAAGATCGCCTCCGCCCTGACGAGACGATTAGAAATTCGGCCGCACGCCGTCTTTTTCTCGCGCCGCAGGGACCACAGGAAACCCGCCCCCAAAGCTGTTTGGCATTGCCAAAAAGACTGTGACAAGGCAGAGCTTGAGTAATATGGTGCCCCCTGCCTCTTGCTCGGATATGCATTGTGCGGGCAAGCCACTGGCGACGATAACGAGAGTATCATGCTACCAGAGCAGGACAAGCCCGCAGGAACCATCATTCATGTCGGCGCAGGCAGGGCAGAAAATGTCGAGGCACTGAATGCTTCGGACGCGTCGCGCGTCGTCCTGATCGAGCCCAATCCGGACATCGTGGTCCTTCTTCAGCGCCGCACGAAGGCTATGCCGAAAATCGTCGTCATGCCCCTTGCGCTTGCCGCGACCGACGGCGTCGCGACACTTGAAATTCTGACGGCGTCAGCGCTGAGCAGCCTCAAGCCGCCGACAAAGCTCAAGGCATTGCTGCCCGGTCTCGAAACCGTGTCTCGTCAAGAGGTGCAAACTCTGTCGCCGCGTTCGCTGCTTGCGCGTCTCGGTGAGATACAGCGTCCGTTGCGCCTCGCATTGGAAGCGCCCGGTGTCGAGATGGAGATCCTCAAAGCCTGGAAGGCAGCCGACAGCCTGCATCTCATAGACCAGGTCGACCTCCGTTGCGGCGAGGAAGCACTCTACGACGGTGCGGCGACCCGTGCTCAATTGGAAGCCTGGCTCACGAACGAAAAATTCCGCCTCTTGGCAACCGATCGGAACGATCCCGACTGGCCCGTTCTTCACTTCGAAGCCCGGCACGACGCTCGCGCTTTGGCGGAGACGGTGACGAAGCTGGAAGCCGCGGCGAAACGGATTATTGAAATAGAATCATCGTACGCCAAACTGGCCGAAGCGCATGATCATTTGGCGCTCGAGTTACGGGCAACCCAGGGAGATCTCGCCCTGGCTTTGCGAACACAAGGTATTCTTCAAGGCGACTTAACAGATCTGCGACAAAGATATAAAAAACTTCTGGACATTAAGCAACTGCAAGATCACGCTTTCCATCGCCTCGCCCCAAATTTGCGTGAGTTATTGCAAAAATTGAAGAAATCCCCTGAAAAAAACAATAACAATGAACCATTAAAACAAGAAACGTCACCACAAAAAGAGCTTTAACGGCTATGCAGAAGAGAAATATCGCCAAAGATCATCTTGAAATCAACATAAATGATCCCGCAATAGAAGAAATTGAGGAAATTCTGTTAAATCTAAAAACATCACTCAGATCTGACTTTGATACAAAAAAGCAACTTAAAGAGTTAATAAATGATTTCGAGCGCTCTCTGCATGAAATAGAGTCGTCATTATACGAGACTTTTTTCAGAACGATATATGTGACCGATAACTCCTTATTTTCTCACCTTGTAGAACTTCTTGATCTTATACCGAACGTCTTTGTCCTTCCGATTGGCCGGTGCGACGCATCTGACAAAAGCAGGGTATTCTTTTCAGAGATTTCCGAGCGTTCCGCGTCATCAACAACCTCACGCCTGACAGAACTTGAGCGGATTGAGGTGCAACAATCAACACTACAATCAATACAGAAATCACTCATTCAGCAAGGCTACATTCCCGTCTGTGTGAAGAAAATCGGAGACGGTACAACGTCTGCTTTCTTCACACACACCCAGTCAAAAAACCTGACAATAGTCTCCCATCCACTCACCGCATTTCTCAATGAACCTGTTCCTGATGCAGGCGACCCCAGTACAAATCTTGACGCAATTTGCCGGAAGTGGCTGGACTTTGTCGGCAAGGAGGCGAGAGATTCATTGATCCGAAGTGAAGACTTCGACAACTCCTATCTACTTACGCGTGAAATCTGCAAAAAACTGGACCTCTCGGCCCCAAATAGAGACTCGTTCAGGCATCAGGCTATCAGCCGCGACGATACATCTTTTTATCAAGACGGAATCACACTGGACAGTCGAAAAAATCTGAATAACTTCAAGGATCTTTGCCGGATTCTTGGATACAACATGGAGAGAAATAAGGTATTTCACACAAACAAACAAGATGAATCTTCCAATTCTTTTATAAAAATTAATAAAGGAAATACTTATTCCGATGTACCATCCGAAAATATATTAGTGTGCTGCCATCACAAGTCCGGCACAACTTTTCTGCGCGCCGTATTCAATGACATTGCGGCGGAATTTGGCAAGAAGATATGGATGAAATTTTACGAACCAGAAGAGATGAATGCTGGTTGGGATATTTGCTTTCATCAGCATTCGGACGTAAAGGAGATCCTGAACGCAGCAAATTTTCGAGGCATACACTGTATACGGCATCCCAAGTCGCTCATCTATTCAGCGGCGATTTACCACGAAAAATGCAGAGAACCTTGGGTGGACGTTCCATTGCAGCGATTCACGGATTCCACCTTCAATTCACTTACCGATCGCGATACTTACAACATTATTAAGAATCCAAAAGTGAGTATTCAGTCCAAAATCGAAATTCTTTCGCACTACAAAATCGATGCCAGGGACGGTTTCGATTCCGGATTTTCTTTTGACGGGCGGACGTATCGGCAGATGTTGCGGAGCTGTGGTAACATTTCCGAGAAGTTGATATTTGAAATGAGGTGCTTTTCGCAAGGTGTGGTGAGAAAAATGCAGGCATTCCCAAAAGACTTCAGATTTTTCACCCTTACGCTTGAGGAAATTTCACACGATCAGGACATGTTTGCACTCAGGAGAGCATTCCGCCACATCGGATTTAAGGGAGCGGCCTTGGAAAGGTGTTTGGAACTGGCTTCACCGCACTGCTTATGGAACATGCGCACGGCGCCGAAGCATGCGACGACTGGCGTCAGTTCGGAATGGCGCAGCTATTTTTTTGGTACAGTCGAGGAAGAATACCGGAGCGTTCTGGGATATCCGGAACAAGCACTCGGTTTTGTTGAAACTGCCTAAATTTCGGAATGCCGATGCCAACCCTTTCCCGCTTCAAGGATATCCACCAGGGACAACGTTGCGTCATCGTGTGCAACGGCCCTTCGCTCAACGACATGGATCTCGCCTTCCTCAGGCGTGAGACCGTCATCGGTTTGAACAAGATTCATCTCGGTCTCGACCGTTTCGGCTTCTATCCGCGCTATCTGGTTGCCGTGAATGCCAAGGTCGTGGAGCAGTCCCGTGCGGAACTTGCCGCCATGAGCTGCATCAAGTTTATTGGGCGTCGCGCCGCAGCATTTCTTCCCGAGGATGCCTTCACCTACCATATGCAAGTGCTGGGGCCTCCGGTCATCTTCTCGAAGGACATCACGGAGGGAGTGCGCGAGGGCGGCACGGTCACCCATGCGGCGCTGCAGGTTGCCTACTACATGGGCTTCAGCGAGGTTGTCATTATCGGCATGGACCATCGCTACAGCTTCAGCGGCGCGCCGCATGAGAACAAGCATCTCGAGGGCCCCGATCCGAACCATTTCAGCACCGACTATTTTGCCGGCAAGACCTGGAACAACCCCGACCTCGTACAATCGGAGCAATCCTATGCTGAGGCGAGACGGATCTTCGAGGCGGACGGACGGCGCATTCTGGACGCCACGCTGAATGGTGCCTGCACGGTGTTCGACAAGATCGACTATCGCACGCTGGCCGGATCGAACGGCGGCTGACGGCGACCGCGTCCAGCCAGCTTTCTCGTGCACGCGCCACTCGATCGAGGGCGTTCCTGCGCCGCCTTCCGTTCAGGGTGCCGCTGAGAATTTGTCCGTCCGCCAGTCGTAGAGGCGATGGCGCGACCAGGGGCGTTCGAGCGTCGCGACGGCTCGGTGTATCGCGAGCGCCGGATGCTGTTGCCCCTGCCGATCTCCTTTTGCCGAAGAATAGACGGACGCCACAGGCTGTTGTTGATCCGCCGAACCTTCGTCGGCGTCGTCTGCGGCGCGGCGGATTTCCAGCGCGCCCGTCGCCCGCAGGCTGCGGGCGGTGAAGAGCCGGGCACCCGAGCGGCATTCGGTCTGCCGCAGAGGCTGCGCCGCGACCACGATGTCGGCCGTGTCGCAGGCGGGGCCGAGAAAGGCCGGGTCGTCGAGCGTCACGACGGCAAGGCCGGAGGCGGTGCGCGCGCCGCACCATTCGCGGCGGTGACAGGTGAAGCGCATCCTTGGCCCGGACAGGACCGTCCGCATCAGCCGGCGCACCCGCTCGCCGTCGATCCGCCGTTCCAGACCGCTCCCGCCTGTCTCGCCCGCTACGTCGCGCAGCGGCTCGCTCGCCGCCAGCAGGTGCGGCCGGACCGGATCGCCGAGCCGCAGCGCGCGGCTCCATTGCGCGAAGACGAAGTCCGACGGACGCTGGCGGTTGGTGGCGACCCTCCCGTCCGAGACGGCAGCGACGAGCCTGCCGTCCTCCGAGACGACGAGGTCGGGCGGCGGTTCGCGGGGGGCCAGCAGAAACCACGACGCACCGGCCGCAAGCAGCAGCACGCCGGCCAGCCGGAGCCGCGTCCTCAGCAGGCAGAGCAGCGCCCCGCCGGTGCCGACGAGCAGGAAGACGGTGAAGGGGATGCGCCCCGTGACCACCTCACCGCCCCAGCCGGCTACCCAGGCCGACAGGCGGATCATCCAATCGATGCCGGTGCCCATGACGGAAAAGGCCGGGCCGTCGAGGCCGAAAGGCATGAGCAGCAGGGCGACCATGCCGGCCGGCATCACCAGCAGCGAGATGATCGGCATGGCCAGCATGTTGCCGGCAAGCCCGTAGGCCGGCAGCCGGTGGAAGTGGCCGACGGAATAGATGAGCGTCGCCAGCCCGCCGATGAGCGAGGACAGCAGGAGACCGGCAAAAAAACCGAGGACAGGCCGCAGGACACGGCCGGTCGATCCCGCCTCCGCGGCCGGAGCACGCTCCCGCCAGCGCGCATAGCCGGCGACGAGCCCCAGCGTCGCGGCATAGGACATCTGGAAGCCGGGACCGGTGACGGCCGACGGCGTGACGGCGAGGATGAGGATGGCCGACAGGGCGAGATTCCGCAGGCTGATCGCCGCCCGGTCGAACAGCACGGCGACGAGCATGACGGAGATCATGATCCAGGCGCGGACGGCCGAGACGGCGCCGCCGGAGATCAGGATATAGCCGGTGACCATCAGCAGCGCGCCGACGGCCGCGATCTTCTTCACCGGATAGCGTTCCGCAACACCCGGCAGGACGGCCAGCAGCGTGCGTGCCCCGACGAGGAACGTGCCGGCCGCCAGCACCATGTTCAGGCCCGATATGGCGAGCACATGGGCGAGGCCCGCCTGGCGGAGAACCTCGATCGTCTCCTCGCCGATCGCCCGCTCCTCGCCCGTCACCAGCGCCGCAGCGATCGCCCCGGCTTCGCCGCCAATGCGATTGCGGATATGATTGCCGATCGCCTCCCGCGCCGCGCCGACGGTTTCGCCGACGAATTCGAGGGGGCCGGCAGCGTGCCTGCCTGCGCCCTCCGTTTCTGCCGGGCTGCCGTAGAAGAAGCCGAAGGCGCCGATCCCGGCCATATAGGCGTCGAAGGCAAAATCGTTGAGGCCGGCAAGCGCCGGTCCGGAGGGCGGGCTGAGCCGCGCCCGGCCGGTGACGGTCGCGCCGATGGCAAGGGGCTTGCCGCCGCGCGCCAGCAGCCGCACGCGCTCCGGCGGACGCTTCAAGACCGGTTCGCGCGTCGCGCCAACGGCAAGCAGGTAGCGGTAGCGGCCCCTGTCGTCGATTTCGCGCGCCAGGATCCGGCCGGTGACGGTGGTGGTGACCGGCATGTCGAGAAGGACCGTCGCCATGCGCCGGCTCTCGAAGGCCGCGAGAAGCATGCCGAGCGGCACGAGCAGCAGCATCGCGACGATGAGGCCCGGCCAGCCGCGATGCCGCCAGGAGACCATCGCCGGCGCGGCGAGGATCGCCAGCGCCACGGCAGGCGCCGCCAGCGGCGGATCCGCGGCGAACCCATACCAGACGGCGGCGCCGGTGCCGAGCGCGACCGGACAGAAGAGAAGGACATGGCCGAAGTCACGCTCGACGGCGGCCGCCTCGCCGAAACGCCTGCGCCCGGTGGCGAGGGCCTGCCCGCAGCGAAGCCGGAGACGCCCGCCGGCCGGCCGAACGACCGGCACGCCGCTGTCCGCCACCGCGGCTTCCGGCGCGACGGTGCCCGCGGACCAGCCGGCGATCTCTGCCCGCCGGTCCTGTCCGAGTTCCGCTTGATCCCGCATCGGCACCCACTCCAGCCGCAGCCGGAGTATGCAACCTTCGATTTTAAAATGCAATCAAAACAATAGGTCCGGGTGGCCGCGCGCAGAAAGGGATGCGCCCTCCCTATTTCGCTCCGCCGCCACCACAAATTGCTTGAATCGCGCCCGGAACAGTAGATATTGCGATGCCAGAACCCTTGTTTCGCAACGCACAATTTGCCTTTTGTATTGCTTGGCATGCCCCGCGAAATGGGATAGCACAACGGCACGTCATATCCGTGGTACAGCTCTGTGCCACTTTTCAGGCAAATGGAGGACGCTCATGACAGGGAAAAGCGCGGCTGTGTCGATCGGCGACAAGGCAATCGAATTGCCGATGCGATCCGGCTCCATCGGGCCGGATGTCGTCGATATCGGCTCGCTCTACAAACAGACGGGCGCCTTCACCTACGACCCGGGCTTCACGTCGACGGCGTCCTGCGAATCCAAGATCACCTATATCGACGGCGACGAAGGCGTGCTGCTGCACCGCGGCTATCCGATCGACCAGCTTGCCGAGCATGGCGACTTCCTCGAAGTCTGCTACCTGCTGCTCTACGGCGAACTGCCGACGAAGTCCCAGAAGGACGACTTCGACTACCGCGTGACCCATCACACGATGGTCCACGAGCAGATGTCCCGCTTCTTCACGGGCTTCCGCCGCGACGCGCATCCGATGGCCGTCATGTGCGGCTGCGTCGGCGCGCTGTCGGCCTTCTATCACGACTCGACCGACATCACCGACCCGCACCAGCGCATGGTCGCGTCGCTGCGCATGATCGCCAAGATGCCGACGCTCGCCGCCATGGCCTACAAGTACCATATCGGCCAGCCCTTCGTTTATCCGAAGAACGATCTCGACTACGCGTCCAACTTCCTGCGCATGTGTTTTGCCGTGCCCTGCGAGGACTACGTGGTCAACCCGGTGCTGTCGCGCGCCATGGACCGCATCTTCATCCTGCATGCCGATCACGAGCAGAACGCGTCGACCTCCACGGTCCGCCTCGCCGGTTCGTCGGGCGCCAATCCCTTCGCCTGCATCGCGGCCGGCATCGCCTGCCTCTGGGGTCCGGCGCATGGCGGTGCCAACGAAGCGGCGCTCAACATGCTCGCCGAAATCGGCTCGGTCGAACACATCCCGGAATATATCGGCCGCGCCAAGGACAAGAACGACCCGTTCCGCCTGATGGGCTTCGGCCACCGCGTCTACAAGAACTACGATCCGCGCGCCAAGATCATGCAGAAGACGACGCATGAGGTGCTCGGCGAACTCGGCATCAAGGACGATCCGATGCTGGAAGTGGCGATGGAACTCGAGCGCATCGCGTTGACGGACGAATATTTCATCGAGAAGAAGCTCTATCCGAACATCGACTTCTATTCGGGCATCACGCTGAAGGCGCTCGGCTTCCCCACGACGATGTTCACCGTGCTCTTCGCGCTTGCCCGCACCGTCGGCTGGATCGCCCAGTGGAACGAGATGATCGAGGATCCGGAACAGCGCATCGGCCGCCCGCGCCAGCTTTATGTCGGCCAGTCGCGCCGCGACTATATTCCGGTCTCCAAGCGATAAACGATCGCCGGACCGGTCAAAACAAAGCCGCCCGCGGAGCGATCCCGGGCGGCTTTTTCTTTGGGCAGAACCGAGTGCGGGTCATCCGGCGAACCGGGTCCGCCCCAGCACGTCAAGGACGACATCGGCGGCGCGCTCGCCCGGCGGAATTTCGGTCACCATCGTCCGGCGCACCAGGTCGAAGCCGGCAAGCATCGCGGCGCGCTCCGGCGTGTCGGCCGTCAGCCGCTCCACCCAGCGCGTCAGGCCGCCGGGGCGGATCGCCTCGTTCAGGTATTCCGGCACCACCGAATAGTCAGCGATGAGGTTCGGCAAGGCGGCGGTCCAGGCCGTGATCCGGCTGTGCATCAGCCTGATCAGCAGGTCGGACTTGTAGGTCGAGACCGTCGGAATGCGGCAGAGTGCCAATTCGAGGATGACCGTGCCGGAGGCGGCCACAGCCACGTCGGCCTCGGCGAAGGCTGCCCACTTGCCGACGGGCCCGACGCGGATCTCCGGCCTTTCAGGCCATCTGGCGACGAGCGCGCGGATGCGGGCCTCCTGACGAGGCACTGCCGGCAGCAGGAAACGCATCTCCGGATGGCGGGCGCGCAGTTCCTGCATCGCCTCGCCAAAGACCGGCATCAGGCGCTCCACCTCGGTGCCGCGCGATCCCGGCAGCAGCAGGCACGTCGCCCGGTCGGGCCCCGGTGCAGCCCCCCTCGCCGCCTGTCGCGCCTGCACCGACGCGACATCCGGGTCGGCGACCAGGCGGTGCCCGACATAGGTCGTCGGCGGCCCGCCGAGTTCGGCCATCACCGCGGGCTCGAAGGGCAGGATCGCCAGCACGTGATCGACATAGTCGAGCATCTTCGTCGCGCGTTCCGGCTTCCAGGCCCAGACGCTCGGGCAGACATAGTCGACGATCGGCAGGTCGGGCAGCGCGCGCCGCACGCGGTTTGCGACGCGGTGGGTGAAGTCCGGGCTGTCGATGAGGACGAGCAGGTCCGGCTTTGCGGCGATGATGGCCCGTGCCGTCTGGCGGATGCGCAGGAGAAGCTGCGGCAGGCGTTTCAGCACCTGCGCGATCCCCATGATCGACAGTTCGGAATAGTCGAAGAGCGAGGCAAGGCCTTCGGCCTGCATCGCCTCGCCGCCGACCCCGACGAGGTCGAGCTGCGTGCCAAGCCGCGGTCGCAGCGCACGGATCAGGTCGGCGCCCAGGAGGTCGCCCGACACTTCGCCGGCGATCACGGCGAGCTTCACGCCCATTCCTCCGGCCTTTCTGCCTCGCGAACGAGACCCGTGACGAAAAGGCCGAGCCGGTCGGCGGTCGCCACGACCCGGTCGCGTTCGAGGACCAGTGTGCGGCCGGCCTCCAGCGCAATGCCGGCGAGCCCCGCCGCGTGGGCGTTCTCGACGGTCGCCGGACCGATCGACGGCAGGTCGGCGCGCAGTTCCTGCTGCGGCTTGCAGAGCTTGACGAGCACGCCGCGCCGGCGCGCCGAGATGCGGCCGTCCGCCTTGAGGGCGGCGACACGCGCGAGCATGGCATCCGTGCCCTCGGGCCCCTCGAGCGCAACGACACGTCCGCCGACGGCGACCGCGCCCTGCCCGACATCGAGGCGACCGAGGGCGGTGGCGGCGGCGGCCGCGACGGTGATGTCGCGCCGTGCCGCATCGTCGGGCGCATGCCGTCCAAGCGGACCCGCCGTCGCAAGCAGGTTCGGCAGGATGTCCTGCACGCCGATGACGCGCGCGCCGCTCGCCTCGATGAGGCCGATGACCATTTTCAGGACCGCGTCGTCGCCGCCCGCCCGCAGCGTGCGAAGCACCGATGGTATCTTGCGCAGCGAGGCGATGGTCGGCCGGATCGCCCGCCAGTCCGGCCGGCGGCGCACGCCGCCGGAAAGCACGACGCGGCCGATGCCGCGACTGACGAAGGTCTTCGTAATGCCGGCAAAGTCGCCGACCTCCAGACGGACGGTCTCGAACCCGTTCCAGTCGACGTCTGACTCCCGGTCGAGGGCGATGACGAAGGGGCTTTCGCCGCCGGCACGCGCCGCTTCCGCCACATGGCGCGGCAGCAGCCCGCCTCCGGCGATGATGGCGAGGCGATCGCCGCTGCCGGCTCCCGCGCCCGCCATGCCGGTCAGCCCTTGCCGCGGTTGGGCGAGGACAATGCCCGGTCGCTGTCGGCGGCGATGAAATCGAGAATCTGCACCACCGGCACGCAATCGGCGAACTCGTCGCGGATCGCCGCGGCGTTGGCACGGATCGATCCGTCGCCCTCGAAGATCGACTTGAACGCCTTGCGGACGCGGTGGATCGTCGCCTTCTCCATGCCGGCACGCGCCATGCCGACCACGTTGAGGCCGCCGAGAATGCCGGGATTGCCGTTCAGCATGCCGTAGGGAATGACGTCATAGGCGACGGCGGAAAGCCCGCCGATGAAGGCCTGACGGCCGATGCGCGTGAACTGGTGGACCGCCGAGCCGCCGCCGAGGATCGCCCGGTCCTCGACCGTGACATGGCCGGCGAGCATGACGTTGTTCGAGAGGATGACGTGGTTGCCCACCTGGCAGTCATGCGCCACGTGCGAATAGGCGAGGAAGAGGTTGTCATCGCCGACGACCGTCCTGCCGCCGCCGCCGGACGTGCCGGTGTTCATCGTCACGCCCTCGCGGATCGTGTTGTTCCGGCCGATCGAAAGCGTCGTTTCCTCGCCGCCGTGATGGATGCTCTGCGGATCGCCGCCGATGACGGCGGAGGGGAAGATCCTGGTGCCTGCGCCGACCGTGGTGCGGCCGGCCACCACCACATGCGTCAGGAGCTCCACGCCGTCGCCGAGAACGACGTGCGGCCCGACATGGCAGAAGGGTCCGACGGTCGCGTTCTCCCCGACCACCGCACCGTCCTCGACGACGGCGAGCGGGTGGATCTTCGCAGTGCTGGCAATCATGATCAGGCGTCTTCCTTGTTGACGATCATCGCGCCGATATCAGCTTCGGCGACGAGTTGCCCATCAACTTTTGCGTCGCAATGAAACTTCCAGATATTGCCGCGCTGCTTCTGCTTGACGACATGGAACTCGACGCGGTCGCCGGGCACCACCGGCTTGCGGAAGCGGGCATTGTCGATCGTCATGAAATAGACGAGGTTCGAACCTGTCCCGGTCTTGCGGGCGCAGATGGCGCCCGCGGTCTGCGCCATGCCTTCGACGAGCAGTACGCCCGGCATGATCGGGTGATCCGGAAAGTGGCCGGTGAACTGCGGCTCGTTGACCGTGACGTTCTTGATGCCGATCGCGGAATTGTCGCCGTCGATCGCGACGATCTTGTCGATCATCAGGAACGGATAACGGTGCGGCAGGAGCTTCAGGATTTCCCTCAGTTCCGCGACGCCGAGCGCCGTCTTCGGTTCATCATTCATCGTTGCCCCCCTTCTTGCGGCTGCGCGCCGCCGCGCGTGCCGTCATTTCCGCCACGTCGCGCAGAAAGTCCTTCATCGGTCGTGCCGGGATACCGCCGTAGCGCTCGCCCGCCGGAACGTCGGAAACGACGCCGCTCATTGCGGCGATCTGCACCCCGTCGCCGATGGTGATGTGCCCGTTGACCCCCGTCGCCCCGCCGATCATCACCCCGTCGCCGATGCGCGTGCTGCCGGCGATGCCGACCTTGCTGACGATGCCGCAATGCCGCCCGATCCGGACGTTGTGGCCGATCTGGACCTGATTGTCGATCTTGGTGCCCTGCCCGATGACCGTGTCGTCCATCGTGCCGCGGTCGATCGTCGTGTTCGCGCCGATCTCCACGTCGTCCTGGATGATGACGCGGCCGATCTGCACGATCTTGATCATGCCGCCCTTGGGCGACGGGCCGTAGCCGAAGCCGTCCTGGCCGATGCGCACGCCGGGATGCAGGATGACATTGTTGCCGATGAGCGCGCACTGTACCGAGGCGCCCGGCGCCACGTCGCAGTCGCGGCCGATGCGCACGCCGCGGGCAATGACCGCGCCGGCGCCGATGCGGGTCCCCTCGCCGATCTCCACGTCGGCACCGATGACCGCCATCGGCTCGACCGTGACATTCGGCTCGAGGCGCGCCGCCGGATCGACGAAGGCTGCCGGCGAGATGCCGTCGGTCTCGGACGGCACCGGCAGCGGACGCATGGCGGACGGCTGGAGGATCTCCCCGGCAAGCGCGAAGGCCATGTGGGCGCGCGGCGTGACGAGCACGGCAATGCCGGACGGAACGAGGCTCGCCAGCGACGCGTCGCACAGGATCGCGGAAGCCGCACAGGTGTCGAGCTCCACCTTCGCCTTCCGCGACAGCATGTAACAGAGATCGCCTTCGCGGGCGCGGTAGACGGGTGCCACATTGTGGATCAGCCGCCCGGCATCGGCCTCATGACGCAGTTCCGCCCCAAGCTGGGCCGCCAGGTCACCCAGGCGCACACCATCATGGGGCGGAAAGAACCAGTTATGCTCCATCAGCATAGCTCCAGAACGTTCGTTCTTTGCAGTTCTGGACTGCCGCGATCAGAATTGCGACGAAATGCCGAACTTGAACCGCTGGGTCTCGTCGTAGGACTCTTTCTTGACCGGGATGGCGTAGTCGAAGCGCAGCGGACCAAAGGGCGATGCCCACAGGACGCTGGCGCCGACCGAGGCGCGCCATTCCATGTCCGTGCCGCGAACCTTGTCGGCCGCGACCGTCTTGACGTCCTTGCCGTAGAGCGTGCCGGCGTCCGCGAAGACGGCGCCGCGGAAGCCCGAGTCGCGCGAGATGAACGGCAGCGGGAAGGTGACCTCGGCGGAAGCCGTGAAATAGGTCGTACCGCCCAGCGCATCGCCCGTCGCCGTGGCGCGCGGACCAATACCGCCCGACTCAAAGCCGCGCAGGTCGTTGGAGGTCAGCAGCAGCTGATCGAAGACCTGGACATTGTCCTTCGTCGGGATGAGGTGACCGGCGCCCGCCGAAAGCGAACCGATCACGTCGGCATCCTGCAGCAGCAGATGATAGTACCGCGCCTTGCCGGTGATCTTGTAGTAATCGGAATCGCCGCCGACGCCGGCGAATTCCTGCGTCGCGGTGGCCTGGAAGCCTTCACGCGGCGTGATGCGGTCGTCGAGCGAATCGTAGGTGATGCTGTGCGAGATCGTCGAACGCACCCACGGCCCCTGCCGGACGGCGCGGTCGAACGGCGACGCGATCTCGTCCAGATTGTCGGAGTCGTAATCGAGTTCCGTGAAATTGTAGGCAACCGTCGTGGAGAGGTTCTCGGTGATCGGCGCCGTCAGGCGCAGGCTGAAGCCCTGCGTGTCGACGCTGTAATAGTCTTCCGACTCGTCCTCGTTGCGGAACAGATCGAAACCGGCCGCAAGACGATAGCCGAGGAAATAGGGCTCGGTGAAGGACAGATTGTAGGAACGCGAATTCGCTCCGACGCCTGCCGCCACGCGGATATACTGGCCGCGGCCGAGGAAGTTCTTTTCCTCGATCGAGGCTTCGACCTTGAAGCCGCCGTCGTCGCCGGTCTCGTAGCCGACGCCGATACCGAAGGTACCGGTCGACTGATCCTGGACGTCGACGATGATGACGACGCGGTCGCCCTCGCTGCCCGGAGCCGTCGTGATGTTGACGGCCGAGAAGAAGCCGAGCGCCTCGAGGCGCCGCTTCGCGCGGTTGATGACTTCCTGGTTGAAGGCGTCGCCTTCGCTGATGTCGAATTCGCGGCGGATCACGTAGTCCCGCGTGCGGGAGTTGCCGCGGATCTCGATGCGCTCGACATAGGCACGCTCGCCCTGGTCGACGAGGTAGTCGACGGCGATGGTGTTGGTCGCGAAGTCGCGGTTGCCGCGCGGCGTCACGCGGGCAAAGGGATAGCCCTTCGCGGTGACGCGCTTGGAAATCTCGGACATCGATTCCTGGACGTCGCGGGCGCTGTAGGTGTTGCCGGCACGGCTCTCGAGCAGGCCGTTCAGCTCTTCCGGATCGACGCCTTCGACGGTCGATTCGACGTTGATGTCGCCGAACTTGTAGCGCTCGCCTTCCGAAACCGTGATGGTGACGGTGTATTCGTTCGTCGACTCGTCGAGAACCGCCTCGGACGAGACGATGTCGAAGTCCGCATAGCCGTTGTTGAAGTAGAACTGGCGCAGCGCCTCTTCGTCGGCGCGCAGCTTGTCCTCGTTGTAGACGTCCTTGCGGGTGATGAAGGACAGGAGACCCGATTCCTTCGTCGTGATCACCGCCTGCAGGCGGGAATTGCTGTAGGCCTGGTTGCCGACGAAATTGATCTTGGTGATCTTCGTGCGGTCGCCCTCGTTGATGACGAAGGCCAGGTTGACGCGGCCGTCGCCGACCGGAACGACCTGGGTCGTCACCTCGGCATCGCCGCGGCCGATCGCCGAATAGGCGTCACGGATCGTCTGCTTGTCGGCTTCGATCGCCGTCTCGCTGTAGGGGCCGAGCGACTGCGAGCGCACGAGCGGACGCAGCTTATCGTCCTTGATCTTGCGGTTGCCGTTGAAGACGACCTGGTTGATGAGCTGGTTCTCGGAGACCGTCACGACCAGCGTGCCGCCGGAAATGTTCATGCGCACGTCGGAGAAATAGCCGGTCGCGAACAGGCGGCGCACCGAGTCGTCAATGTCGGCGTTGGAAAAGCTCTGGCCGGGAACGATGGTGATGTTGGCGCGTACCGTATCGGCGCTGACGCGATCGGCGCCACGAACTTCAACACGCTGGACGACGGCTGCTTGGGCGGCAGTTGCCGAAACGAGTGTCGTGAACGTACCCCCCGTCACAACCATGCTCGCCGAGACCGCAACGGCGGATACCGCGTTCAAAAATCTTGAACCAGCTTTCATTTTCACAACTTACCTTCGTTTCAATGTCCCGCAGCGAACCCGACTCCGGTCACGTTTGCCGTTTTAACCGCTTTTGCCATACAAGCAAGGTCGCCCGTTAATTTCTGTTTACTTCGATTCAAACCGTGGCCCAATCGCCACTGCGCAGTTCGAATAGAGTAAACAGACGGTTACCGCCTGTTGGCAGGTTCGCTCAGTCCGTGTCCCTCGTATGCCACCGGCCCTAGCCCAGCAGCATGGAAATGTCGTTCCAGGTCGCAAAGACCATGAGCATCAGCACGAGTGCCATGCCGATGCGGAATGCGATCTCCTGGGCGGTCGGACCGACCGGCCGCCCTCGTATCGCTTCAACCGCATAAAACATCAAGTGGCCGCCATCAAGTACCGGGACGGGCATAAGGTTTAAAAGTCCAATGGAAACAGACAGAACGGCAGCCAACTGCAGCAGAGCTGCCACACCGAGCGTCGCCATCTGGCCGGAAGCCTGCGCGACCCGGATCGGCCCGCCCAGCTGATCGGCCTTCATGCGGCCGGTCACCAGGTTCGAGAGGTAGTCGACGGTGCCGGTGACGATGTGCCAGCTTTGCAGCGCCCCCTGCCCGACCGCCTCCAGCGGGCCGTACTCGACGATGCGGAAGTTGCCGGTCTGCTCGTTGGTGACGATGCCGATGATGCCGAGCTCGACCTTGTTGCCGAACTGGTCCTCGATCTCCGTGCGCTTCGGCACCATCGTGAGGTCGAGCCTCTCGCCGCCGCGCTCGACGGTCACCACAATCGGCAGTTCCGGCCGCACGCTGACATAGCGGCGGACGTCGTCGAAGGTCGTCACCGCCACGCCGTCGATCGCCACGAGCAGGTCGCCGGGCAGGACTCCCGCCTCGGCGGCAGCGCTTTCGGGCCGCACCTCCGCAACGATCGGATCGGCGATCTGGCGACCGTAGATCGAGAACATGACGGCGAAGATCGCGATCGCCAGGATGAAATTGGCGATCGGGCCTGCCGCGACGGTGACGGCGCGCTTCCAGAGCGCGGCCCCGGGGAAGGTGCGCGCCCGCTCCTCCGGCGACAGTCCGGCCACGGCGTCGAAGTCGGGTTTCGAGGACGCATCCTCGTCGCCGAGGAACTTCACGTAGCCGCCGAGCGGGATCGCCGACAGCTTCCAGCGCGTGCCGTGCCTGTCGGTGAGGCCGAGGAGTTCCGGGCCGAAGCCCACGGAAAAGGCCGTGACGCCGATACCGCACCAGCGCCCGGCGAGATAGTGGCCCATCTCGTGGACGAAGACGATCAGCGTCAACACGACGAGGAAGGGAAGGATGTAGCCGGTCAGGAAACCGCCAGCACCGAGCACCATGTCCATGTCGTCATTTCCCTTCAGAAGGTCGCGTCAGAAACCGAGGACGAATCCACCGGCAGAACCCCACGAGCGGCCGGACACGAGCGCCGCGCCTATTCCGATCAGGAACGCCGCGAAGCAGGCGAAAACAAGACCGTCGACCCGGTCCATGACGCCGCCGTGGCCCGGGATGAGATTGCCTGAATCCTTGACGCCGAAACGGCGCTTGACGAAGGATTCGAACAGGTCGCCGATCTGGCTGAAGACCGACAGCACAAGCGCGATCAGCGGGATCCAGACGGTGTCGAGCGTGAAATAGGCCATGTAGACGGCGGTTCCGAGGATGACGGCGCTGACGGCGCCGCCGATGGCCCCGGACCAGGTCTTGCCGGGCGAGATCCGCGGCGCGAGCTTCGGGCCACCCACCGCCCGGCCGACGAAATAGGCGAGGATGTCGGTCCCCCACACGACGGCGAAGACGAAGATCATCGCCATCAGCCCGGTCAGGTCGTCGCCGCGAATCGCCGACAGCGAGACCGACGACAGGCCGGCATAGACGACCCCCCAGCCGAGCCAGCCGCCCGTTTCCCGCCCGAGCGGGCGCTCGGCCAGCCCGTAGGCGGCGGCAAGCGCGATCACCAGCAGCGCCCCGGCCCCCTGCAGCGTCATGACAAAGAAGGAGACGAGAATCAGCGCGAGCCAGGCGATGGAGTTGCCGGCCCGGTCCTTGATCGCCAGGCCGCAGATCGTCGACCATTCGAAGAAGACGAGCAGGCCGATCACCACGGCAACCGCGCGGAACACCGTGTCGCCGGCCCAGGTGGCGGCCAGCACGACGGCCGCGAGCACGATTCCGGAGACGATGCGCAGGCGCAGTTCGGTCTGCATCAGGAGCCGACCGCCAGCGGCCGTTCCGAAAGGCCGCCGAATCGCCGTTCGCGGCTGGCATAGTTCTCCAGCGCCGCGAGGAAGGTCTGGCGCGAAAAATCGGGCCAGAAGTCGGGAATGAACATCAGTTCCGCATAGGCGGCCTGCCAGAGCAGGAAGTTGGACAGCCGCTCCTCGCCGCTGGTGCGGATGATGAGGTCCGGATCGGGTATGCCCGCCGTGTCGAGCCGCGCGGAAATGCGCTCCGGCGTGATGTCGGCGGGATGCAGCACGCCGGCCGCCACATCGCCGGCGATCGAGCGCATCGCGCGGGCGATCTCGTCACGCGCGCCGTAGTTGAAGGCGATTACCAGGGTAATTGCCGTATTGGCGCGCGTGCGTTCCTCCGCCTCCAGGAGCAGCGGAAGCACGTCGCTGCGCAGATTGGCCCGGTCGCCGATGACCTTCACGCGGACGTTCTCGCGATGCAGCGTCTCGAGATCCCGCCTCACGAAGGATTTCAGCAGGCCCATGAGATCGGAGACCTCGCTTTCCGGACGCCGCCAGTTCTCCGAGGAAAAAGCGAAGAGCGTCAGGTACTTGACGCCGCTCTCTCCGGCCGTCCGCACGGCTTCGCGCACCGCTTCCACACCCTTGCGATGCCCCATTGTCCGCGGCAGCCCGCGCCCGTTCGCCCAGCGACCGTTGCCGTCCATGATGATGGCGACATGTGCGGGTACAGTGGAATAGCGCGGCTGCGACATGAGGGATCCGTGAGCGAGTGCGGGAGACGCCGTTCGGCCGATGCTCAGACCTGCATGATTTCCTTTTCCTTCTCCGCAAGCAAGCGGTCGACTTCGGAAATCATCTCGTCGGTCATCTTTTGTACCCGGTCGGACTGGGCGCGGCTTTCGTCCTGGCCGATCTCTCCGTCCTTTTCGGCTTTTTTCAGGTCGTCCATGCCGTCGCGACGCACGTGGCGTATCGCCACCTTGCCCTTCTCGGCATAGTCGTGCGCCACCTTGACGAGCGACTTGCGGCGCTCCTCGTTGAGTTCCGGCAGCGGGATGCGCAGGTTCTGGCCGTCGACGATGGGATTGAGGCCGAGATTGGATTCCCGGATGCCGCGTTCGACGGCGCCCACCATCGACTTGTCCCAGACCGAAACCGTCAGCATGCGCGGCTCCGGCACGGTGATGTTGGCCACCTGGTTCAGCGGCATGCGCGAGCCATAGGCTTCCACCGTCACCGGATCGAGAACATTCGCCGAGGCACGCCCGGTGCGGAGCGAGGCGATGTCGCTCTTGAACGCGCCGATCGCGCCGTCCATGCGGCGCTTGATTTCCTTCAGATCCACACCTTCGCTCATCTTGGCACTCCCATTGTCGTGTGCAGGACCGCGATCCTCGCGGTCGACTTGGAATCAGTTGTCGGTCACGATGGTCGCGCGGCCACCACCGGTCAATATTTGCGCGAAACCGCCCTTCTCGT
>NZ_JAKGBU010000007.1:60691-64562 GCF_021555155.1 Rhizobium alarense
GCGCGATCGCCGCGACATCCATCACCGCGAGCCCCTTCGACAGCACCTCGCTGTGGGTCAGGTAGTCGAAGCGGGTGGCGGCTGGATCCTTCTTCGGATCGGCGGAATAGATGCCGTCGACCTGCGTGCCCTTGAAGATCGCCTCGGCTCCCATCTCCGCGGCACGCAGCGCGGCGGCGGAATCGGTCGTGAAGAAGGGATTGCCCGTGCCGCCGGCGAAGATCACGACGCGGCCGAGCGACAGATGGTAGAGCGTGGCGCGCTGGGAGAAGCTCTCGCAGATCTCCGGCATGGCGATCGCCGAGAGAACGACCGTGTCGATGTTCAGCTTGCGCAGAGACGTCGCGAGCGCCAGCGCGTTGATGACGGTGGCGAGCATGCCCATGTGGTCGCCCGTCACCCGGTCGCCGCCCTTCGACGCCACCGCGACGCCGCGGAAGATGTTGCCGCCGCCGACGACGACGCCGACCTCGACGCCGAGCGCCCGTGCCTCGGCGATGTCGGAGGCGATGCGATCGGCGACGGCGACGTCGATGCCGAAGCCCTGCGATCCCATCAGCGCTTCGCCGGAGGCCTTGAGCAGGACACGTTTGTAGAGGGGCTTCGAAGACATTGGCGCTCCTGAGACTGGACGGACTGAAGGCGACGCCTCCGATCGTCGGGCGCCGCAGGGCGCGCCAGATCGGACGGCCGGACGGCCGGTCATGCGATCGCCGAATGCCGGATACACGAAGGGCGTCGCGTTGTCACGCGACGCCCTGTCCTTTTCCCAAGTCGGGTTAAGAAATCAACCCTTGGCGACGGCCGCCACTTCGGCCGCGAAATCGGACTCTTCCTTCTCGACGCCTTCGCCGAGCAGCAGGCGGACCATGCCGACGACTTCGATCGACGCGCCGGCTTCCTTTTCGGCATCCTTGACGGCCTGGCCGACGGTGACGTCCGGGTTGACGACGAAGGCCTGCGACAGCAGCGCGACTTCCTCGAAGAACTTGCGCATGCGGCCTTCGACCATCTTCTCGATGATGTTGTCCGGCTTGCCGGAGGCGCGGGACTGTTCGATGAAGACGTTGCGTTCGCGCTCTGCAACGGCGGCATCGACTTCCTCGGCGCGGATGGCGAGCGGGTTGGTGGCGGCGACGTGCATCGCGACCTGGCGACCGATCGCGTTCAGCACGGCAATGTCGCCGGCCGACTTCAGGGCGACGAGAACGCCGAGCTTGCCGACGCCTTCGCCGGCCGCGTTGTGGATGTAGGTCGCGACGACGCCTTGCTCGACCTTCAGCAGCGCGGCGCGGCGCAGCGTCATGTTCTCGCCGATCGTCGCAATGGCGTCCTTGATCGTCTCGTCGACCGACTTGCCGGTCGCCGGGTAGGTCGCGGCGGAGATCGCCTCGACGGAGCCGTCGGTGGTGATCGCCACGTTGGCGACGCCGCGGACGAGTTCCTGGAACGCCTCGTTGCGGGCAACGAAGTCCGTCTCGGAATTGACTTCGACCGCGACGGCCTTGACGCCGTCGGCGACGATGCCGATCAGGCCTTCGGCAGCGGTACGACCCGACTTCTTGTCAGCCTTGGCGATGCCCTTGGCGCGCAGCCAGTCGATCGCGGCTTCGAGGTCGCCGTTCGTCTCGGCCAGCGCCTTCTTGCAATCCATCATGCCTGCGCCGCTCTTCTCGCGCAGTTCCTTCACCATTGCTGCAGTGATTTCCATCGTCTCGCCTCGTTGGGTCTTGGGGGCACGCAGCCGGCCAGATGGCGGCGCCGCGCCCGGTTTTCGGCACGGAATGCCGTTCGAATGTGACAGGGTTATGAATGGGACCCGGGCCCGATCCCGGGAGGCCCGGGAAAAGGACGAGGCCGTCATCGACCTTGCGGCGGAAAACGGCCTCGCCCCGATCAGCGATAGGACGGGGCTTGCCCCGTCACGTCCTGCCGCCCGATCAGGCGTCGGCGGAGGCGTCGAGTGCCGGCTCGACCGGAACGTCGGCGGAAGCGCCGAGGTCACGGCCCGAGGCACCCTGCTGGCGCGCGATGCCGTCGATGGCGGCGCGGGCGATCAGGTCGCAGTAGAGCGCGATGGCGCGCGAGGCGTCGTCGTTGCCCGGAATCGGGTAGTCGATCTGGTCCGGATCGCAGTTCGAATCGATGATGGCGACGACCGGGATGCCGAGACGCTTGGCTTCCTGGATGGCGATCGATTCCTTGTTGGTGTCGATGATGAACATCAGGTCCGGCGTGCCGCCCATGTCACGGATACCGCCGAGGGCCTTTTCAAGCTTCTCGCGCTCGCGCTCCAAGTTCAGGCGTTCCTTCTTGGTGAAGCCGGAATGCTCAGAGCCGAGGATCTCGTCGAGCTTGCGCAGGCGCTGGATCGAGTTGGAGATCGTCTTCCAGTTCGTCAGCATGCCGCCGAGCCAGCGGGCGTTGACATAGTACTGGGCCGAGCGCTTGGCCGCGTCGGCGATGATCTCGGAGGCCTGGCGCTTCGTGCCGACGAAGAGCACGCGGCCGCCGCCGGCGACCGTGTCGCTGACGATCTGAAGGGCGCGGCTCAGCATCGGAACCGTCTGGGCGAGGTCGATGATGTGGACGTTGTTGCGGTCGCCGAAGATGTACGGCTTCATCTTCGGGTTCCAGCGGTGGGTCTGGTGGCCGAAGTGAACACCAGCTTCCAGAAGCTGGCGCATGCTGAAATCAGGCAATGCCATGCCTTTTTCTCCTTTTCCGGTTGAACCTCCGCAAGGCGAACAGCCGAACCCGTTGGCCCGGCCACCGGCGGAACGATCCGGATTTCTCCCGGACAATCCCATGCCTCACGTGTGGAATGCGCTGCCCTTAACCGCAGAAGAGCGGCAAATCAAGGGCTGTGGCGTTTTTTTACGGCTTCCGGCGTGGTCCCGGAGCCTGCCGCCGTCCTATTTGCACTCTTCGGCCTTGAAGACCTCGAGATTGGCGAGCTTGCCCGAGAGCACGAAGTCGCCGTAGTCCATGGTCAGATCCCGCGTCACGCCGTTCTCGTAGAGCTTGAACGCCATGCGGTAGATCGGGGTGGCGTCGCCGGTCGCATCGTCATTGTAATAGGCGATGCTGACCGGCCAGAAGGACTGCTTGGACAGCGCGCCCGCCTTGCTGGCATCCGTGTCGCCGGCATCGGGCATTTCCGCCTTGCCAAGCACGGTCGTCGTCAAGAGCGTCTTGTCGCCGGTGTCGGAGCCGTCGAACAGCCGGGCCTCGAAGAAGCGGTCGCCCTTCTTCGCGCGGCTGATCACCTCCAGCATGTGCTCGGTCGGAAACTGGCTCTGCGCAAGCTCGAGCTGCCTGGCGGCCGGCGCCTGCAGGTCGACGCTGACGCCCTGCTCCTCGTCGCGCGCCGAGCCCCGCACTTCCTTGTCCAGCTTCTCGTCGGTGAAGGACCGGGTCAGGAAGCGGAAGCTGCCGTTCTCGAGATCCTCGTAGGTCGTCGTCTGCTGGTCGGTCAGACGCGTCTCCTCGCCGGTGTTGATCTGCGTCACGAAGCGGAAGCTCACCGTGTAACCCTCGCAGGCATTGCCGTTGAACTCGTAGACCATACGGCCATACATGCCGGCGATGCCCGACCGCTCGGAGGCGTCTTTCAGCTCGAGATCGTAGACCGCGCGGTGCGGTACCAGCGTCGCCGGTGCCGCGCGGGCAGGCGCCGCCGGGCCGAAGGCCGCCGCCGCGCTGCCGAAAACGATCGCCGCAAAGGATGCACGAAACATCCGTTTCCTCCTGTTGAACTCGCGCGCAATGTTATAAGACGTCTTCGGGCAAAAGCGAGGCCAATGTCGCCTCGTTGCCGCATTCGACACGAAAACGCAAATCGGGGTGGCCCGCGCCCGCGGCGCCCGCC
>NZ_JAKGBU010000007.1:64662-94556 GCF_021555155.1 Rhizobium alarense
GCGAGGCCAATGTCGCCTCGTTGCCGCATTCGACACGAAAACGCAAATCGGGGTGGCCCGCGCCCGCGGCGCCCGCCCATCAGGAAAAGCATCGCCGCCGCCGAACGCCACCCGCGCGTCGCCCCGGCGCGCCGCAACGGAGGCCGATCATGTCCGCTGAAATCGAGAGCCGCGTGAAGGACCTGGGATATGAGATCCCGGTTGCCGCGGCGCCCGCCGCCAACTACGTTCCCTTCGTGATCTCCGGCTCGATCCTCCACATCTCCGGCCAGCTCCCGATCGCGGACGGCAAGATCGCCGTGACCGGGCATCTCGGCAGGACCGTCGACGTCGCGGCCGGCCAGAAGGCCGCGGAGCTCTGCGCCGTCAACCTGCTCGCCCAGGCCAAGGCCGCGCTCGGCGACCTCTCGCGCATCAGGCGAATCATCAAGATCAACGGCTTCGTCGCGTCCGCGCCGGATTTCGTCGAGCAGCATCTCGTCATCAACGGCGCCTCGAACCTGCTCGTCGCCGCGCTCGGCGAACCGGGCAAACATGCCCGCGCTGCCGTCGGCATGGCATCCCTGCCGCTCAATGCCGCCGTCGAGATCGACGCGATCATGGAAATCGCCTGATGCCGAAATACGATTGGTTGACGGCGCAGCCGATCGCCCATCGCGGCTATCACGACATGAACAGAACCGTCTGGGAAAATACCCTTTCGGCCTTTGCACGCGCGGTCGAGGCCGGCTTTGCGATCGAATGCGACCTGCAATTCGCATCCGACGGGGTGCCGGTCGTCTTCCATGACGAGAAGCTCGACCGGCTCTGCGCCATCCCGGGCGACGTACGGGCGAAAACCTCCGTGGAACTCGGCATGCTGTCGGTCGGCGGCACCGCGGACCGCGTGCCGACGCTCGCCCAGCTTCTCCGCCTCGTCGGTGGCCGCGTGCCGCTGGTCCTGGAGCTCAAGGGCCGCAGGGAGGACGACGATGGTTTTGCCCAGACGGTGCTCGACGTCATCGAGGACTACACGGGCGACGTCGCGCTGATGAGCTTCAATCACTGGCTGCTGCGCGACCTCAAGGACTGCGGCACCTCGCGTCCGGTCGGCCTCACCGCGGAGGGCGACAAGCCGGAGACCTTCTTCGTCCACGAGGAGGCGATGCATCTCGGCCTCGACTTCATCTCCTATTTCCACGGCCATCTGCCCAACCCCTTCATCACCAAGGAGAGGGCGTCCGGCATGCCGATCATCACCTGGACGGTGCGCGACGAGAACGCGGTGCGCACGACACTGGCGCATGCCGACCAGATGACCTTCGAAGGCTTCGATCCGAGGGAGGCTGCGGTCGCCTGACGATGGCTGATGCATATCGGATCCGGATCGCGCAGAGTTTCGCGGAGATCGCCGCCGGCGACTGGATGCGGCTTGCCGGCACCTCGCGGGCCGCAGCGGGCGTCTATAATCCCTTCGTCAGCCATGCCTTCCTGTCGAGCATCGAGGACTCCGGGTCGGCCTGCGCCGAGACGGGCTGGCTCGGGCAGCATCTCCTGCTGGAGGCCGAGGACGGCACGCTGCTCGGCGCCCTGCCCGCCTATCTCAAGAACCACAGCCAGGGCGAATATGTCTTCGACCACGGCTGGGCGGATGCGCTGGAGCGCGCCGGCGGGCGCTACTATCCGAAGCTGCAGAGCTCCATCCCCTTCACGCCGGCAGCGGGCCCGCGGCTTCTCCATCGCGCCGATCTTTCGCCCGATGCGATCCGGACGGCGCTGGCCGAGGGCCTGAAGGAACTGGCGCGCCGGCACGGCATCTCGTCCGCCCATGTCACCTTCGTGCCGGCGGAGGAGGTTCCGGTCTTCGAGGAGGCCGGCTACCTGCACCGCACCGACCAGCAGTTCCACTTCGCGAACTGCGGCTACGGCTCGCATGACGACTTCCTCCAGACGCTCGCCTCGCGCAAGCGCAAGGCCTTGAAGAAGGAGCGCCGCTCGGCGCTTGAAAACGGCGTCACCATCGACTGGCTGACGGGCGCCGATCTCACCGAAGCGATCTGGGACCAGTTTTTCGCCTTCTACATGGATACGGGCGGCCGCAAGTGGGGCCGGCCCTACCTCACCCGCGCCTTCTATTCGCTGATCGGCGAGCGCATGGCGGACGACATCCTGCTCGTCATGGCAAAGCGCAACGGCCGTTATATCGCCGGCGCGATCAACTTCATCGGCGCAGACGCGCTCTACGGCCGGCACTGGGGCTGCATCGAGGACCATCCCTTCCTGCATTTCGAGGTCTGCTACCACCAAGCGATCGACTTCGCGATCGCAAGGGGCCTGAAGCGCGTCGAGGCCGGTGCGCAGGGCGAGCACAAGCTGGCGCGCGGCTACCTGCCGGTCACCACCCATTCGGTGCACTACATCACCCATCCGGGCCTCCGGCGCGCCGTCGCCGACTATCTGGAGCGGGAGCGGCGCGATGTCGCCGAAACGCACGATTATCTGTTGGACCACAGCCCCTTCCGCCACGGGAGCGGCGGCGAACGGGACGAAACATGACGGGAGAGACGGCAATGACGCCCTACGACACCAACAACATCTTCGCGAGGATCCTGCGCGGCGAGATCCCCTCGCACAAGGTCTACGAGGACGACGACACGCTTGCCTTCATGGACGTCATGCCCCAGTCGCCGGGCCACACGCTGGTGATCCCCAAGGTCCCGTCGCGCAACATCCTCGACGCGGCGCCGGAAACGCTGGCGAAGCTTGTGCTCGTCGTCCAGAAGGTCGCGGTCGCGGCGAAGGACGCGTTCGAGGCCGATGGCGTCACCGTCATCCAGTTCAACGAGCCGGCGGCCGGCCAGACCGTCTACCACCTGCATTTCCATGTGATCCCGCGCTTTGACGGCCTGCCGCTCAAGCCGCATTCCGGCACGATGGAAGACCAGGCGGTGCTCGCGGCGAACGCCGGGAAGCTGCGCGACGCGCTGGCCCGCTGATCGCCGCTCAGACGCCGTATAGCGCAAGCCCGGCGGCGAGGAAGCCGATCGAGGCGAGAATACCGAGCACCTGGCCCTTGCCGGTGGCAAAGAACACGGCCGCACCGACCGCGACGGCCGCCAGGCGCAGCCAGAGCGGCGACGCCTCGAGCGCGCCGGTCGGATAGAGGACGAGCTTGGCGATGACCGCCGCAACGAGCGCGGTCGCAACGGACTTCACCCAGGTAAGAACCTCGGAATTCTCGTCGATCCGGTTGCCGGCGAGGACGCCGAGCCACCGCCAGATATCGGTCGCCAGCCAGCCGGCGACGGCGATGAAGACATAGGGCCACAGACCGTCGAAGCTCATCGTCCGGCCTTCCCGGCGCGTCGCCGCATCCGCCATTCGGCAAACCAGGCGAGCGTGCCGCCGATCAGGCCCGCGAGCAGGATGTCGTATTCCGGTGCGATCTCGTGGAACAGCGCGCCGCTCGCAAGCCCGACGCCGAGCGCCCAGTAGATCACCCGGTGGCGCGCCGAGATCCAGATCGACGACAGGAAATAGACCGGCGTCAGGAAGAACAGGCAGCCGGCGACGATCGGCGGGAGCTCCGCGACAAGGCCATAGGCGAGGCCGACAAGCAGGATGTTGGCGGCGGTCAGCGTGATGCCGAAGCCCGCGAAAAACGGCACCCGCCCTTCGCGCGGCAGCGCGCCGACGCGCTCCATGGCGAAGACCCAGGCGGTGATCGCCACGAAATGCGAGAGAATGAGCAGGAGCCAGGTGGGTGTGCGCGGCGTGCGCAGTTCCGGCACCAGGGCCGCCACCATCGGCATCATGCGGACCGACGACAGCGTCACGGCGATGAAGGCCGCCGCGAGATGCGCGCCGGAGAGCATGCTGCCGACGAGGATGACCTTGGCGGGCAATGCCCAGACCGCGCCGGTCATGAACATCACCTGCTCGACGGGCACGCCCGCCTCCGCCGTGAAGGCGGCGAACCCGACGAAGGAAAGCAGGAGAATGATCGCCGGCACGCTGAAAATGCCGCGCATGCCGAGAAGGAACCAGTGCCGCGCGGGCTTCACCTCAAACTTGGTCTCGGCGTCCATTCATGTCGATCCGGCAACGCGGCAAGGAAATGCCGGGCGGTTTGCCGCCCGGCACCGGAGATGTCTTCGTCGTTTACTTCCTGCGCGGCACCTTCGGCACGGCGCCGCGGCGCGGCGCGGTGCTGTCTTCGGGCCTGTCCTCGTCGGACTTGCGCGACTTCGGCTTCGCGGCAACCTCGGCGGCGACGGTCTCCCTCGCCTTCTTCGGCTTTGCAGCCTTGCGCGCCGGCGCCGCGACCTCGGCCTTCGGCTTGATCGGCGCGGTCTCCGGAACGGCGTCGAGGATCAGGCCCTTCGTGCCGTCCTCCTTCGTGCCGACGGAAACGCGGACCACGCCGCCCTTCTTGAGCTTGCCGAAGAGAATCTCGTCGGCGAGCTTCTTCTTGATGTTTTCCTGGATGACGCGGGCGAGCGGCCGCGCGCCCATCTTCTCGTCGTAGCCCTTCTCCGCGAGCCAGGCGACGGCGTCCTCATGCAGGTCGAAGGTCACGTTGCGTTCGGCGAGTTGCGTCTCGAGCTGCATGACGAACTTCTGCACGACCTGATGGATGACCGGCGTCGGCAGCGAGCCGAACGGGATGATCGCATCGAGGCGGTTGCGGAATTCCGGCGTGAACAGGCGGTTGATCGCCTCCATGTCCTCGCCCTCGCGCTTCGACGAGCCGAAGCCGATCGCCGCCTTGGCCATGTCGGAGGCGCCCGCATTGGTCGTCATGATCAGGATGACGTTGCGGAAGTCGATCTTCTTGCCGTTGTGGTCCGTCAGCGAACCGTGGTCCATCACCTGCAGCAGGATGTTGTAGAGGTCCGGATGCGCCTTCTCGATCTCGTCGAGCAGCAGCACGCAGTGCGGATGCTGGTCGACGCCATCGGTCAGGAGGCCACCCTGGTCGAATCCGACATAGCCGGGAGGAGCACCGAGCAGACGCGAGACCGTGTGCCGCTCCATGTATTCCGACATGTCGAAGCGCAGCAGTTCGACGCCGAGCGACGAGGCGAGCTGCTTGGCGACCTCCGTCTTGCCGACGCCGGTCGGACCGGAGAACAGGTAGCAGCCGATCGGCTTGTTCGGTTCGCGCAGGCCGGCGCGCGCCAGCTTGATCGACGACGACAGTGCCTCGATCGCCAGATCCTGGCCGTAGACGACCGAGCGCAGCTCCTTCTCCAGATTGGCGAGCACAGCCTCGTCGTCCTTGGAGACGGTCTTCGGCGGGATGCGCGCCATCGTGGCGATGGTCGCCTCGATTTCCTTCTCGGTGATCAGCTTGCGGCGCTTGGAGACCGGCAGCAGCATCTGGGCCGCACCGGTCTCGTCGATCACGTCGATCGCCTTGTCCGGCAGCTTGCGGTCGTTGATGTAGCGTGCCGACAGCTCGACAGCCGAGCGGATCGCCTCGTTGGAGTAGCGCAGCTTGTGGTATTCCTCGAAATAGGGCTTGAGGCCCTTCATGATCTCGATCGCATCGTCGAGCGACGGCTCGTTGACGTCGATCTTCTGGAAGCGGCGGACGAGCGCCCGATCCTTTTCGAAGAACTGGCGGTATTCCTTGTAGGTGGTCGAGCCGATGCAGCGGATCGCTCCGGAGGAGAGCGCCGGCTTCAAGAGGTTGGACGCATCCATCGCGCCGCCGGAGGTGGCACCCGCGCCGATCACCGTGTGGATCTCGTCGATGAAGAGCACCGCACCCGGATAATCCTCGAGCTCCTTCACCACCTGCTTCAGGCGCTCCTCGAAATCGCCGCGGTAGCGCGTGCCGGCGAGCAGCGTGCCCATGTCGAGCGAGAAGATCGTGGCGTTTTCCAGTGCTTCCGGCACCTGCTTCTCGACGATGCGCTTGGCGAGGCCCTCGGCGATCGCCGTCTTGCCGACGCCGGGGTCGCCGACATAGAGCGGATTGTTCTTCGAACGGCGGCAGAGCACCTGGATCGTGCGGTTGACCTCGGCGTGGCGGCCGATCAGCGGATCGATCTTGCCGGTCTTGGCCTTCTCGTTGAGATTGACGCAATAGGCGGTGAGCGCGTCCTGCTGCTTCTTGCCGCTCTCCTCCTGCTCGCCGGAGCCGCGGGCGGGCTTCTGCTCGCTTTCCTGGTCTTCCGATCCGCGCACGGTGCGCGCCTCGGATGCGCCGGGCCGCTTGCCGATGCCGTGCGAGATGAAGTTGACCGCGTCGTAGCGCGTCATCTCCTGCTCCTGCAGGAAATAGGCGGCGTGGCTTTCCCGCTCGGCAAAGATCGCGACGAGCACGTTGGCGCCGGTCACTTCCTCGCGGCCGGACGACTGCACGTGGATGACGGCGCGCTGGATGACGCGCTGGAAGCCTGAGGTGGGCTTGGAGTCCTCCTCGTAGCCGGTGACGAGATTGGCGAGCTCGTTGTCGACATAGTCGGTCACGGTCTTGCGCAGCGCGTCGAGATTGACGTTGCACGCCCCCATCACGGCGGCGGCATCCGCGTCGTCGATCAGGGCGAGCAACAGGTGCTCCAGCGTCGCATATTCGTGGTGGCGCTCGTTGGCGTAGGTCAGTGCCTGGTGCAGGGCCTTTTCAAGGCTGGTCGAAAATGTTGGCACGTTCGTTCCTCATTTCTTTTCCATGACACATTGCAGCGGGTGCTGGTGCTGGCGCGCGAAGTCCATCACCTGTGTCACTTTGGTTTCGGCAACCTCGTAGGTAAAAACGCCGCACTCGCCTACGCCGTGATTGTGCACATGCAACATGATCCTTGTGGCCGCTTCGCGGTCTTTCTGGAAAAAACGCTCCAGAATGTGGATCACGAAATCCATCGGTGTGTAGTCGTCATTCAGAAGAAGGACGCGATAGAGGCTCGGTTTCTTCGTCTTCGGTTTGGTGCGGGTGATGACAGACGTGCCACGCCCGGGCGTGTCGCCGTTGCCTTCACTGCCCTGCATCCGGACCGGTGTCGCGTCCATTTCGTCTTCATTCCCTGTGATCGCAGCCATGTCTCGGGAGGGCTGCTGCGGCGGCGGTTGCCGTCATAAGACCTACGTAATCTAGTGGTTTCTTCACCGATTTTAAGGGCCCTGCTTCGCACCGCAATCATAAACGGGAGCCGCGCGAAGGAAATAGTGAAATTTGCGAGACAGGCACCCGGCCGACGCCGTCGCAAGCCTCGCACACGCCTGCCGGGCGGACAAACCCGCATGAGGCGAGCGGCCAGGGCGCTCTGCCCGTGGTGATTTCAGAGCCCGGCCGGCGCCTACGGCGGCAATCGGCACGGACGGCCTACACGGGGGCCGTGATCCGCCCTATCTTTCCGGAAGGGACGAGACAAGGAGACGGAGATGGCAGAGCACCAGACTGACCAAAGTCCAAAAAAATCGGTGGAAAAGGAGCGCGCCAGGCAAGCGCGCAAGCCGGCGGTGACGGAACAGGACGACTTCCTCGAGGAAGCGCTGGAGGAAACCTTCCCGGCAAGCGATCCGATCGCGCCGGGACACGTGGACAATCCGAAGCGGTAGGCGACGGGAGCGCGCCGATGATGCCGGCCGGCACGGTCGATTGTGCAGCGCACTCTTATGGCCGCAAGCCCGCCCGCGCGAGCGGGACGGGCCATTGAGCAAAACATTCTGCGCAAACCCTATGGCCGGCGCGTCACTCGGCTGCGACCTGTCCGGCCCAGCTCCTCGTGGTGTCTGCCCCGTTCAGGAACGGCAGGGCGGCCGCCACCAGCGCCGGTGCGGCAAAGGTCTCGTAGTGGGTGAGCCCCGGCAGGATGGCAAGACGGTTCTTCGACATGTTCTCCCGCATCCAGCCGGCGTCCCTCAGCCCGCCGCCGAGCTTCTGGTAGAAGGCGACGACATGCTCCGGCCGGATCATGTCGCTGTCGCCGAAGATCAGCATCACGGGCATCGGCAGTTTCGCGACGGCGTCCGACGCGTCGTAGTCGGCACGCATCAGGTCGCCCATCGCGTCGAGCAGCTTCGGGAATTCCGAAACGTCCGGGGCGACCGCCGCGTAGGACCGGTACATCGGCGTCTCTTTCATCATGTCCGCCATGGCCCCGCTGACGGCCTCCTGCTGCGGGATCATCTCCGGGAAAAAGCCGTCCTTGGCATAAGGGGCCGAGGCGATCACCAGCCGGCGCACCCTGTCCGGCGCCTGGGCGGCGAAATGCAGCGCAACGCCGCCGCCGAAGGAATAGCCGAGCACGTCGACCCTGTCGTAGCCGAGCGCGCCGACGATCGTCGCCATGTCGCGTCCGATGGACGGAATGTCGATCGGCCGGTCGCCGAGCGGCGTGCGGCCGTGGCCCTGCAGGTCGACGGCGATCACCTGACGCGCCTCCTGCAGCGTCTTCAGGTTTTCTCCGAACATCTCGATCTGCCCGAGCCCGCCGTGCAGCAGCAGGAGCGGCTCGCCCTCGCCGCGGATCTCGTAATAGTAATCGATGCCGCCGGCCGTGATCCGGCCGGCCCTGTCGGGCTTGCCGACGACGGTCTGCAACGGGTTCTCCTTGGGCTCCTCCTCCGCGGCAACGGCCGGGGCGGCGAGCAGGCCGAAGGCGGCGGCCATCAGGGCGATCAGCGTCATTTTCGGCATTGTCGTTCTCCTCGTTCGGCCGGCCCCGCGCCGGCGTCATGGCACAAGGACGCGAGACGGCCGCCCTCCCCGACAGGCAGCTTGAAATTTTCCATCGCGCATCGGAGAAAGGCCGATACCAGCGTCCCGCAAGAAACCGACCGGCGCCGAATCATGACCGAGCTTCACATCGACATCCGCCCCGAGCACCCGGACACCGCCGACCGCGACGCGCTCCTCGCGGCGCTCGACGCGGACAATGAAAAAACATCGGGCGGCAGGGAGGGAAGCGACTTCGCCGTCATCCTGCGCGCAGGACCGGACGGCCGCTGCATCGGCGGGCTGTGGGGCGTCGACGACTACGGCTGGGCCTTCGTCAGCTACCTGCTGGTGCCGGCGGAACACCGGGGCGACGGGCTCGGCCGGCGGCTGATGGCCGAAGCCGAGGCGATCGCGCACGCACGCGGCATGGCCGGCGTCTGGCTCAATACCTTCGATTTCCAGGCACGGGAATTTTATGAAAAACTGGGCTACGACGTCTTCGCCGAATTGCCGGCGAGCGGGCGGGCGCGCGGACAGTATTTCCTGCGCAAGGTCTTCTGAGGCTACCGTGTCACAGCGAAATCAAGCAGTTCGCGGCGATTGCGCACCCCCTGTTGGAAGACGCGGATAAGCGATGCGGCAAGCCATTCTGCCGCCTCGTCGTCGTGGGCAATGCCGCGGCGCGCGCAGGTCTCGTCGAGCACGCCCTTGAGCATGAGAATATCCGCCGGCTCCAGCGGCTCACGCAGTGTCGTCATATCGGCAATCATGAGCTTAGCCTTTCCCGTCCGGCCGTCTCAGAGAATTTTCTGTTCTGCGCAGCATATGAATACCTGTCAGTGCAAGTTACCAGCCGGAACGGGCGGGATTGTGACGAGACTCGCGACTTGGCGCATCGATCCGAGATCTTGGCAAACGGAATCCGGAAACAGAACTAACATCTGGCAAACAAATCAGAAAAAACTGCGGGTCGACAGTTGCGGGAATCGACAAGAGTTCCTTAACCGGCCGGTGCAAATATTAGCCCACAAGGATATGCAACGCAGGGCTCCAATGGCGCAGATCAGTTTTGCCTTCACCCACTATGACCTCAAGGACCAGCGGGCCGGCGCCGTGATCGAGATCACGCTGTCGAAAATCGCGAATGTCCGGCTGATGAGCAACGCGAACTTCGACCTCTTCAAGAACGCGCGCCAGCACAAATTTCTCGGCGGCGTCGCCAAGAAATCGCCGATCCGGCTGACCATCCCGGAGAGCGGCCACTGGCATGTGGTCGTCGACATGGAGGGACATCCCGGCAAGGCCGAGTCGGCGATCAAGCTGATCCAGCCCGCGAAACCGCAGACGGCCCCGCGCTTCACCGCCGCAGGCTGATCAGCCGCGCTCGCGCCGGAGCTTTGCCCACCAGTCGAGCCGCTTGCGGATCTCGCGCTCGAAACCGCGTTCCGGCGGGTCGTAGAAGGTCTGCCGGCCCATCTTCTCGGGAAAGTAGTCCTGGCCGGAGAAGGCGTCCGGCTCGTCGTGGTCGTAGCGGTAGCCCGACCCGTAGCCCTCGCCCTTCATCAGCTTCGTCGGCGCATTGAGGATGTGCTTCGGCGGCAGCAGCGAACCGTTCTCCTTGGCCGCCCGCGTCGCCTGCTTGAAGGCCGTGTAGACGGCGTTCGACTTCGGGGCTGTGGCGAGATAGACGCAGGCCTCGGCGAGCGCCAGCTCTCCCTCCGGCGAGCCCAGGAAATCATAGGCATCCTTGGCCGCGTTGCAGATGACGAGGGCCTGCGGATCGGCGAGCCCGATGTCCTCGACCGCCATGCGCACGAGGCGACGCCCGAGAAAGAGCGGATCCTCGCCGGCATCGAACATGCGGCAGAGATAGTAGAGCGCGGCATCCGGATCGGAGCCGCGCACCGACTTGTGCAGGGCCGAGATGAGATTGTAGTGCCCGTCCTGCGCCTTGTCGTAGACCGGCGCGCGGCGCTGGACGATGCGGAAGAGGTCCTCCTGCCCGAAGGTCTCGTCCGGTCGTGCCGCCCGCCAGACCTCCTCGGCCAGCGTCAGCACGGCGCGTCCGTCGCCGTCGGCCATGCGCAGCAGCGAGGCGCGTGCCTCGCCGTCGAGCGGCAGCGGCTTCTGTTCGGCCTCTTCCGCCCGCTTCAGCAGTTCCCCGAGGCTCTCCTCGTCATGCGGCCGGAAGGTCAGCACGCGGGCGCGGGACAGCAGTGCGGCGTTGAGCTCGAAGGAGGGGTTTTCCGTCGTCGCGCCGACAAGGATGATCGTGCCGTCTTCCATGACCGGCAGGAAGCTGTCCTGCTGGGCGCGGTTGAAGCGATGGATCTCGTCGACGAACAGCAGCGTCTGTCGGCCGGCCATGCGGCGCTGCCGCGCGGCGTCGAACACCTTCTTCAGGTCGGCGACGCCCGAAAAGATCGCGGAGATCTGTTCGAAGGCGAGCCCCGCCTCGCCGGAAAGCAGCCGCGCCACCGTCGTCTTGCCGGTGCCGGGCGGTCCCCAGAAGATCATGGAGCCGAGCGAACCGGCGGCGATCATGCGCGACAGGACGCCGTCCTCGCCGGTCAGGTGCGGCTGGCCGGACACCTCGGCAAGCGTCTTCGGCCGCAGGCGGTCGGCGAGCGGGCGCTTTCCCGCCATCTGCTCCGGCTCGTGCGGGGCGAAGAGGTCACTCATCGGAAGAACTGGCGGATGCGCTGGCCGTCGCGCTCGATCTCGACGCGCCAGATCGCGGGGTTCTCCGCCACGAGCGTCTCGAGGATCTCGGTCGAGGCGACGCTGGTGCCGTTGAGTTCGATCACGACGTCGCGCGGCCGCAGGCCGATGCGGGCGGCGGGCGAGCCACGGTTGATGTCGGTCACGACGACACCCGTCGAGCCGGCCGGCATGCGCAGCTCCTCGGCAAGCCGGGGCGACAGATTGGCGACGACGGCGCCGGCAAACGGATTGCGTCCCTCGATCAGACGCTCGTCGCGCGGCGTCGATTCGGGGGCGCGATCGAGGGCGATCGTCAGTTCCTCCTCCTTGCCGCCGTCGCTGACGGCGAGCTTCGCCTCGCCGCCGATGCCGACGGTCGCCAGCCGGTAGCCGAGCGCATCGGGATGTTCGACGGCGATGCCGTTGACGGCGGTCACCACCTGGCCGGGCTTCAGCCCCGCCTTCTCGGCGGGGCTCCCCGGCAGGACCTTGGAAACGAGCGCGCCACGGGCGCGATGAAGGCCGAGCGCTTCTGCGACATCCGAGGTCACGGCGTCGAAGGTGGCGCCGACGAAGGGCCGGTCGAAGGTCGTGCTGCCGCCCTCGGCGCTGGCCACGAAGACCTTCACCAGATTGGCGGGGATAGCGAAGCCGACCCCGTTCGAACCGCCGCCGCGCGAGAAGATCGCGGTGTTGATGCCGATCAGCTCGCCCTTCATGTTGATGAGGCCGCCGCCCGAGTTGCCGGGATTGATCGAGGCGTCCGTCTGGATGAAGAAGCCGAAGTCGCCGGCCTTGACCTGGTTTCGCGCAAGTGCCGAGACGATGCCGCTCGTCACCGTCTGGCCGACACCGAACGGGTTGCCGATCGCCAGCACCAGGTCGCCCACCTCGACCGCGTCGCTGTCGCCGAGCGGCACGGTCTCGAACGTGCCGTCGGAATCGATCTTCAATACCGCGAGATCGACCCGGTCGTCCTTGAGGATGACCTTGCTCGCGAACTCGCGGCCGTCGGCGAGCGCGACCTTGATGTCGTCGGCGCCTTCGATGACGTGGTTGTTGGTGACGACGATGCCGTTCGCGCCGACGATCACGCCGGACCCCAGCGACGACTGCTTCTCCGTCCGGTTCGGCATGCGCTGGCCGAAGAACTCCTCGAAGAAGGGATCGCCGTCGAAGATCGAGCGGCGTTCGACGAGGCGCTCGGCATAGACATTGACCACGGCACCGGCCGTCTGCTTGACGAGCGGCGCGAAGGAAAGCTGCATCTCGGCATTGGACTGCGGCACCGCTCGGCCGTCCTGCGCGCCGGCAGGCGCGGCGAGCGCCAGAACCGTCATCACGAGCAGGGTGGAGCGTCGGGCAAAGGTCATCGCGCGGATCAAGATACGGCCTCCGGAATTCACTGACACGATCAGATAGGATTTCGCGGGAAAAAAGGCAAACGCGCACTTCCGCCCTTTCTCACGCCGCCTGCACGAAAACGTGGTCGACGACGGCTGGCGCCGTGAACGAAACTCTGGTCTCCTTCGCTGCGTTTCAGGTTGAAAGCAAGTCGAGGACCGCACCATGCCCGCCTACAGGCCACCCAGGATCAATGCGACGGAAATCACGCCGGAAGCCGTCTTCTTCAACCGCCGGATCTTCCTGGCGGCAGCGGCCGGCAGCCTCGTCGCCACCTCGTCCGCCGGCGCGCTCGCCGCGCCCGCCGCTCTCACCTACAAGGCGGGCGCCGTCACGCTCGACGAGACCCCGACGCCGGAGAAGGATGCAACCAACTACAACAATTTCTATGAATTCGGCACCGGCAAGGGCGATCCGGCCGCCTATTCCGGCGACTTCAAGCCCCATCCCTGGACGGTGAAGGTCGACGGGCTCGTCGCCAGGCCGAAGGATTTCGCGATCGAGGATCTCGTCGCCCTGCCGCAGGAGGAGCGCGTCTACCGCATGCGCTGCGTCGAGGCGTGGTCGATGGTGATCCCCTGGGTCGGCTTCCCGCTGTCGGCGCTTCTCGACCAGGTCGAACCGCTCGGCAGTGCCAAATACGTGGCCTTCGAGACGATCGTGCGGCCCGCGGAGATGCCCGGGCAATCCGGCATCTTCCAGCCCCTGCCCTGGCCCTATGTCGAGGGGCTCAGGCTCGACGAGGCGCGCCATCCGCTGACGATCCTTGCCACGGGCGTCTACGGCAAGACGCTGCCGAACCAGAACGGCGCGCCGATCCGGCTCGTCGTGCCGTGGAAATACGGCTTCAAGGGCATCAAGTCGATCGTCCGCATCTCGCTGACCGAGACCCAGCCGCCGACGACCTGGAACCTGTCGGCCGCCCACGAATACGGCTTCTTCGCCAATGTGAACCCCGCCGTCGACCATCCGCGCTGGAGCCAGGCGACGGAGAACCGCATCGGCGAAGGCGGTTTCTTCGGCGCCAACCGGCGCGACACCCTGCCCTTCAACGGCTATGCCGACGAGGTCGCCTCGCTCTATGCCGGCATGGATCTCGCGAAGAACTTCTGACCATGGCCGTCCTTCCCGCCCTGCCGAAACGGTTTCACGGCGCGTCCGTCTGGGCGCTCTACGCGCTCGGTCTCGTCCCGGCCGCCTGGGGCTTCTATCTCGGCGCCACCGGTCGCCTGCCCGGCAATGCCATCAAGGAGTTCGAGCACCTGCTCGGCATCTGGGCGATCCGCTTCCTCATCGCGACGCTCGCCATAACGCCGATCCGCGATCTCTTCGCCATCAACTGGATGCGCTATCGCCGCGCCCTCGGGCTGCTCGCCTTCTGGTACGCGCTGATGCATTTCTCGACCTACATGGTGCTCGACCAGTATCTCAATTTCCCGGCGATCCTCACCGACATCGCGCGCCGTCCCTTCATCACCATCGGCATGGCGGGTTTCGTCATGCTCATCCCGCTGGCGCTCACCTCGAACAGCTGGTCGATCCGCCGGCTCGGCAGCCGGTGGAACCGGCTTCACAAGCTGGTCTATGTCATCGCCGCCGCCGGCGTGCTGCACTATGCGATGTCGGTGAAGGTGGTCGGGCCGGAGCAGATGGCGTATCTCGGGCTCGTGGCGGCGCTGCTGCTCTGGCGCCTCGTCCGTGCGCCGTTCAACCGGCGGAAGCGCGGCGCAGGACCCGCTGCGTCGATCGGACGGGCACAAACCGAGGCCCGCCCCTGACATCCATCCGGAATGCCGGAGCGGGCGCTACCGGAATTCGCCGGGATCACCGCCGGCAAGCCGACACGACATCGCACAACGCAAAAAAGCCGGACAGGGGACCCGTCCGGCTTTTTTTAAAACGTTCCGTCGGATCAGGCGGCTTCGGCCTGCTCTTCGGCTTCCTTGCGGGCGAGATCCTTCGCACCCTTCGCCGAAGCGTCGCGGTCGACGAACTCGATGACGGCGAGCGCTGCGTTGTCGCCGTGACGGAAGCCGGCCTTCATGATGCGAAGGTAGCCGCCGTTGCGGTTGGCGTAGCGGGTGGCGATCGCGTCGAACAGCTTCGAGACGACGGCGACGTCGCGGATCTGCGAGATCGCCTGACGGCGGGCATGCAGGTCGCCGCGCTTGCCGAGGGTGACGAGCTTCTCGACGATCGGGCGAATTTCCTTCGCCTTCGGCAGCGTGGTGACGATCTGCTCATGTTCGATGAGCGAGGCAGCCATGTTCGCGAACATCGCCTTGCGGTGGCTGGCGGTACGGTTCAGCTTGCGGCCGGCTTTCTGGTGGCGCATTGCTTTTCTCCTTTAATGCAGGTTTCCCGAAGGTCCTGCCGTTTCCTGGCACATACAGGCGACCTGCCTGCTGTTTGACTGGGAAAAGGCAGCGGTGACCCTGCCTTTTTGTTGCTTAGTACTGGTCTTCGTAACGCTTGGCGAGATCTTCGATGTTCTCGGGCGGCCAGGCCGGCACTTCCATGCCGAGATGCAGGCCCATGGACGCGAGAACTTCCTTGATTTCGTTCAGCGACTTGCGACCGAAGTTCGGAGTGCGAAGCATTTCCGCCTCGGTCTTCTGAATGAGGTCGCCGATATAGACGATGTTGTCGTTCTTCAGGCAGTTTGCCGAGCGAACCGACAGTTCGAGTTCGTCCACCTTCTTGAGCAGCGCCGGGTTGAAGGCGAGTTCGGTGACCGACTCCTCCTCGGTTTCCTTCTGCGGCTCGTCGAAGTTGACGAAGACCGAGAGCTGGTCCTGCAGGATGCGGGCCGCGAAGGCGATCGCATCCTCACCGGTGACCGAGCCGTCCGTCTCGATGGACATCGTCAGCTTGTCATAGTCGAGAACCTGTCCTTCGCGGGTGTTTTCCACCTTGTAGGACACCTTCTTGACCGGCGAATAGAGGCTGTCGACCGGGATGAGGCCGATCGGCGCGTCTTCGGCACGGTTGCGGTCGGCGGGCACATAGCCCTTGCCGTTGTTGACCGTGAACTCCATGCGGATCTCGGCGCCCTCGTCGAGGGTGCAGATCACATGATTCGGGTTGAGGATCTCGATATCGCCGACCGTCTGGATGTCGCCGGCCGTGACCGAACCCGGACCCTGCTTGCGCACGACCATACGCTTGCTGTCGTCGCCATCCATCTTGATGGCGATTTCCTTGATGTTCAGCACGATGTCGGTGACGTCCTCACGGACGCCCGGGATCGACGAGAATTCGTGCAGCACGCCGTCGATCTGCACGGCGGTCACAGCCGCACCGCGCAGCGACGAGAGAAGAACGCGGCGCAGCGCGTTGCCGAGGGTCAGGCCGAAGCCGCGCTCGAGCGGCTCGGCGACGAGCGTCGCCCGGGTCCGGCCCGAGGAGGTGAACTCGACCTTGTTCGGCTTGATCAGTTCCTGCCAGTTTTTCTGGATCATGTCTTTTGCCTTCCGTTCGCCGTCACCATCCAATCGTGACGACCGAGCCCTGAAGCGCCGGGAGGACGGAGACCGACCTCACCGGCGTGATGAATGCGAATGATCAGACGCGGCGCTTCTTGCGCGGACGGCAGCCGTTGTGCGGGATCGGGGTGACGTCGCGGATCGAGGTGATCATGAAGCCGGCGGCCTGCAGGGCGCGCAGAGCCGATTCACGGCCGGAACCCGGACCGCAGACTTCGACTTCCAGCGACTTCATGCCGTGTTCCTGGGCCTTCTTGGCGCAGTCTTCGGCGGCGATCTGGGCGGCGAACGGGGTCGACTTGCGCGAACCCTTGAAGCCCTTTGCACCGGCGGACGACCAGGCAATCGCATTGCCCTGCGCGTCGGTGATGGTGATCATCGTGTTGTTGAACGAAGAATTGACGTGAGCAACACCCGAGGTGATGTTCTTGCGTTCGCGACGGCGGACGCGGGTGGCTTCCTTGGCCATGGATAGTCCTTTCGTTGATCTCGACACCGCCGTAGTTCCAGCGGCTCCACCGGGTCGGAGCGAGAGGCTCCTGCCCTGACTTTGAAAATGCGCGGGGACCAGCGGTCTTCGCGCGGCGATATCGTCACTGCCGTAGCGCCAGCAGCTCCACCGAACCGGGCCGCCATCAGCCGGCGGACCCTGCTCGAAACTCAAAAGAGGCCGGCGCGGCGCGCCAGCCTCCTCTTCCCCGTTTCCGGGAAATTACTTCTTCTTGCCTGCGATGGCCTTGGCCGGACCCTTGCGGGTACGGGCATTGGTGTGCGTGCGCTGGCCGCGGACCGGCAGGCCGCGACGATGACGCAGGCCGCGGTAGCAGCCGAGGTCCATCAGGCGCTTGATGTTCATCGAGGTCTCGCGACGCAGGTCGCCCTCGACCTGATAGTCGCGGTCGATCGTTTCGCGGATCTGCAGGACTTCGGCATCGGTGAGCTGATGCACGCGACGATCGGCCGGAATGCCGACCTTCTCGATGATTTCCCGAGCGAATTTCGGACCGATCCCGTGGATGTAGCTCAGCGCGATGACAACGCGCTTTGCAGTCGGGATGTTGACGCCAGCGATACGAGCCACGTCTGTTCTCCTTGCTTCCAGTTGCCGTCCGGCAAGAGGTTTTCTTCATTCGATACGGCCACGAAAGCCGCGTGATCAATTGAGGTTCGGAACACGTCGAAAACGACCGCACCCGGACTTCGTTGTTTTGAAATCCGCGCCGATCGCAGTGTGTGTCGCGAGTTGGCGCTGTCTTAAGGGGAATCGACCGAAAAAGTCAACTCCCCGCCGAGCCCTTTTTGGGAGAAGCCCGCGTCAGGCGAGAATCCCGCCGATTTCGGCCGTGACCGTATCGACGCTCGCCATCCCGTCCACGGTGCGGAGCTTGCCCGTCGACGCGTAGTAGTGCGACAGCGGCGCGGTCTTCTCGCGGTACTCCGTCAGACGGCGCTTGAAGGCCTCGGGATTGTCGTCGGAGCGGACGGTGCCGCCGGCGGCGACCGTCTCGGCGACGCGGTTCTCCATGCGCTTGACGAGCGCGTCCTCGTCGACCTTCAGCTCGATCACGGCGTCGAGCGAAATGCCCTTGCCGGCGAGAATCCGGTCCAGCGCCTCGGCCTGCGGCACCGTGCGCGGATAGCCGTCCAGGATGAACCCCCTGGCGCAGTCCGGCGAATCGATGCGGTCCGAGACGATCTCGTTGACGATGGCGTCGGAGACCAGCTGTCCGGCGTCCATGACGGCCTTGGCACGCTTGCCGACATCGGTTCCCGCCGCGACCGCCGCCCGCAGCATGTCACCCGTCGAGAGCTGCGGAATCCCGTATTTCTCCGTGAGCAGCTTGGCCTGTGTCCCCTTGCCAGCGCCCGGCGGCCCCAAAAATATAAGTCTCATCGTCCCCTCTTTCCTCCGCGCAGCTTCGACTTCTTGATCAGCCCCTCATATTGCTGAGCGATGAGGTGACCCTGAACCTGTGCTACAGTATCGAGGGTGACGCTGACAACAATCAAAAGCGACGTACCACCAAGGTAGAATGGCACGCCGGTCTGCGCGATGAGGATCTCCGGCAGGATGCAGACGAAGATAAGATAGACCGCGCCGATCACCGTGATGCGGGTCAGCACGAAATCGATATATTCGGCGGTCCGCTCGCCCGGACGAATGCCGGGAATGAAGCCGCCGTGTTTCTTCAGGTTGTCGGCCGTGTCCTTCGGATTGAAGACGATGGCCGTGTAGAAGAAGGCGAAGAAGGCGATCATGGCGGCATAGAGCGCCATGTAGAGCGGCTGGCCGTGGCCGAGCGCCGAGATGATCATCGTCGCCCAGCCGGGAAGCTCGGTCGTGTTGCTGAAGCCCGCGAGCGTGGCCGGCAGCAGGAGCAGCGACGAGGCGAAGATCGCCGGGATGACGCCCGCCGTGTTCAGCTTCAGCGGCAGGTGCGAGGTATCGCCCTGGAACATGCGGTTGCCGACCTGGCGCTTCGGATACTGGATCAGCAGCCGGCGCTGCGCCCGCTCGACGAAGACGATCAGCGCGATCACGCCGATTGCGGTGAGCACGACGGCGAAGATGATGCCAACCGAGAGCGCGCCGGTGCGGCCGAGTTCGAGCGTGCCCGCCAGCGCCGACGGCAGGGCCGCGACGATGCCGGCGAAGATGATGAGCGAGATGCCGTTGCCGATGCCGCGCGAGGTGATCTGCTCGCCGAGCCACATCAGGAACATGGTGCCGCCGAGCAGCGAGATCACGGTGGAGATGCGGAAGAACCAGCCCGGATCGTTGACGAGGCCGGCGCCGCCCTCGAGGCCGACGGCGATGCCATAGGCCTGCAGCGCGCCGAGCAGCACCGTGCCGTAGCGGGTGTACTGGTTGATGATCTTGCGGCCCTGCTCGCCTTCCTTCTTGAGCTGCTCCAGCGACGGCACGACCGACGTCATGAGCTGCACGATGATCGAGGCGGAGATGTAGGGCATGATGCCGAGCGCGAAGATCGCCATGCGCTCGACGGCACCGCCGGAGAACATGTTGAAGAGGCCGAGAATGCCGCCGCTCTGGCCGCGGAAGGCCTGCGCGAATGCCTCGGGGTTGAGGCCCGGCAGCGGGATATAGGTCCCGAGCCGATAGACGAGCAGCGCGCCGAGGGTGAACCACAGGCGCTTCTTCAGGTCCTCCGCCTTAGCGAAGGTCGCGAAATTGAGGTTCGAGGCAAGTTGTTCCGCAGCCGAGGCCATGCATTTCTCCGCGTCGCCATGTCCGTCGGCGGGTGGCCCGGCCTCTCCGGAACGGCTGATCCGTTGGCACATCGTCCCGGACGGCCCGTGCGGCATCCGCAGTCGCTGTGCTTCAAAAACTCGTGCCGGGCCTTCTGGCGAGAAGGCCGGCGGATGGGAGCCTAAACCGGTTGAAACGCGGATTGTCAAGCAATCCCGGCCTCACCGTGGCTTTTCTTCCGGACGAAGGGCGGAGACGCATCCCCGATTCGCTGTGAGGCTCACATATGGGAGCAAAATCGCCCGGTGTGAAGCACACCGGGCGATCAAACTTCAGAGGCTTACTCGGCAGCCGCAGCGGCCAGCAGCTTGATGGAGCCGCCCGCCTTCTCGATCTTCTCGACGGCGGCCTTCGATGCGCCGGCGACTTCGATCGTGAGCTTCGCCTTCAGCTCGCCGTCGGCGAGGATGCGCACGCCGTCCTTGACGCGGCGGATGACGCCGGCTGCCTTCAACGCGGCGGCATCGACCGTCGCCTTCGGATCCAGCTTCTGCGCGTCGACGGCCTTCTGCAGGCGCTCGACCGACACGACGACGTAGTCGGACGCGAAGATGTTGTTGAAGCCGCGCTTCGGCAGGCGGCGGTAGATCGGCATCTGACCGCCTTCGAAGCCGTTGATCGCGACGCCCGAACGGGCCTTCTGGCCCTTGACGCCGCGGCCGCCGGTCTTGCCGGAGCCGGAGCCGATGCCACGACCGACGCGCTTGCGGGAATGGGTCGCGCCTTCGTTGTCCTTGATCTCATTCAGTTTCATGGTCGTAACCCCCTCACTTCTCGTCGACGACGCGGACGAGGTGCTGGACGGAACGGATCATGCCACGGACGGAAGGCGTATCCTCCAGCGTGCTGACCCGGTGCATCTTGTTGAGACCGAGGCCGATCAGCGTCTGGCGCTGCACGGCCGGACGGCGGATCGGAGAGCCGATCTGCTCGACGGTGACGGTCTTCTTTGCGGTTTCCTTCTTAGCCATTGCTCAGCCTCCCTTATTCTTCGGAAGCGACGCCGGCGGAAACGCGGCGGGCCTGGAGCGTGGCGTATTTCATGCCGCGCTGTGCCGCGATGTCCTTCGGGTGCATCTGGCTCTTCAGCGCGTCGAAGGTCGCACGGATCATGTTGTACGGGTTCGACGAACCGGTCGACTTGGCGACGACGTCATGCATGCCGAGCGTCTCGAAGACGGCGCGCATCGGGCCGCCGGCGATGATGCCGGTACCGGGCTTGGCCGAGCGAAGCAGGACCTTGCCGGCGCCGTGGCGGCCGTGCACGTCGTGGTGCAGCGTGCGGCCCGAACGCAGCGGGACGAAGATCAGGTCGCGCTTGGCGGCCTCGGTGGCCTTGCGGATCGCTTCGGGGACTTCACGGGCCTTGCCGTGGCCGAAGCCGACGCGGCCCTTCTGGTCGCCGACGACGACGAGGGCTGCAAAGCCGAAACGACGGCCGCCCTTTACCACCTTCGCGACGCGGTTGATCGCAACGAGCTTGTCAACGAATTCGCTGTCGCGCTCTTCACGGGGCTGGCGATCCTCGCGGCCCCTTCTTTCCTGTGCCATTGTCCTTTTCCTTGTTCTTTTCCGGGTGCAATCGGCAGATTGTCAAAAAGTCGCCTCCACCATTCCGGATGGAAGCGACGGTACCCTTGCCGACCGGTGGCGGGCGAAGACGCCCGCCCGCGATCAGAAGTTCAGACCACCTTCACGGGCCGCTTCGGCGAGAGCCTTGATGCGGCCGTGATAGATGAAGGCGCCGCGGTCGAAGACCACGTCCTTGACCCCTGCCTTGACGGCGCGCTCAGCAATGAGCTTGCCGACCGCCGCAGCGGCAGCCGTGTCGGCGCCCGTCTTCAGCGACGAGCGCAGATCGGTGTCGAGCGTGGAGGCGGACGCAAGCGTCGTGCCGGCCACGTCGTCGATGACCTGTACGTAGATGTTCTTCGACGAGCGATGAACCGACAGGCGCGGACGGCCGTTGGCGACCGCCTTGATTTGACGGCGCACGCGGCTGGCGCGACGCACAAGATTATCTTTCCTGCTAGCCATTTCGCGTGTTCCTTACTTCTTCTTGCCTTCTTTGCGGACAATCCGCTCTTCGGCATACTTGACGCCCTTGCCCTTGTAGGGCTCGGGGCCACGGTATTCGCGGATCTCCGCGGCGACCTGGCCGACCTGCTGCTTGTTGATGCCGGAGACGATGATTTCCGTCGGCTTCGGAACAGCGATCGAAACGCCTTCCGGCGTCTGGTAGACCACGTCGTGGCTGAAGCCGAGCGCCAGCTGCAGGTTCTTGCCCTGCATGGACGCGCGGTAACCGACGCCGTTGATCTCGAGCTTGCGCTCGTAGCCGTCCTTGACGCCCTTCAGGATGTTCTCGATCATCGTGCGGGACATGCCCCACTTGGACCGAGCGTCCTTCGACTGGCTGATCGGCTGGACGACAACGGCGTTGTCCTCCAGCTTGACGGAGACTTCGTCGTTCGCGACGAAGAACAGTTCGCCCTTCGGGCCCTTCACGGTGACCTTCTGACCGTCTACGGTCGCGGTCACACCGGCGGGAACCTGAACGGGCTTTTTACCGATACGAGACATGTTGTTATCCTGTCTGTTCGCTAGGGAGATCTCCGCGCCGTCTTAGAAGACGGAGCAGAGAACCTCGCCACCAACATTCTGTTCGCGCGCCTGGTGATCGGCCATCACGCCCTTCGGGGTCGAAAGGATGGTGATGCCGAGGCCGTTCGCGACCTGCGGAATGGACTTGACCGAGACATAGACCCGGCGGCCCGGCTTGGAAACGCGGTCGATCTTGCGGATCACGGACGCGCCTTCGTAGTACTTCAGCTCGATGCTCAGCTCGGCCTTGCCGTTGTCGAACTCGACCTCGGAATAGCCGCGGATGTACCCTTCCGACTGAAGGACATCGAGAACGCGGGCGCGCAGCTTGGAAGCCGGCGTGGAAACGCTCGACTTGCGGCGTGCGGCGCCGTTGCGGATGCGGGTGAGCATATCGCCCAAAGGATCAGTCATTGCCATCTTGCCCGTCTCCTTACCAGCTCGACTTGACGACGCCCGGCACCTTGCCGAGGTTGCCCAGCTCGCGCAGTGCAATACGCGACATCTTCAGCTTGCGATAAAAGGCGCGCGGACGGCCCGTTACTTCGCAGCGGTTGCGGATGCGGGTCTTGGAGCCGTTGCGCGGCAGCGCGGCAAGCTTCAAGGTGGCCTTGAACCGGTCTTCGATCGGAAGAGCCTGGTTCTGGACGATCGCCTTCAGGGCAGCACGCTTTGCTGCCTGGTTGGCGACCAGTTTGCGGCGGCGCTTGTTCTTTTCAACTGCGCTCGTTTTCGCCATAACAGTTATCCTTCTTTACGCTTGTCGTTACGGATCACTGACGGAACGGGAAGTTGAACTCTTTCAGAAGAGCCCGGGCTTCGTCGTCGGTCGCGGCCGTCGTGCAAACGATGATGTCCATGCCCCACATCTGATCAACCTTGTCGTAGTTGATCTCCGGGAACACAATGTGCTCCTTGATGCCCATGGCGAAGTTGCCACGGCCGTCGAAGGACTTCGGGTTCAGACCGCGGAAGTCGCGCACGCGGGGGAGCGCGATGTTCACGAGGCGATCCAGAAATTCGTACATGCGGGCGCCGCGAAGGGTGACCTTCGCGCCGATCGGCATGCCTTCGCGCAGCTTGAAGCCGGCGATGGAGTTGCGGGCCCGCGTGATGACCGGCTTCTGGCCGGCGATCGCTGCGAGGTCGGCGGCAGCAACGCTCGGCTTCTTCGAGTCGCCCGTCGATTCACCGACGCCCATGTTGATGACAATCTTCTCCAGGCGCGGGATCTGCATCTCGTTGCCGTAGGAAAACTGCTCAAGCAGCGCCTTGCGGATGCGCGTGTTGTATTCCGTCTTGAGCCGCGGCTCGTACTTGGTGTCAGCCATCGATCGACACTCCCGAACGCTTTGCCACGCGAACCTTCTTGTCGCCCTCGATCTTGAAGCCGACGCGGGTCGGCTTGCCGTCCTTGGGGTCGGCGATCGCGAGATTGGACAGATGGATGGAGGCTTCCTTGTTGATGATGCCGGCTTCCTGGGTCTGGGTCTGACGCTGGTGACGCTTCACCATGTTGACACCCTTGACGACCGCACGGTCTTCCTTCGGCATGACCTGGATGACTTCGCCGGTACGGCCCTTGTCCTTACCGGTCAGAACGACGACCTTGTCGCCTTTGCGAATCTTCTGCATTGCCATCGCTCCCTTAGAGTACTTCCGGAGCCAGCGAGATGATCTTCATGTGGTTCTTGCCGCGAAGTTCGCGCGGAACCGGTCCGAAGATACGGGTGCCGATGGGCTCTTTCTTGTTGTCGATCAGGACGGCCGCGTTGTTGTCGAAACGGATAACGCTACCGTCGGCGCGGCGGATGTCCTTGGCGGTGCGAACGACGACCGCCTTCATCACGTCGCCCTTCTTGACGCGGCCGCGCGGGATCGCTTCCTTGATCGAGACGACGATGATGTCGCCGATCGAAGCGTACTTGCGCTTGGAGCCGCCCAGCACCTTGATGCACATGACACGACGGGCGCCGGAATTATCCGCGACGTCGAGGTTAGTCTGCATCTGAATCATGTCAGGTCGCCTTCTTGTTGTTACCGGACCGGTTGGGCGCGGGGCGCCCCCTGTTCCAGCTTATGGAAATTCATGTTTTCGCGCGGGATCGGGTCTTGCCAAGGTGGTTTCCCGGAGCGGTTTCCCGCCGGACCTTCCCTGCGCTAAAAGCAAAAGAACGCCCGAGTCCGAGCGTCCTTGCGCTGCTTCATACAGATTTCCGCGCAAAGGGCAAGGCCCTCGCGCGAAATCGCATGAAATTAAGCCTGGGCGGCAACCACCGTCCAGCGCTTGTCCTTGGAGATCGGTGCGCATTCCTCGATGGAAACGACGTCGCCGATCTTGTACTGGTTGTTCTCGTCATGCGCCTTGTACTTCTTCGAGCGGCGCACGGTCTTCTGAAGAAGCGGGTGTGCAAAGCGGCGCTCGACGCGAACGACGACGGTCTTGTCGTTCTTGTCGCTGACAACGGTGCCCTGCAGAATGCGTTTCGGCATTTTTTTTGGTCCTTAGGCCTTGGCTTCTGCCGCCTTCTGGCGGGCAATGGTCTTGACGCGTGCGATGTCCTTGCGGACTTCGTTGACGCGCGAGGTCTTCTCGAGCTGGCCGGTAGCCTTCTGGAAGCGCAGGTTGAACTGCTCTTTCTTCAGCTTGGCAAGCTCCTCGTTGAGCTGGTCGGCGCTGAGCGCCCGGACGTCTGCGGCTTTCATCGCGGCTTGCTCCTTACTCTGCAATGCGCTGTACGAAGCGCGTCTTGACGGAGAGCTTGGCGGAGCCCAGACGAAGCGCCTCGCGGGCGATCTCCTCGGTCACGCCGTCGATCTCGAACATCATCCGGCCGGGCTTGACCTTGCAGGCCCAGTATTCGACCGAACCCTTGCCCTTACCCATGCGGACTTCCGTCGGCTTTGCGGTGACCGGAACATCCGGGAACACGCGGATCCAGACCCGGCCGGCACGCTTCATGTAACGCGTGATCGCGCGGCGGGCCGCCTCGATCTCGCGCGCGTTGACGCGGTTGGGTTCCTGGGCCTTCAGGCCGAATTCGCCGAAGGCGAGGTCGGAACCACCCTTGGCGACGCCCTTGATGCGGCCCTTGAATTGCTTACGGTACTTGGTACGCTTTGGCTGCAACATTTTCTTATTCTCCGAACTTATCTTTCGCCAACGCTAATCAAGCGTTTTCGCGACGACGATCGCGATCGCGGTCACGATCCCGGCCGCCCGACGGCTGATTGTCGCCTTCGGTCGCACGGCGCTCGGAGGCCATCGGATCGTGCTCAAGGATTTCGCCCTTGAAGATCCAGACCTTGATGCCGCAGATACCGAACGCGGTTTCGGCTTCAGCCGTGCCGTAATCGATGTCGGCACGCAGGGTGTGCAGCGGAACGCGGCCTTCGCGGTACCATTCGGTACGGGCGATTTCCGCGCCGCCGAGACGGCCGGCGCAGGTGATCTTGATGCCTTCGGCACCGAGACGCATCGCCGACTGAACGGCGCGCTTCATCGCACGGCGGAAGGCCACGCGGCGCTCGAGCTGCTGGGCGATCGACTGGGCGACCAGCGTCGCGTCCGTTTCCGGCTTGCGCACCTCGACGATGTTGAGGTGCGTTTCGGAGGACGTCATCTCGGAAAGCTTCTTGCGCAGCTTCTCGATGTCGGCGCCCTTCTTGCCGATGATGAGACCCGGGCGGGCCGAGTGGATCGTGACGCGGCACTTCTTGTGCGGACGCTCGATGACCACCTTGGAGATGCCGGCCTGCTTCAGTTCTTCCATCAGGTAGGCGCGGATCTTCAGGTCCTCGTGGAGGAGCTGGCCGTATTCGGCGTTGTCGGCGAACCAGCGGCTGTCCCAGGTACGGTTGATGCCGAGGCGGAAACCGATCGGATTAATCTTCTGGCCCATTATGCGGCCTCCCCTTTGGCTTCGACTTCGCGGACGACGATCGTCAGGTGCGAGAACGGCTTCTCGACCCGCGATGCACGGCCGCGGCCACGAGCGTGGAACCGCTTCATGACGATCGACTTGCCGACATGGGCTTCCGCCACGATGAGCGAGTCGACGTCGAGATCATGGTTGTTCTCGGCATTGGCGATTGCCGATTCGAGGGTCTTCTTGACCGTCTCGGCGATGCGCTTGCGCGAGAATTCGAGCTCGGCGAGAGCCCGGTCGACCTTCTTGCCGCGGATCATCGCGGCAACGAGGTTGAGCTTCTGGGGGCTGACGCGGATCGTGCGCGCAATGGCCTGCGCCTCGTTATCCTTCAGCCGGCGTTCGGCTTTTGCCTTGCCCATGGTTACTTCCTCTTTGCCTTCTTGTCCGCGCCGTGACCGTAATAGGTCCGGGTGGGAGAGAATTCACCGAACTTGTGGCCGACCATGTCTTCCGACACGGCAACCGGCACATGCTTGCTGCCGTTGTAGACACCGAAGGTGAGACCGACGAACTGAGGCAGGATCGTGGAGCGACGGCTCCAGATCTTGATCACCTCGCTGCGACCGCCTTCACGCACCTTCTCCGCCTTCTTGAGAAGATAGCCGTCGACAAACGGGCCTTTCCATACTGAACGAGCCATTCCTGACTACCTCTCTTACTTCTTCTTCTGGTGGCGCGAGCGCATGATGAACTTGTCGGTCGACTTGTTCGAACGGGTACGCTTGCCCTTCGTGGGCTTGCCCCACGGGCTCACCGGGTGACGACCACCCGAGGTGCGGCCTTCACCACCGCCGTGCGGATGGTCGACCGGGTTCATGACGACGCCGCGAACATGCGGGCGCTTGCCGCGCCAGCGGGTGCGACCGGCCTTGCCGTCGTTGGTATTGCCGTGATCCGGGTTCGATACAGCACCGACCGACGCAAGGCAAGAGCCGTGCACCAGGCGCTGTTCGCCGGAGTTCAGCCGGAGGATCGCCATGCCCTGGTCTCGACCGACGAGCTGGACGAAGGTGCCGGCGGAACGGGCGATCTGGCCGCCCTTGCCCGGCTTCATCTCGACGTTGTGAACGATCGAGCCGACCGGGATGTACTGCAGCGGCATCGCGTTGCCCGGCTTGACGTCGACGGCCTTGTCGGAGGCGATGACCTTGTCACCGACGGCGAGACGCTGCGGCGCCAGGATATAGGCCTGCTCGCCGTCCGAATAGGTGACGAGCGCGATGAACGCGGTGCGGTTCGGGTCGTATTCCAGACGCTCGACCGTGCCTTCGACGTCGAACTTGCGACGCTTGAAGTCGACCAGGCGATAGGTACGCTTGTGACCGCCGCCGCGGAAGCGGACGGTGATGCGGCCGAGGTTGTTGCGGCCGCCCTTGGAGGACAGGCCTTCCGTCAGCGCCTTGACCGGCTTGCCCTTGTGGAGGCCGGAGCGGTCGACGATGACGAGCTGACGCGTGCTCGGGGTCGTCGGATTGAAGCTTTTCAATGCCATTTTCTTGTTCCCTTTTGGGTCCTTAGCCGACTGGGCCTGTTAGAGCCCGGTGGAGACGTCGATGGACTGACCGTCAGCAAGCGTGACGATCGCCTTCTTGACATCTCCCTGCCGGCCGGAGAAGCCGCGGAAACGCTTGACCTTGCCCTTGCGCAGCAGCGTGTTCACAGCCTTGACCTTGACGCCGAACAGCGCTTCGACCGCAGCCTTGATTTCCGGCTTGGTCGCGCCCTTGGCGACGTTGAATACGACCTGGTTATGCTCGGAGACCAGCGTCGACTTTTCGGTGATCGCCGGCGAGACGATCACATCGTAGTGGCGAAGATCCGTCATTTGAACCGCTCCTCGAGGGCTTCTACAGCAGCCTTGGAGAGCACGAGCTTGCCGCGGCGCAGGATGTCGTAAACGTTGATGCCCTGAATCGGCAGAACGTCCACGTTCGGGATGTTCTGGGCGGCGAGCTTGAAGTTGCTGTCGAGCTCGGCGCCACCGATGAAGAGGGCGTTGGTGAGGCCGAGGCTGGCGAAGGTGCCGGCCAGAGCCTTGGTCTTTACTTCCGTGGCGACGAGGTCATCAACGATGATGACGTCCTCAGCCTTCAGCTTGGCCGACAGGGCGTGGCGCAGGCCGAGCGCACGGACCTTCTTCGGAAGATCGTGCTCGTGGCTGCGCACGACCGGGCCATGGGCCTTGCCGCCGCCGCGGAACTGCGGGGCGCGGGCCGAATGGTGACGTGCACGGCCGGTGCCCTTCTGCTTGTACATCTTGGCGCCGGTGCGCGAGACTTCCGCGCGGCCCTTGGCCTTGTGGGTGCCCTGCTGCTTCTTGGCAAGCTGCCAGCGGATGACGCGGGCAATGATGTCTTCGCGCGGCTCAAGGCCGAAAATCGCGTCGGAGAGGGAGACCTTGCCGGCGTCCTTCCCCTCGAGGGTCGTGACTTTGAGATCCATGATCGGGCTCCCTTACTTGGCTGCGGCGCGCACGGCGGCCGGACGCGGAGCGTCGGCCGGGGTGCCGGACTTTACGGCGTCGCGAACGACGATCCAGGAACCCTTGGAACCGGGGACGGCGCCCTTGACGAGGATGAGACCACGGTCTTCATCCGTCGAGACGACTTCGAGGTTCTGGGTGGTGACGCGGGTCTGGCCCATGTGGCCGGCCATGCGCTTGCCCTTCCAGACGCGGCCCGGGTCCTGGTTGGAACCGGTCGAGCCGTGGGAGCGGTGCGACACCGACACACCGTGCGTTGCACGAAGGCCGCCGAAGTTATGACGCTTCATGGCACCGGCGAAGCCCTTGCCGATGGTCGTGCCGGTGACGTCGACGAGCTGGCCTGCCACGAAATGGCTTGCGGAGATCTCCGCGCCGACATCGATCAGGTTGTCCGCAGAAACGCGGAACTCGACGAGCTTCGCCTTCGGCTCGACGCTCGCGGCGGCGAACTGGCCGCGCAGAGCCTTCGACGTGTTCTTCACCTTGGAGCTGCCGGCGCCGAGCTGGACCGCCGTGTAGCCGTTCTTGTCTTCCGTGCGATGAGCGACAACCTGGCAGTTGTCCAGTCGCAATACTGTTACGGGGATATGCTCTCCTGCGTCGTTGTAGACGCGGGTCATTCCCACCTTCTGTGCAATCACACCTGAACGCATCGGTTCATTCCTCTTGAGAGTCCTGTCGGGGCCGCAGGCCCCTCCATACCTCTGGTTTAAGGATTCCGCTCCGGCCGCACGGCTTGAGGGTTTCCCGTTTTAAGAAGCCGTTGGCGGCGGACCGCCACGTACCTTCCTTGTTATTTCGGCTTTCGCCGGACTCCGAAGCCTGATCAGAGCTTGATTTCGACGTCGACGCCGGCGGCGAGATCGAGCTTCATCAGGGCGTCGACCGTCTGAGGGGTCGGGTCGACAATGTCGAGAAGACGCTTGTGGGTGCGCATCTCGAACTGTTCGCGGCTCTTCTTGTCGACGTGAGGCGACCGGTTCACCGTGAATTTTTCAATCCGCGTCGGAAGCGGTACCGGGCCGCGCACGCCTGCACCGGTGCGCTTTGCCGTCGATACGATTTCGCGCGTGGAGGCATCGAGGATCCGGTGATCAAACGCCTTGAGGCGGATGCGGATGTTCTGGCCGTTCATACGACTTGTCCTTGTTGCGTGTGTCGCGTGCTCCATAGAGGCTCACGCATTGAACTTCAATTAACGATCGGCCGGGGCCCGCTTCTTTTCAAAGACCGGAGGGACAGGGGGCAAACCCTGTCCCTTCCCTTTTCGGCGGACCTTTCGGTCCCGATTACTCGACGATCGATGCGACGATGCCGGCGCCGACGGTGCGGCCGCCTTCGCGGATGGCGAAGCGCAGCTTCT
>NZ_JAKGBU010000070.1 GCF_021555155.1 Rhizobium alarense
CGGCCGTTGCAGGAGGCGGGCATCGAGGACGTCTGGATCGGCGGGCCGGACATGGCGGCACTGCGCGACGCGCTGGAAGGCGCGGCGCGCGTCGAATACCGGCCGTCCGTCGACGAGATGCTGCCCTTTGCGCTAAAGGCGGTGCGCCCGGGTGACGTGGTCATCGTCAAGTCGTCGAAGGGAACCGGCTTCAGCCGCATCGTCGACGCCCTGATCGCGGCATTTCCACCGGCGGAGGCCGATTCCTCCGGAATTTGATGGGGATTGGCGGGGGGAGAGCCTGCCGGACCTCACACGTAGGGTTTAGTGCGACTATTCTTTCATACGGCGATTCCCGCGTCGGGGCGCCGCTGCTGCGGGGAAAGGCTGAGAATGCTGATTTGGCTTGTCGAACTGGCGGATACCGTCCAGGTGTTCAACCTGTTCCGGTACATCACCTTCCGCACGGGCGCGGCCCTCTTCACCTCGGCGCTGATCGTCTTCCTGTTCGGTCCCCGCATCATCTCGTCGCTGCGGCTGCGCCAGGGCAAGGGCCAGCCGATCCGCGCCGACGGCCCCCAGACCCATTTCAAGAAGGCCGGCACCCCGACCATGGGCGGCATCATGATCCTCGCCGGCATCGTCGGTAGCTCGCTGCTCTGGGCGGACCTTTCCAACGTCTACGTGGTCGCGACGCTGCTCGTGACGCTCGGCTTCGGCGCCATCGGCTTCTACGACGACTATCTCAAGGTCACGAAGCAGACCGAGAAAGGGTTTTCCGGCAAGGCGCGGCTCGGCATCGAATTCGTCATCGCCGGCATCGCCACCTATTTCATGATGCAGGCGACGCTTGCGGCCGGAACGTCCGGCTCCACTTTCGGCTCGTCGGTCGCCTTCCCGTTCTTCAAGGACCTGCTGCTCAATTTCGGCATCTTCTTCATCTTCTTCGGCGGCTTCGTCATCGTCGCGGCCGGCAATGCGGTGAACCTGACCGATGGTCTCGACGGGCTTGCCACCGTGCCCGTCATGATTTCGGCGGCCTCCTTCGGCGTCATCGCCTATCTCGCCGGCAACGCGGTCTTCGCCAACTACCTGCAGATCCATTTCGTGCCCGGCACGGGCGAGCTCGCCGTCATCATGGGCGCCGTGATCGGCGCGGGTCTCGGCTTCCTGTGGTTCAATGCGCCGCCGGCCGCCATCTTCATGGGCGACACCGGCTCGCTGGCGCTCGGCGGCCTTATCGGCTCGGTCGCCGTTGCTACGAAACACGAGATCGTCATGGCAATCGTCGGCGGTCTCTTCGTCATGGAGACCATGTCCGTCATCATCCAGGTGGGATTTTTCAAGCTCACCGGCCGGCGCGTGTTCCTGATGGCGCCGATCCACCATCACTTCGAGAAGAAGGGCTGGACGGAAAGCCAGGTGGTGATCCGCTTCTGGATCATCGCGGTCATCCTCGCGATGGTCGGCCTCTCGACGCTCAAGCTGCGGTGAGGCGGCAATGATCCCGGCCTCCACCTTCAAGGGAAAGACGGTCGCGCTCTTCGGGCTCGGTGGTTCCGGGCTCGCGACGGCGATGGCGCTGCAGGCCGGCGGCGCGACCGTGATTGCCTGGGACGACAATCCCGGCAGCGTCGACAACGCCGCAAAGGCCGGCATCGGCACGGGCGACCTGCGGGCGGCTGACTGGGGCGGTGTCGCCGCCCTCGTGCTTTCCCCCGGCGTACCGCTCACCCATCCGAAGCCGCACTGGACCGTCGACCTTGCGCGGGCGGCGGGCGCCGAGATCATCGGCGACGTCGAGATTTTCGTGCGCGAACGGCGGGCGCATGCGCCGGATTGCCCCTTCATCGCCATCACCGGCACGAACGGCAAGTCGACGACGACGGCGCTGATCGCGCATATCCTGAAGACGAGCGGCCGCGACACGCAGCTCGGCGGCAATATCGGCACTGCCGTGCTCACCCTCGATCCGCCGAAGGCGGGCCGCTTCTACGTCGTCGAGTGCTCCTCCTACCAGATCGACCTCGCGCCGACGATCGATCCGTCGGCCGGAATCCTGCTCAACCTCACGCCGGATCACCTCGACCGCCACGGCACGATGCAGCACTATGCCGACGTCAAGGAGCGGCTCGTCGCCGGCAGCCGCGCGGCGATCGTCGGCGTCGACGACACCTACTGCACGCTGATCGCCGACCGGATCGAGCGGGCCGGAACGCGCGTCGAGCGCATCTCGCGGCGCAACCCGCTGGCCGACGGCATCTATGCTGACGGCACGCGGCTGATGATCGCGCGGGGCGGAACGGCGCGCGCGGTCGCCGACCTTTCGGCAATCCAGACCCTGCGGGGCAGCCACAATGCGCAGAATGCCGCCGCGGCCATCGCCGCCTGCCTGGCGGTCGGGCTCGCCGAGGACGAGATCCGGGCGGGGCTCGCAAGCTTTCCCGGTCTCCAGCACCGCATGCAGCCGGTCGGCCGGCGCGGCGGCGTGCTCTTCGTCAACGATTCCAAGGCGACCAATGCCGATGCCGCCGCGCCGGCATTGTCGAGCTTCGAGCGCATCCACTGGATCGCCGGCGGACTGCCGAAGGAGGGCGGCATCACGACGCTGTCCGGCTTCTTCCCGCGCATCGCCAGGGCCTATCTCATCGGCGAGGCGGCGCCGGCCTTCGCCGCGACGCTCGGCGAGGCCGTGCCCTATGAAATTTCCGGCACGCTCGACCGGGCCGTGCGGCATGCGGCGGCGGAGGCCGAGAAGGAGGGATCGGGCTCCGTCGTGCTCCTGTCCCCGGCTTGCGCAAGCTTCGACCAGTACAAGAACTTCGAAGTCAGAGGCGAAGCGTTCGTCGCGCATGTGGCGGAGCTGCCCGGCATGACGATGCTGGTCGACAGAAAAGGATAGGGAAACGTCATGGTTAGCCGCGCCGAACGGGGTCCCGTCGCAGACTGGTTCTGGACGATAGACAGGTTCTTTCTCGCCGCCTTCGTGGTGCTGATGGGGATCGGCTTCATGCTGTCCTTTGCGGCGAGCCCGGCGGTCGCCGAAAGGCTCGGGCTCGACAGCTTCCACTTCGTCAAGCGGCACGCCGTCTTCCTGATCCCGTCGATCGCCGTGATGATCGCCATCTCCTTCCTGACGCCGCGCCAGGTGCGGCGCACTGCGATGCTTCTGCTCGTCGTCGCGCTCGGCATGATGGTGCTGGCGCTGTTCTTCGGCGTGGAGGTCAAGGGGTCGCGGCGCTGGATATCGATCGGCAGCTTCTCGATCCAGCCGTCGGAATTCATGAAACCGGCCTTCGTCGTCATCTGCGCCTGGCTTTTCGCCGAGCATGCGCGCCAGCCGGACATTCCGGGCAATCTCTTCGCGATCATCCTCTTCGGCATCGTCGCGGCGCTTCTCGTCGCCCAGCCGGACCTTGGCCAGACGATCCTGACGGCCGCCGTCTGGGGCGGCATGTTTTTCATGGCCGGCATGCCCTGGGTGTGGATCATGCTGCTCGGCGGTGCGGCGGTCGGCGGCTTCGTCGGTGCCTACCTGCTCTTTCCGCATGTGGCGGGGCGCATCGACCGGTTCCTGACCGGCGAAGGCGACACGTTCCAGATGGATACGGCGCGCGAGGCGATCATCCGCGGCGACTGGCTCGGCCAGGGACCGGGCGAGGGCACGGTCAAGCGCATCATCCCGGACAGCCACACCGACTTCATCTTCTCCGTCGCGGCGGAGGAGTTCGGCATCATCTTCTGCATGGTGATCGTCGCCGTCTTCGCCTTCGTCGTGCTGCGCGGCCTCAATCATGCGATGAAGGAACGCAACGACTTCACGCGCTTCGCCGTCGCCGGCCTCGTGCTGCAGATCGGCGCGCAGTCGATGATCAATATCGGCGTCAATCTCGAGTTGCTGCCCGCCAAGGGCATGACGCTGCCGCTCATCTCCTATGGCGGCTCCTCGATGCTGGCGATCTGCGTGACCGCCGGCTTCATCCTCGCGCTGACGCGCCACCGTCCGGAAAAGCGCGCCTCCGAGCGCAGCCTCTTCCGAAGCGGCATCATGGCGCCGGCGGAGTGAACCATGGCAAAGGGCATCATCCTGCTTGCCGCCGGCGGGACCGGCGGCCATCTGTTTCCGGCCGAGGCTCTGGCGCATGACCTGAAGGCCGGCGGCTGGAGCGTGCATCTCGTCACCGACAGCCGCGCGGAGCGCTTTGCGGGCAAGTTTCCGGCCGACGAGGTCCATGTGGTGCCGTCGGCGACGATCGGCTCGAAGAACCCCGTTTCGGTCGTGCGGTCGCTCTTCACGCTCTGGCAGGGACTTCGCGCGGCGCGGCGGCTGCTGAAAACGCTGAAACCCGCCGTCGTGGTGGGCTTCGGCGGCTATCCGACCGTCCCGCCGCTGCTGGCTGCGACCGGCCTCGGTATTCCCTCGATGATCCACGAGCAGAACGCAGTGATGGGGCGCGCCAACAAGGCGCTCGCGGCGCGCGTCAAGGCGATCGCCGGCGGTTTTCTGCCGGAGACCGGCGGCGCCCATGCGGAGAAGACCGTGACGACCGGCAATCCGGTGCGCCCGGCCGTGCTGGCGGCTGCCGACATACCCTATGCGCCGTCGCACGACGGCGAGGCCTTCCGCTTCGTCGTTTTCGGCGGCAGCCAGGGCGCCCAGTTCTTCTCCAAGGCGGTGCCGCAGGCGGTCTCCCGGCTGAGCGAGGCCAAGCGCGCGCGGCTCCAGATTACCCAGCAGGCGCGTCCGGAAGACCGCGAAGGCGTCGTCGCGATGTATGAGAAGCTCGGCATCGATGCCGAGGTCTCGCCCTTCTTCACCGACATGGCGGAGCGCATCGCCGCCGCGCATCTTGTGCTCTGCCGCTCCGGCGCCTCCACCGTCTCGGAACTCTCGGTGATCGGCCGGCCGGCGATCCTCGTGCCCTATCCCTATGCGCTCGATCACGACCAGGCGGCCAATGCCGCGGCCCTTGCCGCCGCCGGCGGGGCCGAGGTCATCGCCCAGGCCGAGCTTTCGCCGGAGCGCCTGTCGGGCCTCATCGCCGATGCGATGAAAAAACCGGACGCCATGGCGACCATGGCGGCGAACGCCCGAAAGGCGGGCAAACCGGACGCCGCGCGCTTGCTCGCCGCGATGGTTGAGGCTATTGCGGGCGGCACAACGATCGCGGAATTCAAGGGGAGACGGCCATGAAGATGCCGAAGAGCATAGGGCTCGTCCATTTCATCGGCATCGGCGGCATCGGCATGAGCGGCATTGCCGAGGTGCTGCACAATCTTGGCCATCGCGTCCAGGGGTCCGACCAGTCGGACAGCGCCAACGTGCAGCGCCTGCGTGCCAAGGGCATCGCGGTCTTCGTCGGCCACACGGCGGAAAATCTCGGTGACGCCGAGGTGGTCGTGGTCTCGACCGCCATCAAGAAGAACAATCCGGAGTTGATCGCCGCGCGCGAAAAGCTGCTGCCGGTCGTGCGCCGGGCGGAAATGCTCGCCGAACTCATGCGCTTCCGCAACGCCATCGCGATCGGCGGCACGCACGGCAAGACGACGACGACGTCGATGGTCGCCGCGCTGCTCGATGCCGGTGGCCTCGATCCGACCGTCATCAACGGCGGCATCATCAACGCCTATGGCACCAATGCCCGCATGGGCGCCGGCGAGTGGATGGTGGTGGAGGCCGACGAATCGGACGGCACCTTCCTCAAGCTGCCGGCCGACGTGGCTGTCGTCACCAATATCGATCCGGAGCATCTCGACCACTACGGCAATTTCGATGCCGTGCGTGCGGCCTTCCGGCAGTTCGTCGAGAACGTGCCGTTCTACGGCTTCGGCATCATGTGCCTCGACCACCCGGAGGTTCAGTCGATGGTGAGCCGGATCGAGGACCGCAAGGTCATCACCTACGGCGAGAACCCGCAGGCCGACGTGCGCTTCGGCAATATCCGCATGGATGGCGCAGTCTCGGTTTTCGACGTGGAGATCCGCCGCCGGCGCACGGGCCAGGTGATCGCGCTCAAGGACCTGCGGCTGCCGATGCCCGGCCGGCACAACGTTTCGAACGCCACGGCCGCGATCGCCGTTGCCAACCGGCTCGGCATCTCGGCCGAGGCGATCGCCAAGGGCCTGGCGTCCTTCGGCGGCGTCAAGCGGCGCTTCACCCAGACGGGCGAATGGAACGGCGTCAACGTCTATGACGACTACGGGCACCACCCGGTCGAGATCAAGGCGGTGCTGCGGGCCGCGCGCGAGGCCTGCAACGGACGCATCATCGCCGTTCACCAGCCGCACCGCTACAGCCGCGTGCATAGCCTCTTCGAAGAGTTCGCCGGTTGTTTCAACGACGCCGACACGGTCATGATCGCGCCGATCTACGCCGCCGGGGAGGAGCCGATCGACGGCGTCGGCGCCGCGGAACTTGTGTCGCGCATCAAGTCCGGCGGGCATCGCGACGCACGTGCCGTCAAAGGCCCGGAAGACATCGCTCCTGTCGTCGCCGCCATTGCTAAGCCCGGTGATTTTGTGGTTCTGTTGGGGGCTGGCAGCATCACCTACTGGGCCGCCGCGCTCCCGAACGAACTCGCAGGACTGGCAGGAAAGACAGCATGAAGCAGGTGGATGGTGAAAAGCTCCTGGCGTCGCTCGGCGACGGCATCAAGGACGTTCGCGGCCGCCTGACGCCCGACGCGCCGATGGACCGCGTCACCTGGTTCCGCGCCGGCGGTCTTGCCGAACTGATGTTCCATCCGCATGACGTCGACGATCTCGTCACCTTCCTGAAGCTCGTGCCGGAAGAGATTCCGGTGCTCGTCACCGGAGTGGGCTCCAACCTGCTGGTGCGCGACGGCGGCATCCCGGGCATCGTCATCCGGCCGTCGGCCAAGGGGTTCGGCGATGTCGAGCTCATCGGCGAAAACCGCATCAAGGCCGGCGCCATCTGCCCCGACAAGAACATCGCCGCGATGGCGCTCGATCACGGCATCGCCGGCTTCGAATTCTACTACGGCATTCCGGGTGCGATCGGCGGCGCGCTGCGCATGAACGCGGGCGCCAACGGCGGTGAAACGAAGGATCTCGTCGTCGAGGTGCACGCGGTCGACCGCAAGGGCAACAGGCATGTGCTGTCGAATGCCGACATGGGCTACAGCTACCGCCATTCGTCAGCGCCGGACGGGCTGATCTTCACTCATGCGATCTTCGAGGGGCAGCCGGGCGACAAGGCGGATATCCGCCAGAAGATGGACGCCGTGCGCCAGCATCGCGAGACGGTGCAGCCGATTCGCGAAAAGACCGGCGGTTCGACCTTCAAGAACCCGGAGGGCAACTCCGCCTGGAAGCTGATCGACGAGGCGGGCTGCCGCGGCCTGATGATCGGCGGCGCGCAAATGTCGCCGATGCACTGCAACTTCATGATCAATACCGGCCAGGCGACGGGCTACGAACTCGAATATCTCGGCGAGACGGTCCGCCAGCGCGTGCTCGAACATTCCGGCGTGACGCTGCAATGGGAAATCAGGCGCATCGGCAAGTTCATGCCGGGCTATGAGGTGCGCGAGTTCCTCGGCCGCGCAACGGCCTGACTCTCCACGACCTTTTCCTGCCGGCGACGCCTTGCCGGCAGTTATACCCTGCGGTACGAAATCGCCTGCGCCATTGCTTGACAATTGCACGCCAGGCGTGAGACTCGCGGTGCGATTGTCGCAAATCCGGAGGGGGTACGTGCATGATCAGGAAACTCTCGGCTGAATTTTTGGGGACGTTCTGGCTTGTCTTCGGCGGTTGTGGAAGCGCCGTGCTGGCTGCCGCATTTCCCGAGGTGGGAATCGGGCTCGTCGGCGTGTCCCTTGCGTTCGGACTGACCGTGCTGACCATGGCCTATGCCGTCGGCGGCATCTCCGGCGGGCATTTCAATCCGGCCGTGTCGGTCGGGCTCGCCGTTGCCGGGAAGTTTCCGGCATCGAGCCTCCTGCCCTATATCCTGGCGCAGGTCGTCGGCGCGGTCGTCGCGGGGGCGGTGCTCTATCTCGTCGCCAGCGGCAAGGCGGATTTTCAGCTCGGCGGCTTCGCGTCCAACGGCTATGGCGCGCATTCGCCGGGCGGCTATTCGCTGACGGCGGCGCTGGTGATGGAGGTGGTGATGACCTTCATATTCCTCTTCATCATCCTCGGCGCAACGAGCGGCCGGGTGCCGGCCGGCTTCGCGCCGATCGCCATCGGCCTGGCGCTGACGCTGATCCATCTCGTGTCGATCCCGGTGACGAACACATCGGTCAATCCGGCGCGCTCGACGGGCGTCGCGCTCTTCGTCGGCGACTGGGCGCTCGCCCAGCTGTGGCTGTTCTGGGGCGCGCCGATCATCGGCGGTGCTCTCGGCGCCATCGCGTGGAAGGCCGTGGGCGAGGGCGACTGACGCTGCGCTCCTGCCGCGCATTTTGAGAACCCGCCCGGATTTCCGCGGCAGGTTTTTTGCTGCCGGGCTTTTTCCGACGCCCCTTGCGCGGCTCTCAACTCTCTGATTCTAAGGTCGGAATCGCTGCAGACCTGATTCGCCGGCGGTGTTCCGGCGGCCGGTCGCCGACCGGTGGTTAACGAAAGTAAACGCTTCATTAACCTTAATGCCGCTCTAGTGAACCATCTCGCTTTGCCCGAGTCGCCATCGGTCGATTCAGGTCCACACAAGCGAGTTCGGGCAGAGTGCGGTCGTCTCGGGAGCAGTGCATGAATGCGAAGCATGTCGCGGTATTGATGGGAGGTTTCTCGTCGGAAAGGCCGGTCAGCCTTTCGTCGGGCACCGCCTGCGCGGATGCGCTGGAGGCGGAAGGCTACCGCGTCACCCGCCTCGACGTCGACCACGACATCGCCAGCGTGCTTGCGGACATGAAGCCGGACGTCGCCTTCAACGCGCTGCACGGCCCGTTCGGCGAGGACGGCACGATCCAGGGCATCCTGGAATATCTGCAGATCCCCTACACCCATTCCGGCGTGCTCGCCTCGGCGCTTGCCATGGACAAGGCGCAGGCGAAGATCGTCGCCAAGGCTGCCGGCCTGCCGGTCGCCGAGCAGCGGCTGATGAACCGCTTCGACTTCACTTCGGCGCATCCCATCAAGCCGCCTTACGTGGTGAAGCCCGTCCGCGAGGGATCGAGCTTCGGTGTCGTGATCGTCAAGGAAGATCAGTCCCATCCCCCGCAGGTCATCACCTCGGCCGAATGGCGCTACGGCGACCGTGTGATGGTGGAGCGCTACGTCTACGGACGGGAGTTGACCTGTGGCGTCATGGGCGACGTGGCGCTCGGCGTCACCGAAATCGTGCCGCAGGGCCACAGCTTCTATGATTATGATTCCAAATACGTAAAGGGCGGTTCAAAACACATCATCCCGGCGCAAATTTCACCAAATATTTACCAAAAAATACAAACACTGGCACTTAAGGCGCATCAAGCGATCGGGTGCCGCGGCGTCAGCAGATCGGACTTCCGCTACGACGACCGTTTCTCGGAGAACGGCGAGATCATCTGGCTGGAGATCAATACCCAGCCCGGCATGACCCCGACATCGCTGGTGCCCGAAATGGCCGAGAATGCCGGCCATTCCTTTGGTGAGTTCTTGAGGTGGATCGTGGAGGACGCGTCGTGTTTGCGTTGACCGGGCGAAAGAGGGGCAGGGCGCGCCAGCCGGCGGCCGCCGACCTTTCCGAGGTCGAGGCCGGCCTTGTCCTGCCGCGTCCCCTGCGTCGCGTCGTGCGCTTCGCCGTCAGCCTGGCCGTCGGCCGGGTGCATATTCCGCGTCACGCCGGCTCCTTCGCCGTCGTGCTGTTCTTTGCCGCCACCGGCTACTACGGCATGGCGCTCGGCGGCCATTCGCATGATTTCGCGCAGGCGGTCACCTCCGCCGGCGGCTTTGCCATCGAGGACGTGAAGGTCTCCGGCAACCGCGAGACCTCGGAGATCGACATTCTCGAGCAGCTCGGCCTCGACGGCACGACGTCGCTGATCGCGCTCGACGTGAAGGAAGCGCGTGAGAAGCTCGCGAAGCTGCCGTGGGTCGAGGACGTCTCCGTGCGCAAGGTCTATCCCGGCACCATCGAGGTCGTGCTCAAGGAGCGCGAGGCCTTCGGGATCTGGCAGCATGGTTCCGACCTTTCGCTCATCAAAACCGACGGCAGCGTGATCGCGCCGCTGCGCGACAACAAGTTCGCGGCCCTGCCGCTCTTCGTCGGCCGCGGCGCCGAAACGGCGGCTGCCGAGTTTGCGCGCACGGTCGATGCCTGGCCGGGGATCAAGGAGCGCGTGAAGGCCTATGTCCGCGTCGCCGGCCGCCGCTGGGACCTGGTGCTGAAGAACGGCGTCATCGTCAGGCTGCCGGAGCACAATGTGCCGCGCGCCATGCAGCTGCTGTCTGCGATGGAAGCCGAGCACGAAGTGCTGGAGCGCGACATCGCGGCCGTCGACTTCCGCCTGGAGGACCGCACGACCATCCGGCTGACGGAGGGCGCGGTCGAACGCCGCAAGGTCGCCGTGGAACAGCGGGCGAAGGAACTCAAGAAGCTGGCGGATCGCACATGAGCATATTCGGTTCGTCTCACTTCGGCATGCCGCGCCTGAAGCCGCTGAGCTCCAAGCGGACGCATATCGTCTCGGTGCTGGACATCGGCTCCACCAAGGTCGTCTGCATGATCGGCCGGCTGACGCCGCGTGCCGAAAGCGAGATCCTGCCGGGCCGTACCCACAATATCGAGGTCATCGGCATCGGCCACCAGCGTTCGCGCGGGGTCAAGACCGGCGTCATCGCCGATCTGGAAGTGGCCGAAAGCGTCGTGCGGCTTGCGGTGGATGCCGCCGAGCGCATGGCGGGTCTCACCGTCGACAGCCTGATCGTCAACGTGTCGGCCGGCCGGCTGCAGAGCGACATCTACACGGCGACGATCGATCTCGGCGGCCAGGAGGTCGACGCGGCCGATCTTCGCAAGGTGCTGACGGCCGCCGGCCATCAGTCGCTGCGACGCCAGGATCGTGCGATCCTGCATTCGCTCCCGACCGGCTTCTCGCTCGACGGCGAGCGCGGCATCCGTGATCCGCTGTCGATGTACGGCGACGTTCTCGGCGTCGACATGCACGTGTTGACGGCCGAGCGGCCGGCGCTCAAGAACCTCGAACTCTGCGTCAACCGGGCGCACCTGTCGGTCGAGGGTATCGTCGCGACGCCCTATGCGAGCGGCCTGTCGGCGCTGGTCGACGACGAGATGGAGCTCGGCTGCGCCTGCATCGACATGGGCGGCGGGACGACGACCATCTCCGTCTTCGCGGAAGGCAAGCTCGTGCATTCCGACGCCGTCTCGCTCGGCGGCCAGCACGTGACGACGGACCTCGCGCGCGGCCTCTCGACCCGCATCGAGGACGCCGAGCGGCTGAAGGTGGTGCACGGCTCGGCGCTGCCGAACGGTGCGGACGAACGCGACACGATCGCCGTTCCGCCGATCGGCGAGGACGAGCGCGACCAGCCGACGCACGTGCCCCGCGCGCTCGTCTCGCGCATCGTGCGCGCCCGCATCGACGAGACGCTCGAGCTCATCCGGGACCGGATCCAGAAGTCCGGCTTCTCGCCGATCGTCGGCAAGCGAATCGTGCTGACCGGCGGCGCAAGCCAGCTCACGGGACTTCCCGAGGCGGCGCGCCGCATCCTCGCCCGCAATGTCAGGATCGGCCGGCCGCTCGGCGTCTCCGGCCTGCCGTCGGCGGCCAAGGGGCCGGCCTTCTCGACGGCCGTCGGGCTGATGATCTATCCGCAGGTGGCGGATCAGGAAACACATGCCGCGCAGGGCGGAGTGCTCACGCAGCTTACAGGTGGCAACGGCCGCATCGCCCGCATGGGGCAGTGGCTGAAGGAGAGTTTTTGACGGTGGCTCCGGCGTCAAGTCGTGCGTCCGGCGGGGTCATTCATCAACGGGTTAAGGGAATCGGCCGGCGTGGCGATGCGGGCCTGAAACAGAAGGAACGGGTACAATGACAATCAAGCTGCAGAAGCCGGATATTACTGAGCTGAAGCCTCGCATCACCGTCTTCGGTGTCGGCGGGGGCGGCGGCAACGCCGTCAACAACATGATCACCGCCGGCCTGCAGGGCGTCGACTTCGTCGTCGCCAACACGGACGCGCAGGCGCTCACCATGACCAAGGCCGAACGCATCATCCAGATGGGCGTCGCCGTTACCGAGGGTCTCGGTGCCGGTTCGCAGCCCGAGGTCGGCCGCGCGGCCGCCGAGGAGTGCATCGACGAGATCATCGATCACCTGAACGGCACGCATATGTGCTTCGTCACCGCCGGCATGGGCGGCGGCACCGGTACCGGCGCGGCGCCGGTCGTCGCGCAGGCCGCCCGCAACAAGGGCATCCTGACCGTCGGCGTCGTTACCAAGCCGTTCCATTTCGAAGGCGGTCGCCGCATGCGGCTCGCCGAAGAGGGCATCCAGGAACTGCAGAAGTCCGTGGATACGCTCATCGTCATCCCGAACCAGAACCTCTTCCGCATCGCCAACGACAAGACGACCTTCGCCGATGCCTTCGCCATGGCGGACCAGGTTCTCTATTCGGGCGTCGCCTGCATCACCGACCTGATGGTCAAGGAAGGCCTCATCAACCTCGACTTCGCCGACGTCCGTTCGGTGATGCGCGAGATGGGCCGCGCGATGATGGGCACGGGCGAGGCATCCGGCGAGGGCCGCGCCATGGCCGCCGCCGAAGCTGCGATCGCCAATCCGCTGCTCGACGAGACCTCGATGAAGGGGGCCCAGGGCCTGCTGATCTCGATCACCGGCGGCCGTGACCTCACGCTCTTCGAAGTGGACGAAGCCGCGACCCGCATCCGTGAGGAAGTGGATCCGGACGCCAACATCATCCTCGGTGCGACCTTCGACGAAGAGCTCGAAGGCATCATCCGCGTGTCCGTCGTTGCAACCGGTATCGACCGCGTGGCATCGGAGGTCGCTGGCAAGGCTGCCGACTTTCGCCCGGTAAGCAAGCCCGTCATCCGTCCGTCCGCCGCCGTTCCGGTCCAGCCACAGCCGATCGCGGCCGCCCCGCAGCCGGCGCCCGTCAAGACGGTCGATCCGATCGCCGAGACCATCCGTGCCGCCGAGGAAAGCCTGGAGCGCGAGCTGGAGATTCCGCTTTCCAAGCCGGTGGTTGCGCCGCAACAGGCCGCGCAGGAGGAGTTCCGCCCCCAGAGCCGCATCTTCGCCCCCGCTCCGGCGGAAACGTCGATGGCGGCCCGCCCGGCACCGGCCGCGCAGCAGCCGATGGCCGCCGCCCCCGCGCCGGTCCGCGTCGAGCCGGCCGCCCCGATCATCCGGCAGGAGCCGCAGTCCATGCGCATGCCGAAGATCGAGGATTTCCCGCCGGTCGTGCAGGCCGAGATGGACCACCGTTCGCATCAGCCGAGCGTTGCCCAGACGGAGGAACGCGGCCCGATGGGTCTCCTCAAGCGCATCACCTCGTCGCTCGGTCGTCGTGAGGAGGAGGAGCCGTCGACCGATATGACGGCTTCGGCTCCCGCCGCGGCATCACAGCAGCGTCGTCCGCTGTCGCCCGAAGCGAGCCTCTATGCGCCGCGCCGCGGCCAACTCGACGACCACGGCCGCGCGAACCCGCAGCCGCGTGCCCTGTCCGACGACGAGCAGCTCGAGATCCCGGCCTTCCTGCGCCGCCAGTCGAACTGAGGTTATCGAACACGCTTTGAACACGGCGCCCGGGCATTTGTCCGGGCGCCTTATTTTATTGTTTAATTTCAAATGCCTAGTTGCTCTGGTGAGTCGTAACAAAACGAAAGAAACAGTGATTTGTGAAAAGCTGAGGGGACTACTATTTTCCCCGTGACAGTGGGGACGTGACTGCGATTCCGTGTGCCGTTCGGCGCTCATCGAGGCAAGTATCCAACTTCACGAGGTGGAGCGCTGCTGCAGGTCTATGCGGCCGCGTCTGTGCCCCGGTTTGCAGAAAGACAGCGCGCGCGGCGGCGCGCCAGACGAGGCAGAATGCATATGAGCATCGGACAGCTGGGTTATCAGACGACGATCGTAAACCCGGTGACGATTTCCGGAACCGGTGTCCATTCCGGCGCACCCGTCTCCATCACCTTCAATCCTGCCGAGGCCGACAGCGGCGTCGTCTTCCAGCGCATGCATGCCGACGGGCGTGTCAGCGAATACCGCGCGGTGTCCTCGCAGGTCGGCAACACCGATCTCTGCACCGTGCTCGGCTTTTCGTCGCTGACGTCGATCGCAACGGTCGAGCATGTGATGGCGGCGCTCTATGCGCTGTCGCTCGACAACGTGCTGATCGAGGTCGACGGCGCCGAAATGCCGATCATGGACGGCAGCTCCGCTCCCTTCATCGAGGCGATCGACCAGGTGGGCCTGCGCCCGCTCGCGGTCAAGCGCCGCTATATCCGGGTGGTCAAGCCGGTCCGTATCGAGGCAGGCGCCTCCTGGGCCGAATTCTCGCCCCATGATGGCACGCGCTTCGAGGTCGAGATCGACTTCGACTGCCCGCTGATCGGCCGCCAGGCCTGGCGGGGCGAACTGACGCCCGCGACCTTCCGCAGCGAACTTTCGCGCGCCCGCACCTTCGGCTTCATGCGCGACGTCGAGAAGCTGTGGGCCGCCGGTTTCGCGCTCGGTTCGTCGCTCGAGAATTCCGTCGTCATTTCCGACGACAACACGGTCATCAATGTCGAGGGCCTGCGCTACAGGGACGAGTTCGTCCGGCACAAGACGCTCGACGCGGTCGGTGACCTGGCGCTGGCCGGCGCGCAGTTCATCGGCTGCTACCGGTCCTATCGCGGCGGCCACAAGATGAATGCCCATGCGCTGAAGGCACTGCTCAGCGACCGGTCGGCCTACGAGGTCGTCGAGGCCTCCTCGCCGCGCGCCCGCAGCGGTGCTCGCGAACTGATCGCGGTCAACGCGCCGGAATTCGCGCCCTGGTCGGCCTGACCGGCCGGATGCCGCCGCATTTCAGGCGGTGGCATGCAGGCGATTTCCTGCATCGCCTGCCATAAAAATGCGTTAATGCATCGGCATGGCGTTGCGGTCTCCGCGGCTTTGGGGATAGAACGCGGTTCGTGAACCGGCCCGAATGGACCGGTGTGAGTGGGATTGTCAGATGAAATTTGCAGGGTCTGTTGGTGTGGGCAATGCGGCGCGGATCGTCTGCGTCGCCTTGGTGACGACGGCATCGGCCGCGCTTCTGTCGGCATGCCAGACCGACCCGGACATCGACATCACCAAGCTCGCTGCCGAGACGGACCCGCCGGACGTGCTCTACAATCAGGGGCTGGCCAACCTCAACGCCGGCAAGGTGACCGAGGCGTCGCGCAAGTTCGAGGCGATCGACCGGCAGCATCCGTTCTCCGAATATGCCCGCAAGGCGCTCGTCATGAACGCCTTCGTCAATTACCGGCAGGGGCGGAACCAGGAGGCGATCAACGCCGGCAAGCGTTATCTGAGCCTCTATCCGCAATCCGAAGACGCGGCCTATGCGCAGTACATCGTTGGCCTTGCCTATGCCAAGCAGATCCCGAGCGTGACGCAGGACCAGCGCGCGGCGAGCCAGACCATCGAGGCCATGCAGGCCGTCGTCGACAAGTATCCCGAGTCCGAATATGTCGAGGACGCCCATACCAAGATCCGTTTCGCGCGCGACCAGCTGGCCGGCAAGGAAATGCAGGTCGGCCGTTACTATCTTGAGCGCAAGGAGTTCCTGGCGGCCATCACCCGTTTCCGTGTCGTCGTCGAGCAGTATCCGATGACGAATCAGGTCGAGGAGGCGCTGGCGCGGCTCGTCGAGGCCTATTATGCGATGGGGCTGGCGAGCGAGGCGCAGACGGCGGCCGCGGTCCTCGGCCACAACTATCCCGACAGCCAGTGGTATGCCGATTCCTTCAAGCTTCTGCAGAGTCAGGGCCTGGAGCCGCGCGAGAATTCTGGGTCCTGGATTTCGCGCGCCGGCAAGAAGCTGATCGGTGCCTGAAACCGCGACGTGAGGCCCGATGCTGGCGCAGCTTTCGATCCGCGATATCGTCCTGATCGAACGGCTCGAACTCACCTTCGAAGCCGGTCTCTCGGTGCTGACCGGCGAGACGGGCGCCGGCAAATCCATTCTCCTCGACAGCCTGTCGCTGGCGCTCGGCGGCCGCGGTGACGGGTCGCTGGTGCGCCATGGCGCCGAGCGCGGCCAGGTGACCGCCGTCTTCGACGTGCCGCCGCGGCATGCCGCGCGGCTCTTGCTGCGCGACAACGGCATCGACGACGAGGGAGACATGATCTTCCGCCGCCAGCAATCGGCCGACGGCCGCACCAAAGCTTTCGTCAACGACCAGCCCGTTTCCGTCCAGCTGATGCGCCAGGCCGGCCAGCTTCTCGTCGAGATCCACGGCCAGCACGACGACCGGGCGCTCGTCGACACCGACGCGCACCGGCTGCTGCTCGACGCCTTCGGAGGCCTGGGCGAGGCGGCCGGGGACGTCGGCGCGCTCTACTTCCGCTGGAAGGAGGCCGAACGGGCGCTGCGCAAGCATCGAGAGCGCGTCGAGGCGGCCGCCCGCGAGGCGGATTACCTGCGTTCCTCCGTCGAGGAACTCGAAACGCTCTCGCCGCAGGACGGCGAGGAGGAGGAGCTTGCCGAAAGGCGCTCGCGCATGATGAAGGCCGAGCGGATCGCCGTCGACATCAGCGAGGCGAGCGACTTCCTGAACGGCAATGCCTCGCCGGTGCCGCTGATCGCCTCGCTCGTGCGTCGCCTGGAGCGCAAGAGCCACGAGGCGCCGGGCCTGCTCGAAGAGACCGTGGAGCTGCTCGACCAGGCGCTGAACCAGCTCTCCGACGCGCAGATGGCGGTCGAGGCCGCGCTGAGGAAGACGGAATACGATCCGAAGGAACTGGAGCGTACGGAGGAGCGCCTCTTCGCGCTGCGCGCCGCCTCCCGCAAATATTCCGTGCCGGTGACCGGCCTGCCGGCGCTTGCCGCGAAGATGATCGCCGATCTCGCCGAGCTCGATGCGGGCGAGGAGCGGCTCGTCACGCTCGACGCGCAGGCCAGAGAGGCGCAGGCGGCCTTTGACGCGGCGGCCCGCAGCCTGTCGGAGCGCCGCCACAATACCGGCAAGGCGCTGGCCGAGGCGGTGATGGCCGAACTGCCGGCGCTGAAGCTCGAACGGGCGCGTTTCATGGTCGAGATCGCGACCGATCCGGAGGCCGGCGGCGAGGAGGGCATCGACACGGTCGAGTTCCACGTGCAGACCAATCCCGGCACCCGGCCCGGGCCGATCATGAAGGTGGCGTCCGGCGGCGAGCTCTCGCGCTTCCTGCTGGCGCTGAAGGTGGCGCTCGCCGATCGCGGCTCGGCGCCGACGCTGGTCTTCGACGAGATCGACACCGGGGTCGGCGGCGCCGTCGCGGACGCGATCGGCCAGCGCCTGAAGCGGCTTTCCGCGACCGTCCAGGTGCTTTCCGTTACCCATGCGCCGCAGGTGGCGGCGCGGGCGGGAACGCATCTGCTGATATCGAAGGCGCCCGTCGAGGGCAGCGAGACGGTGGCGACGCGGGTGGCACGCATGGATGACGGCGCACGGACGGAGGAAATCGCCCGCATGCTGGCCGGCGCCTCCATCACGGACGAGGCGCGCGCCGCCGCGGCCCGGCTGCTCACCGGCGGCACCTGATTTTGCCGTTGGCAAACCGGCCGCGATCTTTCCTTTCCCTCGCCATGCTCTAAAACGATCTGCCAACCTGCGGAGCGAGCCATGGCGAACGAAAAAACCCCGGTCGAGACACTCAGCGAAGAGGCGGCTGCCGCGGAACTCGCCTTTCTTGCCGCGGAACTCGCACGCCACGACGAGCTCTATCACGGCAAGGACCAGCCTGAGATCACGGACGCCGACTATGACAGGCTGAAGCGGCGCAACGAGGCGATCGAGGCGCGTTTTCCGGCGCTGGTACGCGATGACAGCCCGTCGCGCCGCGTCGGCGCCGCGCCGCTTGCGACCTTCGCGCCGATCACCCATGCGCGGCCGATGCTGTCGCTCGACAACACGTTCTCCGATGAGGACGTGCGCGACTTCGTTGCCTCGGTCTACCGCTTCCTCGGCCAGATGCCGGACGATTCGATCGCCTTTACCGCCGAGCCGAAGATCGACGGGCTCTCCATGTCGCTCCGCTATGAGAACGGACGCCTCGTGACGGCCGCGACGCGCGGCGACGGCACGACGGGCGAAAACGTTACGGCGAACATCCTGACGATCGGCGAGATTCCGAACCGCCTGCCGGCTGGCGCTCCGGTGGTCGCCGAAGTGCGCGGCGAGGTCTATATGGCGAAGAGCGATTTCCTCGCGCTGAACGAACGCATGGCGGCGGAAGGGCGGCAGACCTACGTCAACCCGCGCAACACGGCGGCCGGCTCACTGCGCCAGCTCGACGCGGCGGTGACCGCGAGCCGCAAGCTTCGCTTCTTCGCCTATGCCTGGGGCGAGATGTCGGAGATGCCGGCCGACACGCAGTCCGGCATGATCGAGACCCTGAAATCCTGGGGTTTCCCGGTCAACCCGATGACGAAACGCCTGACGAAGGTGGACGACATCATCGGCCACTACCGGGAGATCGGGCTTGCCCGGCCGGACCTCGACTACGACATCGACGGCGTCGTCTACAAGGTCGACCGGCTCGACCTGCAGCAGCGGCTCGGTTTCCGCTCGCGCAGCCCGCGCTGGGCGACGGCGCACAAGTTCCCGGCCGAACAGGCCTTCACCACCGTGGAGAAGATCGACATCCAGGTCGGGCGCACCGGCGCGCTGACGCCGGTCGCACGCCTCACCCCCGTCACCGTCGGCGGCGTGGTCGTGACGAATGCGACGCTGCACAATGCCGACTATATTGAGGGCATCGGCAACAGCGGCGAGCGTATCCGTGAGGACGGCCACGACATCCGCATCGGCGACACGGTGATCGTGCAGCGGGCGGGCGACGTCATCCCGCAGGTGCTGGACGTGGTGATGGAAAAGCGGCCGGCCGATGCCGTGCCCTATGAATTCCCGAAGACCTGCCCGGTCTGCGGCAGCCATGCGGTGCGCGAGAAGAACGAGAAGACCGGCCGGCTCGATTCCGTCACGCGCTGCACCGGCGGCTTCGTCTGCCGGGCGCAGGCGGTGGAGCACCTGAAACACTTCGTCTCGCGCAACGCCTTCGACATCGAGGGCCTCGGCGCCAAGCAGATCGACTTCTTCTTCGAGGCGGAGGACGAAGCTCTGAGGATCCGCACCGCGCCGGATATCTTCACGCTCAGGCGCCGGCAGGAGGCCTCCGAGCTGACGAAGCTCGAAAACATCGACGGCTTCGGCAAGGTCAGCGTCGGCAAGCTGTTCAACGCGATCGACGAGCGCCGCCGGATCGCGCTCCACCGCTTCATCTACGCGCTCGGCATCCGTCATGTGGGCGAAACGAACGCCAAGCTTCTGGCGCGCGGCTACGGCACCTACGAGGCCTTCGAAAAGGCGATGAAGGAGGCGGAGAGCCTCTCCGGCGAGGCCTGGACCGATCTCAACAACATCGAGGGCATCGGCGAGGTCGTCGCGCGCGCCATCGTCGAGTTCTTCAAGGAGCCGCGCAATGTCGAGGTCGTGTCGCGGCTGCTCGAGGAGGTAACGCCGGAGGCCGCCGAGATGCCGGCCGCCAGCGACAGTCCGGTTGCCGGAAAGACGGTCGTCTTCACCGGATCGCTGGAGAAGATGACGCGCGACGAGGCGAAGGCGATGGCCGAACGGCTCGGCGCCAAGGTGGCGGGCTCCGTCTCGAAGAAGACCGATCTCGTCGTCGCCGGTCCGGGCGCCGGCTCCAAGCTCGACAAGGCGCGCGAATTCGGCGTCGAGGTGATCGACGAGGACCAGTGGTTCGAACGCATCGGCCCGCAGTGAGCGGTCACGGCTCCGCGACCTGCGAGCCGCGCACGAGGTAACGGCCTGCAAACCTCATCGGCACCGACGTCATGGCCGTTGCCGGTGCCGAGATAGGCGTAGATATGCAGATGCGGCTCCGTCGTGTTGCCGGAATTGCCCACCCTGGCGATCGGCTGGCCGGCATCGACCAGCGCACCGGCCTCCACGGCAAGCCAGCCTTCCGCGAAATGCGCGAGCAGCACGCGGGCCGTCTGGCAGGCGACGACCGCATGGTTGCCGGCCGGAGCCTTGGCATCGACGTCGCCCGGAACATTGTCCGGGTGCCCGTCCTCCACCGCGAGAACGAAGCCGGTGCAGGGGCTCGTGACCGTCTTCCCGAAGATCACATAGCGCTGGAGATCGGCGGGCAGCAGGCCGTCCGCGCGGCGGCCGAATCGGTCGAGCGCGACGATGTCGAGTGCGTGGCGCTGCGCGGGCTCGGGGTTGTGATCGTTGATGAACCGGCTGTCGCCGCCGTGCTGCACGGCAAAGGTGCCGCCCTCCAGCGGAAAGGCGAGATCCACCGGTGTTTCGTTCGGCCGGTAGCCGGCGAGAGCGGCACCGGTGAGAGCGAGGAACCAGAGCGTGAGCACGCCGGAGAGGCCGAAATGCCACAGGCGCCCGGACGGCGTCGGCACCTGGGCGGGCAGCCGTCGCGCCACGCGCCAGCTTGCGGCCGCACCGGCCATGTAGAGAACCGGCACGACGGGGCGCAGATAGGACGACAGCCAGTTCCATTGGCCGCAGATCGCGATGAAGGCGATATAGGCGCCGCCGCAGACCACATTGGCCGACCAGCCTTCGCGGTCCCACGGCGAGGGACGGAAGAGCCAGGCGAGGAAAAACAGCGGCAGGGCGACCTGCATCGTCAGCATCATCGCGATCGTCGTCGTCATGTCGCCGCCGTCCGTCCCTTCGGTTCTGCGCGGACCGCCGTGGCGACCGCGCGGTTGCAGGCGGAACAGCCGCGCGGCGATAAGGTTCCCTTTCGTGTCGGGTGCGGCCGCGCGCGGCCCACCGGATCACGGATCGGTGAAACCGGTCGGGCGGATGACGAGCATGCCGGCGGCGGGGTCGTCCTCGAAGATCAGTGCGCCCTTCGCTTTCGATTCGGCGGGCACGTAGTCGAAGATGACCTCGGCACGGTCGAGAACGCTGTCGCCGCCGCGAATCTCGCCGACGACGGTGACGGCCGCCGCGGATGTCGGCGCGGCGTTGCGGATTTCGAAGGTGACGCGATGGCCGCTGCCGGTTCGTCGTGTGTCGAGCACGGTGATCGTGAGATCCGGTGGCGTGTCTTCGCGCCTGATGGCCTCGTAGGCGATCCAGGCGACGATGGCGAGGACAAGCGCTGCCGAGACCAGCCCTGTGAGCCATTCGATCCAGTGCGCTTCGTGCCTTTCCGTCCGGTTGCCGGCCATCGGCGCCTCACAGGATCAGCCGCGCGGCGGCGGCGCCGAGCGAGGCGGGGAAGGCCAGCACGACGACCGACAGAAGGATCTCGACTGCGGACGTGTCGTCGAGCCGCTCGAAGGTCCAGAGCGCATAGAGGCTGATCAGCAGCGCAACCACATAGCCGGGCAGCGTGAAGCGGATCAAGGCATGCCACCACGGCGTCCGCGGCGAAAGTTCGTGGCCGCCGGTGAAGGAGACGGCGTAGACGAAGCCGTGCATCAGCGCGATCGACAGAACGATGATGGCAACCGCGTGCCACGGCGTCATCTTGTAGGCGACGACGATCATCTCTTCGGTCGGCGCGACATTCAGCGACAGGAACAGCGCGCCGGCCGCCATCATCAGCAGCTCGACGCCGTAGCGCGCCTGCCGCCGTTCGCGTGTCCCGTCCCCGTCGTCAGCACTGCCGCTGCCGAGCTGGCTGCGGCCGAGCATGGCGCCGATGCTGGCGGGAACCGATTGCAGCGCAACCTTGCCGACGATCTCGCTTGCCGGCATGTCCTGCCGGATCAGGCCGAGGACCACCAGTACGATCGCCGAGGTGAGGAGGCCGATCGCATAGGCGATCGTCGCATCGCGCACCGCCTCCCGCCAGGTGAAGGTTTTTTCGAAACCGATGCGGTGCGCGAGCAGGATGAGCAGCGGAATGTTGAGGAGCATGAGCAGCAGCAGGCGATCGCGTCCGATATAGAAGCCGAGATACCACATCTCCATCGTCATCAGCATCGGAAGGGCGAAGAGCAGGGCGCCGGCCACGCCGCGGCCGAGGCCCGTGACGAAGGCGCCGCGCTCGCGATGACGCTGTTCCTGCTGTTCCATGATGCCGGCTGTCCCCGGGCTGACGCCCAATCAGCCGGAAAACGCGGCGCCTTGAAGAAAGTTCCGCAGTTCCGCCTCGCGGGCCGGGACTTGAAATCGGCGCCCCGAGCGCCATCCTCACCCCTGTGCCCGGCACGATCCCCCCTCCACCGCGACGGGGGCAGGGCCCTTGTCCCAGTTGGTCGTCATGCCCAGCGTGTGTCGGCTGAAGCCAATTCCAACTGAGAGGAACGATCATGACTGAAGCGAAATCCGGAGATCTCGTCCGCATCCACTATACGGGCATGCTCAGCGACGGAACGCCCTTCGACAGCACGCGGGACCGCGAGCCGATGGAGTTCGAGCTCGGTGCAGGCCAGGTGTTGCCGGGGCTCGAGGCGCGCGTCGTCGGCATGAGCGTCGGCGAGGCGCAGACGGTCACTGTGCCTGCCGAGGAGGCCTTCGGGCCGCGCGACCCGAACAAGATACAGACGTTCTCCCGCCAGGAAATGCCGGCCAACCTGGCAGTCGAGCCCGGCATGCGACTTCAGGCGCGCAGCCGCACCGGCGAGGCGGTCACGGTGAGCGTCGTCGACGTCAGCGATGCGGACGTCACCGTCGATGCAAACCATCCGCTTGCCGGCCGGGACCTGACCTTCGAGATCGAACTGCAGGAAATCGTGAAGGCGGCCTGAGGCCGCTCTCAGCCGTTCGCCTTCTTGCGGAACTTCTTCTTCGCGCCGGCCGGGGCCGGCTTGCCGTCGGCGGAGGCACTGCCGTTCTTGCCCTTGAAGGGCTTGCCCTTGCCGAACGCTTTTCCGCCGGGTGCCGCATCGTCCGACACGCGCCCCTCGAAGGGCTTGCGGAAGGGTTTGGCCGCCGGTCTCGCGTCGTCACGCGGTGCGTCGTGCTTTTCCCATGCCTTCTTCGCAGGGCGTTCCGCAGCCTCGCCTTCGGCGCGCTTCGGATAGCCGCGCTTCTCCTTGGCAGGGCGGTCCAGCCGCGGCTTGCGGTCACGGGCTTCGTCCGTGCCGAAACGCTCCCGCCGTGCCTCGCCCTGGCCGGCAAGGTCCGGCGTGCCGTCGATTGGTGTCAGGCGAATGCCCTTTTCCAGCAGGCGTTTCGGGCCGGCGGCCGCAAGCAGGGCCTCCGCGCCTTCCGGCGAGAGTTCCACATAGGTTTCCTCCTGCTGCATCTTGATCGCGCCGATCGCGTGTTTCGTGAGGCCGGCGCTGCGGCAGAGCATCGGGATGAGCCAGCGGGGTTCCGCCCGCTGGCTGCGGCCGACGGACAGCGTGACCCAGCGGCTCTCGCCGAAGCGTGGCCGGAGCGCAAGCGGGGCCGCCGCCGCGGCGCCGTCGTCACGCCGCTCGCGCGGCTTGCGTTCGTCGAGCGAGACCGCCGTCAGGTCTTCCGGGGCCGACCGGCCGGCCCGGAACGTCCGCACGAGTGCGGCCGCCACCTGCCGCGCACCATGCGCGGAGACAAGCTGGTCGACGAGGGCGTCCTCGTCCTCCGTCACCGGGCTGGCGAGCATCGGATCGGCCATCAGCCGCTCGTCGTCGCGGCGCAGAATGTCCTCGGCGGCCGGCGGCAGCAGCCACTGGGCCGTGATGCGCGCACCCTGCAGCAGGCGCTCGGCCTTGCGGCGGGCATTCACCGGCACGATCAGCGCGCTCACGCCCTTGCGGCCGGCGCGGCCCGTGCGGCCGCTGCGGTGAAGCAGCGTCTCGGAATTGCTCGGCAGGTCGGCATGCACCACGAGTTCGAGGCCCGGCAGGTCGATGCCGCGGGCGGCGACATCGGTCGCGATGCACACCCGGGCGCGGCCGTCGCGCATCGCCTGCAGCGCATGGCTGCGCTCGTTCTGGCTGAGTTCGCCGGAGAGGGCGACGACCGAAAAACCGCGGTTGTTGAGCCGCGCCGTCAGATGGTTCACCGCCGCGCGCGTCGAACAGAAGACGATCGCATTGGCCGCGTCGTGAAAGCGCAGCACGTTGATGATGGCGTTCTCGCGGTCGGACGGGACGACCGGATGGGCGCGGTAGTCGATGTCGACATGCTGGCTTCTCTCCGCCGCCGTGGAGATGCGCATCGCGTCGCGCTGGTAGCTTTCGGCGAGCCGCGCGATCGCCGGCGGCACAGTTGCCGAGAACATCAGGGTCCGACGGTCCTCGGGGGCTGCCTCGAGGATGAATTCCAGGTCTTCGCGGAAGCCGAGGTCGAGCATCTCGTCGGCCTCGTCGAGCACGACGGCGCGGATCGACGCGAGGTCGAGCGCGCCGCGGGTGATGTGGTCGCGCAGGCGGCCCGGCGTGCCGACGACGATGTGGGCGCCGCGTTCCAGCGCCCGGCGCTCGGTGCGGATGTCCATGCCGCCGACGCAGGAGGCGATCGCCGCACCGGCCGGCTCGTAGAGCCATTCGATCTCGCGCTGGACCTGCAATGCGAGCTCGCGGGTCGGCGCGATGACGAGTGCAAGCGGCGTGTCGGCGCGCCCGAAGCGCTCTGCGCCGTCAAGCAGTGTCGGCGCGATCGCGAGGCCGAAGGCGACCGTCTTGCCCGACCCGGTCTGGGCGGAAACGAGCACGTCCCTGCCGGCAAGGTGCGGTTCGATCACCGCCTGCTGGACCGGCGTCAGGGTTTCATAGCCGCGTTTTGCCAACGCGGAGGCCATCGCCGGGGCGAGGCTGGGGAAGTCGTTCATCGAATGTCTTTCGGAATGGGACTGGCGCCCGGTCATCGGAACCGACGCATACCACGGCGGCCTGCACCGCGCGGGCCTCTTTGGCGCCCTCCTATCCTTCGGCGGGCCAAAAGTACAGCGCTTCCTGCGGATGGCCGCTATGCGGACACCGCTCGGCCGCCATTTTGGTTTGCGGATTGTCTTTTTGCGCCGCACAAGATAGAAACCGCCAACGGGAAGACGGCCGGAAAGCGCCGCGCCCGGTCGCCGCCCACGGGAGAGGGCGACTGGATTGGAGGATCCGCCCATGAAGACGATCACGACCATCGCCGACCTGCGCGCGGCACTTGCGCCACACCGGCGGGCGGGCCGCACAATCGGCCTCGTCCCGACGATGGGCTATCTCCATACCGGGCACATGGAACTCGTGCGCCGCGCGCGCCGCGACACGGACATCGTCGTCGCCTCGATCTTCGTGAACCCGCTGCAGTTCGGCGCCAACGAGGATCTGGAGCGCTATCCGCGCGACCTGCCGCGCGACCAGGCGATGCTGGAACAGGGCGGCGTTGATTTCCTCTTTGCGCCGGGTGTCGCCGACATGTATCCGCGCAGGATGGAGACGGTGGTCGACGTTCCCGCGCTCGGACACGAGCTCGAGGGCGCCGTGCGGCCCGGACATTTCGCCGGCGTGGCGACCGTCGTCACGAAGCTCTTCAACATCGTCGGTCCCGACCGCGCCTATTTCGGCGAGAAGGACTACCAGCAGCTCACCATCATCCGCCGCATGGTCGAGGATCTCGCCTTGCCGGTCGAGGTCGTCGGCGTCGAGACGGTGCGCGAGGCGGACGGCCTCGCCTGCTCGTCGCGCAACGTCTATCTGTCGGCCGACGAGCGCAAGGCCGCGGCGATCGTGCCGCGCGCGCTCGACGAGGCCGAGCGCCTCGTCAAGGCAGGCGAGCGCGACGCCCGCCGCATCGAGGCGGCCGTCACGGCCTTCCTGAAGGGCGAGCCGCTCGCCGAGCCGGAGGTCGTGGCCTTGCGCGACCCCGTCACGCTGGAAACGCTGGAGACGGTCGGCGACGCCGCGCTTCTCCTCCTGTTCGTGCGCTTCGGCCGTACGAAGCTGCTCGACAACCGCGTCATCGACGTGAAGACCGCAAGCATGGCGAAGGTGGCCTGACATGAGCGTGCACGCAACGAAGCGGCGGCTCGCGCCTGCCGATATCCAGGCGCTCAAGGGCGAGCGACCGATCGTCAGCCTGACGGCCTATACGACGCCGATCGCCAAGCTGCTCGATCCGCATGTCGATTTCATGCTTGTCGGCGATTCGCTCGGCATGGTGCTCTACGGGCTCGAATCCACCGTCGGCGTGACGATGGACATGATGATCGCGCACGGCCAGGCCGTGATGCGCGGCTCGAACCGGGCCTGCGTCGTCGTCGACATGCCTTTCGGCGCCTACCAGGAATCGAAGGAGCTCGCCTTCCGCAGCGCCGCCCGCATCCTCAAGGAGACGGGCTGCAGCGCGGTGAAGCTCGAGGGCGGCGCCGAGATGGCGGAAACAGTCGCGTTCCTGACGAGCCGCGGCATTCCCGTGCTCGGCCATGTTGGTCTCATGCCGCAGCTCATTAACACGACGGGCGGCTACCGTTCGCTCGGCCGCAGCGAGAAGGAAGTGGAGAAGATCCGCCGCGACGCCAAGGCGATCGACGACGCCGGCGCTTTCGCGATCGTCATCGAGGGCACGGTCGAGCCGGTGGCGCGCGAGATCACGGGGCAGGTGCGGGCGCCGACGATCGGCATCGGCGCGTCGCCCGCCTGCGACGGACAGGTGCTCGTCGTCGACGACGTGCTCGGCGTTTTCACCGACTTCAAGCCGCGTTTCGTCAAGCACTTCGCAAACCTCGCGCCGCTGATGTCCGAGGCCTTCGCAGCCTATGCGCAGGAGGTGCGGGACCGCAGCTTCCCGGGGCCGGAGCACACGTTCCAGGTCAAGAAGCCGACGGCGTGAACTATTTCGGGTCGAGCACGAACGTTCAATCCCTTTGATCGTTGCATCAGGCATATTGGTTTGCCGTTGAAGCAAACCTTTTCTATGCCGTAGAGGCTGAAACGTCAGAGTGCAGGCCATGACCCCCGACACCGCCGCCGATCTCCGCGACGCCGCACGGCGCGGCTTTTCCATCATGATTTCCGCAGCCCCCTTCGGCATCCTGTTCGGGGCGGTCGCCGTCGACAACGGCCTTTCGATCGCCGAAGCGGCCCTGATGAGCGCGGCGCTCTATGCCGGCGCGAGCCAACTCGTCGGCGTCGAGCTCTTCGGCCACCACGTGCAGGCCTGGCTCGTCGTGCTGTCGATCTTTGCGGTCAATTTTCGCCATGTGCTCTATTCGGCGGCGATTGCGCGGCATATTCGCCACTTCTCGCCCTGGCAGAAGGCGGTCGGGCTTTATCTGCTCGTCGACCCGCAATTCGCCGAGGCCGAACGGCGCAGCGACAGCGGCAGGCAGGTCACTTTCCTCTGGTATCTGGTGCTCGCGCTCTGCGTCTATGTGCCGTGGCTGTTCCTGACGATCATCGGCGGCCTGCTCGGCAACCTCATCGGCGATCCGCAGGCGATCGGCATCGACGTGCTGCTGCCGATCTATTTCATGGGGCTGGTGCTCGGCTTCCGCAGCCGCGCCAACTGGCTGCCGGTCGTCGCGGCGTCGGCGGTCGGCTCCATCGTCGCCATGCATTTCGTCGGATCGCCCTGGCATGTGAGCCTCGGCGCGCTCGCCGGCATCGCGGTCGCCGCCCTGATGCCGCTCGACGACGGCACCGCGGACGCGCCGGCTGCCGGCAGCGTGGCCAGGGAGGCATAGGATGGACGCCTATTTCGATCCGCAGATCCTGATGATCATCCTTGCCGGCGCCGTTGCCACCTACCTGACGCGCATCGGCGGCTATGTGCTGATCACCCGGCTGAAACGCATCCCGCCGCGCGTCGAGGCGGCACTCAACGCCGTGCCGGCGGCGGTGCTGACGACGCTGGTGGCACCGGCTGCCGCAACGGGCGGACTCAACGTCACACTCGCCATGGCGGCCGCCTTCCTCGTCGGCCTGCGTCTCTCCGTGCTGCCGATGCTCGTCGCCGGCTGGGCCGTCGTCATGACTCTGCGTCACCTCATCGGCTGAGCGGTTCCGTTGCGGCAGCAAGCCAGGCCTGTGTCTGTGCGGAGGATATCAGCGGCCAGAGCTTTTCCCGCGTCTCGGCGTGATACCGGTTGAGCCAGTCCAGCTCCTCGTCCGTCAGGAGATTGACGAGAACGAGCCGCCGGTCGATCGGGCAGAAAGTGAGGGTGGCGAAGCCGAGCATCTCCATGTCGCCGCCCTCGACGGGTGCCGGCGGCAGGACGTGCACGAGGTTCTCGATACGGATGCCGAAGCTGCCGGGGCGGTAGTAGCCGGGTTCGTTCGACAGGATCATGCCGGGCAGAAGCTCCTGCGTCGACAGGCGCGCGATGCGCTGCGGGCCTTCGTGAACCGACAGATAGGAGCCGACGCCGTGGCCCGTGCCATGGGCGAAGTCGGCGCCCGCCTTCCAGAGCGCGATGCGGGCGAGGGGATCGAGGTCGCAGCCGCGCGACCCCCTGGGGAAGCGCGCGGCGCTGATTGCGATCATGCCCTTCAGCACCAGCGTGAAGAAGCGCTTCTGCTCCTCCGGCACGGCGCCGACCGCGACGGTCCTGGTGATGTCGGTCGTGCCGTTGATGTACTGTCCGCCGGAATCGATCAGGAACAGCGTGCCGCCCTCGATCGTTCGGTCGGTTTCGGTCGTCACGCGGTAGTGCATGATCGCCGCATGGGCACCGGCGCCGGCGATCGTGTCGAAGGAAATGTCCTTCAGCGGGTTCTGCAGGCTTTCGCCGACCGCGCGGCGGCAGGCCTCGAGCTTTTCCGTGGCGGCGATCTCGGTGACGGTGCCGGATGCCTGGCCGTCCAGCCAGGCAAGGAATTCCACCATGGCCGCGCCGTCCTGCAGATGCGCCCTGGCGGAGCCGGCGAGTTCGGTTTCATTCTTGCGGGCGCGGGGG
>NZ_JAKGBU010000071.1:0-21275 GCF_021555155.1 Rhizobium alarense
GCGGCGGCCCGTCGGCCGAGGAGGCACGCGCATGAGCCTCGACGCCGCAACCCTGCTCGCGATCCTCGCCATGGCCATCGCCACCGTGCTGACGCGCCTTGCCGGGCTGCTTCTCGTCCGTCACGTGGCGATCGAGGGTCAGGTCCGCGCCGCGATCGAAGCGATACCGCCGGCGGTGCTGATGGCGGTCGTCGCGCCGACGGCGCTTGCGACCGGACCGGCCGAGACGATCGCCTGCGCGCTGACGGCGGTCGCGGCACTGCGCCTGCCGATGCTTGCGGCCGTCGCTTCGGGCGTCGTCTGCGTCGCCCTGCTGCGCGCGTCCGGCCTGTGATGAAGGCCCCCGGAGCTCACGGTCCGGGGGCTTGGAGGTTCGCCGCCGGCCTCAGTGTTCGTACTGGGTGAAGGACGGGTCCGCGAGGTCGGTGAAGCGGGTGAATTCCGACTGGAAGGCAAGCTTCACGGTGCCGGTCGGGCCGTGGCGCTGCTTGGCGATGATGACGTCCGCGGTGCCCTTCACCTTTTCGAACTGCATCCTCCACTCATCGTATTTCGGGTCGAACTCGTCACGCGGCTCCATGTTCTTCACGTAGTATTCCTCGCGGAACACGAAGAGCACCACGTCGGCGTCCTGCTCGATCGAGCCGGATTCGCGCAGGTCCGAGAGCTGCGGGCGCTTGTCCTCGCGGCTTTCGACAGCACGCGAGAGCTGGGACAGCGCGATGATCGGCACGTTCAGCTCCTTGCCGAGTGCCTTGAGGCCGGTCGTGATCTGCGTGATTTCCTGCACGCGGTTCTCGTTCGACTTGCCGGAGCCGGTCATCAGCTGCACGTAGTCGACCACCAGCACGTCGAGGCCGCGCTGCCGCTTGAGGCGGCGGGCGCGCGCCGCGAGCTGGGCGATCGAGATGCCGCCGGTCTGGTCGATATAGAGCGGCACCTTCTGCATTTCCTGCGAGAAGCCGACGAGCTTCTCGAAATCCGCCTCCGAAATGTCGCCGCGCCGGATCTTGGAGGAGGAGACCTCGGTCTGCTCCGACATGACGCGGGTGGCAAGCTGCTCGGAGGACATTTCGAGCGAGTAGAAGCCGACGACCCCGCCGTTCTTCGCCTTGAACGAGCCGTCCGGCTGCACCTCGGCCTCGTAGGAATGCGCGATGTTCCAGGCGATGTTGGTGGCGAGCGAGGTCTTGCCCATGCCGGGGCGCCCGGCCAGCACGATCAGGTCCGAGCGTTGCAGGCCGCCCATCTTGGAATCGAGCGAGTGGATGCCGGTGGAGATGCCCGAGAGGTTGCCGTCGCGCTCGAAGGCGGCGCCGGCCATGTCGATCGCCTGCGCCACGGCGTCGTTGAACGACTGGAAGCCGCCGTCGTAGCGGCCGGTCTCGGCGAGTTCGAAGAGGCGGCGCTCGGCATCCTCGATCTGCGCCTGCGGCGGCATGTCGAGCGGCGCGTCATAGGCGATGTTGACCATGTCCTCGCCGATGGTGATCAGCGAGCGGCGGAGCGCCAGGTCGTAGATGGCGCGGCCGTAGTCCTCCGCGTTGATGATCGTCACCGCTTCGGCGGCAAGCCGCGCGAGATATTGCGGGATCGTCAGGTCGCCGACCTTGCCGTCCGACGGCAGGTGCGTCTTCAGGGTGATCGTCGTCGCGATCTTGCCCATGCGGATCGTGTCGCCGGCGAGCTCGAAGATCCTGCGGTGCAGCGGTTCCTGGAAATGCCCCGGCTTCAGGAAGTCCGAGACGCGGTAATAGGCGTCGTTGTTGACGAGGATCGCGCCGAGCAGCGCCTGCTCGGCCTCGATGTTGCTCGGCGCCTCGCGGTGATGCAGGCCCTGGTCGTCGCGGCCTGGATTTGCAAGCTTGCGCACAGCGTCGTTCATCGGTCCGAATCTCTTTCACGGGCATGGGAGTGAAGGAAACTGGTTTCCTCCCATCGGCACTCAAGGTCAAGGGACGGCGTCGTCCGGGCCCATTTTGCCAAAAGTGTTCGACCTATCCACAGCATGGCGGAGGCATGCCGGTCACACCGGCTGCAAAATCGCGCTTTGCCGTCGCTTTCCGCACGGGACGGCTTGACTCCTGCAACCCAGGCGCGGGGAGGCGGGCGTCGCGACGTGTGCCTGCTGACGCCGTCAGAGGCTTGCCTCCTGCGGGAACTTGCGCGCGCCCTTCGCAGCCGCCTTGCCGTCGCCCTCGCGCGCCTTGAGGCAGGACTCGCCGTGGCCGACATAGTCGCGCGTCAGCGGCACCGCCCCCTGGTCGTGGACGAGCTGCAGCTGGAAGACCACGAGGTTCTGCCAGCGGAAGGCGCTTTCCGAGGCGGCGAGGTAGAACTCCCAGATGCGGCAGAACCGCTCGTCGTAGAGCGCCTTCGCCTCGTCGCGTCGCGCCATGAAGCGGCTGCGCCAGTGCCGCAGCGTATCGGCATAGTGCAGGCGCAGGATTTCGATGTCCGTGACGGCGAGCCCGCTCTTCTCCACCGCCTGCATCACCTCCGAAAGCGCCGGGATGTAGCCGCCGGGGAAGATGTATTTCTCGATGAACGGGTTGTTGGCGCTCGGCCGGTCCGTCCGCCCGATCGTATGCAGCAGCATGACACCGTCGCGCTTCAGGAGCGACGCGCTCTTGCGGAAGAAGGTCAGGTAGTTCGGCCGCCCGACATGCTCGAACATGCCGACGGAGACGACACGGTCGAACTGGCCGGTCGTGTTGCGGTAGTCCTGCAGGAGGAAGGTCACCTCGTCGCTGAGCCCCGCCGTGCGGGCGCGGGCCTGCGACAGCGCGTGCTGTTCGTCGGAGAGCGTCACGCCGGTCACCTTCGCGCCGAGATGCCGGGCGAGGTAGAGCCCCATGCCGCCCCAGCCGCTGCCGATGTCGAGCACCGACTGGCCGGGCCGGCCGATGCTGAGCTTCGCCGCGATGTGCCGCTTCTTGGCGAGTTGCGCCTCGTCGAGCGTCTGGTCGGGCGTTTCGAAATAGGCGCAGGAATATTGCCGGTCCTCGTCGAGGAACAGGTCGTAGAGCGCCCCCGTCAGGTCGTAGTGGTGCTGGATGTTGCGCCGCGACCGGCCGATGCCGTTCTTCTCCCGCGCCCAGCGGAACAGGTAGCGCACCCGCTCGAGCAGCCGGTTCCAGCGCCCGTCGTAATATTTGAAGTCCGGATTGCCGGTGAAGACGGTCTGCAGCAGGCCGTATATGCCGCCCTCGACGATGTCGATATCGCCGCTGCCGTAGTGATGGCCGAGATAGAAGGCGGGGTCGAGTATGAGCCCCCAGACGGCCTTGCGGCTGTTGAGGCGCATGTGCACCGGAGTGCCCGTGCCGTCGCCGAAGCACGTCGAGCTTCCGTCCGGATAGGTGATCGTGAGGTTCCCGGTCTGCACCAGACGCGAGACAATGCCGTTCAGAAAGAATTTCATCCGCCAAACTCCGTCACGCAGGTGTGGCGGAACGGGGCTGGTCGAAAACCGGCCCCCGGGGAACGGCCCGACCGCCAATCCAGTCTAACGATCTATAGATAATAGCGGAGAAAGCCGAATTTCAACCCGGGCTTTTTTGCAGCCGGAAGGGGCGGGCCGCCTGTCGCGGCCCGCCGGACGCCGATCAGGCTTCCTCGTTGTCGCCGTCTGCTTCCGGGTCGAAGAAGTCGGCTGCCGTCAGCGCGTCCTCGTCGACGCCGTAGATCGCGTCGGCGGACGTCAGGCTTTCGCCCTTGGACTGGCGCTCGGCTTCGTCGGCCGAACGGGCGACGTTGAGCTCGATCGTGATCGCGACCTCGGCATGCAGGTGCAGGACGACCTTGTGCAGGCCGATCGTCTTGATCGGCGTGTTGAGCTCGACCTGGTTGCGGCCGACGTTGAAGCCTTCGGCGGCGAGCACGTCGACGATGTCACGGGCCGCGACCGAGCCGTAGAGCTGGCCGGTCTCGCCGGCGGAGCGCACGACGACGAAGGACTTGCCGTCAAGCGTCTCGGCGACCTTCTGGGCTTCCGACTTGCGCTCGAGGTTGCGCGCTTCGAGCGTCGCGCGCTCGCTTTCGAAGCGCTTCTTGTTGGCTGCGTTGGCGCGCAGCGCCTTGCCGAGCGGCAGCAGGTAGTTGCGGGCAAAGCCGTCGCGGACCTTTACGGTCTCGCCCATCTGGCCGAGCTTGGCGATGCGTTCGAGGAGAATGACGTCCATGGTTGGTTTCCTTTCGTGGTGTCAGGGTCTGGTGGAATTCGGGTCCGGTTTCGGTCCGGCGGGGGTCAGCGCTATGGAACGCCGCGTATCCGTCAGGCCGAGAACCAGGATGGCGAGAACCGGCAGCGTGAAGAGCAGCACAGAAATATAGGCAAGCCACAGCGCACCCGGCCGCCAGGCCTTGCCGCGGGTGCGGTGGTGCAGCACGGCGAAGCCGGCCAGCACGAAGCCGGCGCCGAATGTGCCGCAGACGAGCGCGCCGATGAGGGCCGGCACGCCGCCCGTGAAGGCGGCGACGAGGCCGGCGAGGAAGATGAAGGCGGCGTTGCGGTGCATCCTGAGCGCGGTCGGCATGTCCTCGCGCGGGCGAAGCCCCGTGCCGGACAGGCGCACGATGCCGGAGGCGATGTAATAGGCGGCAAACAGCAGGAAGACCCAGAGCGCACCCTGCACGACGGGAAGGGCGAGCGTGAAGACCGCCTTCATCTGCGCAACCGCCCCGGCATCGGGGTTGTAGAGCGGCTCCTGCGCCTTCAGCGTCTCGATGACGATCTCCACCAGCCGGTCGGCCATGGTGCTGTCGTAGCCGACGATGACGCCGACGGCGATCATGCCCAGGGTCACCATGAAGGCGAGGTGCGTCATGATGTTGGCGAGCGGATACCAGGCGAGCGCGTCGTCGGGGCCGCCGAGTTCCGCGGCCGGCCGGGCGAGGTTCGCGAGGTTGCTGAGCCAGCCGGCCGGAATGAGCGTGATGATGACGATGAGCAGCGCGAAGTGCGAGGAGACGAGCAGTGCGGCGCTGACGCCGGCCGCCGCGACGGCGACGAGCGCGCTGGTCTTGCCCCAGCCGAGGCCGGCGATCAGGATGGGAAGGGCGGAAGCGGCGTAGAGCACGATCGCCAGGGACGACTGGGCATTCGCGCTCAGCGACAGCAGAGCGGCGGTAATGCCGGCCACGAGCCCCGTGGCAAGTGCGTTCCAGGTTACGGTCTTCACGGTCGCTGTCCTGTCTTTTCCGACAGTTAGGGGAGTTTCCTGACATTTCGATTCAGGAACGCATCCCCAACATGGGATTTCGGCAGTCGCCCGTCGTCGCGCGGTCTGCCGGCGGTTCCGATCCGCGCCCATCGCGGAAGGGAGGGGGCAAGGCGTGTCCGCCTCACCCGGAGTCATGGGGGCCGACCCTGGAGTCAGGCCCTTGCGTCAGCCGGCCTTAGGCGACGACGTAGGGCAGCAGGCCGAGGAAGCGGGCGCGCTTGATCGCCTTGGCGAGTTCGCGCTGCTTCTTCTGGGAAACGGCCGTGATGCGGGACGGAACGATCTTGCCGCGCTCGGAAATGTAGCGCGACAGCAGACGGACGTCCTTGTAGTCGATCTTCGGTGCGTTCGCGCCCGAGAACGGGCAGGTCTTGCGACGGCGGTGGAACGGGCGGCGTGCCGGAGCGGAAGAAACATCAGCCATTGTCTTAATCTCCTTCTACTGCGATTACGCGCGGTCTTCGCGGGCCGGACGGTCGCCGTCGCGGCGCGGCGGACGGTCGCCGAAATCACGGCGCGGGCCGCGATCGCCGAAGTCGCGGCGCGGGCCACGGTCGTCGCCGTCGCGGCGCGGACGGTCGTCGCGGTCGCGCTTCTGCATCATCGCGGACGGGCCCTCTTCATGGGCCTCGACGGCAATCGTCATGTAGCGAAGCACGTCTTCGTTGATGCGCATCTGGCGCTCCATCTCGTGGATGGCGGCGGCCGGGGCATCGATGTCCATCAGCGCGTAATGCGCCTTGCGGTTCTTCTTGATGCGGTAGGTCAGGGACTTGAGGCCCCAGTTCTCGACGCGGCCGACCTTGCCGCCGTTCGCTTCGATCACGCCCTTGTACTGCTCGACGAGACCGTCGACCTGCTGGGCGGACACGTCCTGGCGGGCCAGGAATACATGTTCGTAAAGTGCCATTGGGCTTTGCCTTTCTTGCGTTTATCCATCACCCGGCATCGGCGCCAAGCCTCAACGACAGTTCTCAGGAGCTGTGTGGCTCCGGGCAAGAAAAGCGTATCATCCAGACGGTCGAGAGCGGAGACACGGGAGGCTGGAGCCCTCGGCTCCGAACGGTTTCCAATCACGGAAACCGGCCCTCCGTTCAGCCACCAGCCGATAGACCGGGTGTTTCGAACAGCGCGCTTATACGGATTTTTCGCCCTGAAGCAAGCCCCTGGACGGAATTGCCTGCCGCGGCACGGCTTTCGCCGGCCGGCGCGCCCGTCGATGCGCCGCCGCCGCGCGAAAACTTCCCCTCCGTTCCCGCAATGAGCGTATAATCCGCTCAGTCGCCGCCGTGGCGCAGCACCGCGGCGCGGCTGCCGCGCACGAAAGGCCTCGGCATGACGCCCTGGACGCAAACGCGGTCGCCGGGCCGCGATCCGGGAAGACGGGAACCTCCGGCCGCCCGGTGCGTTGTGGGGGCGATGTCAACCAGGGAGTGAAGCAATGCAGGATCCCAATCGTGTCAATCGACCCCACGATCCGACAATGGCCAACCGTCCCGTCGAGGATCGCGGGCCGACCGTCGTGAACACCACGCGCGGCAGTTCCACAGGTGGCTGGGCGGCTGCGGTCATCCTCGCCGTGCTCGTGGCCGTCGGCATCTTCTACTACGCCGGCACGCCGGGTGACGGCGTGGATCCGAACGCCAATACCTCGGCGATCGAGACGCCCGACGCGGCTCCGGCCGATGGCCAGTCGACGACGGGCACGCAGCCCCTCGAAGCGCAGCCCGGCGACAGCCAGCCGGCCGAAGGCGGGACCGCGCAGTAGCGGCCTTCGCGGCGGCGCCTGACGAATGGCCCGCGACCGGTATCGGTCGCGGGCCATTTCGCCGCCGGAGCTTGTCTCCTGCCGCCGGTCGCCGGCGCCGTCAGATTGGTGCCGGGAACCGCCGGTGCAGGGCGCGGATGCCGTTCATCACCTCCGGCGCGAGGGTTACGTCGGCCGCGGCGATGTCCGTCTTCAACTGCTCCATCGAGGTGGCCCCGATGATGACGGAGGCCGTGAAGGGGCGCGTCAGGCAGAAGGCGAGCGCCATCTGCGCCGGGTCGAGCCCGTGCTCGCGGGCAAGCGCCACATAGGCGGCGACGGCCGGCTCCTGATGCGGCTGGAAGCGGCCGCCGAGGTCGCCGTTGCGCGTCAGGCGCGAGCCTTCCGGCCGCGCGCCGCCGAGATACTTGCCGGTCAGCAGGCCGGCGGCAAGCGGCGAATAGGCGAGCAGGCCGATGTCCTCGTGGTGGGACAGTTCCGCGAGGTCGAGATCGTAGGCCCGGTAGAGCAGGTTGTATTCGTTCTGGATCGAGGCGACGCGCGGCAGGCCCTTCTCCTCGGCGAGCCGAAGATACTGCATCGTGCCCCAGGCCGTCTCGTTGGAGAGGCCGAGCGCCCGGATCTTGCCCTGCCTGTGCAGGTCCGCCGCCGTTTCCAGGAGTTCGACGAAGTCGGCCTCCGCCTTCTCGCGGTCCTGCTCCCAGGGGCTGTAGGTCCAGGCGTTGCGGAAATGGTAGTGGCCGCGGTTCGGCCAGTGCAGCTGGTAGAGGTCGACATAGTCGGTGTTGAGCCGCTTCAGGCTGCCCTCGATCGCCGCGACCATGCCGTCCTTGGTCATCGGCGCCCCGCCGCGGATATAGGGCCGGCCCGGCCCCGCCACCTTGGTCGCCAGCACGACCCTGTCGCGGCTGCCGCGCGCCTTGAGCCAGGAGCCGATGAGGCGCTCCGTGTCGCCGTAGGTCTCCTCGGAAAGCGGCGTCGTCGGATAGAGTTCCGCCGTATCGATGAAGTTCACGCCCCGGGACAATGCATAGTCGAGCTGCTCATGCGCCTCTGCCTCGCTGTTCTGCGAGCCCCAGGTCATGGTTCCAAGGCAGATTTCGGAGACCGCGATGCCGGTGCGGCCGAGCGGGTTGTATTTCATGCGGGAAAATTCCTTTTTGGAGAACGGGGGCGAATGTAGGACGCTCGCCGGCAAGCGCAAGGGACGGATGGCCGGAAACGGCCGGCTTGTGATTTCCCGGGCCACTTTACGGCGGATAGAAGCGTCGGGGGCTGGTCCGCGGCCCTCGCGACGCTTGACTCCGCGACATATTGCGTGAATGGAGGGCAAAAACCATAGGGAAGAGGCATCCCATGACCATCGCATTCACCTTTCCCGGCCAGGGAAGCCAGGCCGTCGGCATGGGCAGGGAGCTCGCCGCGACCTTCCCGGAAGCCGCCGCCGTCTTCGCCGAGGTCGACGAGGCGCTCGGCGAGAAACTGTCGGAGGTGATGTTCGACGGACCGGAAGACCGCCTGACGCTGACGGCGAACGCCCAGCCGGCGCTGATGGCCGTCTCGATCGCCGTGATGCGCGTGCTGGCGGCCCGCGGCCTGTCGCTGAAGGACACGGTCGCCTATGTCGCCGGGCACTCGCTCGGCGAATATTCGGCGCTCTGTGCCGCCGGCACCTTCTCGCTGGCCGACACCGCCCGGCTCCTGCGCATCCGCGGCAATGCCATGCAGGCGGCCGTGCCGGTGGGCGAGGGCGCCATGGCGGCGATCATCGGGCTCGAACACGGCGACGTGCAGGCTGTCTGTGCGGAGTCGCTTGCCGACGGCGCCTGCCAGATCGCCAACGACAATGGCGGCGGCCAGATCGTCATTTCCGGGGCGAAGCCCGCCGTCGAACGGGCGGCGAGGCTCGCGACGGACAGGGGCGCCAAACGCGCCCTCATGCTGCCGGTCTCCGCGCCCTTCCATTCCGCGCTGATGGCGCCTGCCGCCGAGGCGATGCGCGAGGCGCTCGCCGGTGTCGCGATGCGCCCGCCCGTCGTGCCCGTCGTCGCCAACGTGCTTGCGGCACCGGTTTCCGACGCGGCGGAGATCGCCCGGCTGCTCGTCGAACAGGTGACCGGCCAGGTGCGCTGGCGCGAGACCGTCGAATGGTTCGCCGCCAACACTGTGACGACTTTGTATGAAATCGGCTCCGGCAAGGTGCTGACGGGCCTCGCGCGGCGCATCGACAAGTCGGTGAACGGCATCGCGGTCAACACCGCTGCCGACATCGACGCGGCGCTTCAGTCGATCCTCGGCTGATCGCCGGCAACTGGACACAGACGATAGGGACAGGACCCATGTTTGATCTTTCCGGCCGCAAGGCCCTGGTGACCGGCGCGTCCGGTGGCATCGGCGAGGAAATCGCCCGCATCCTTCATGCGCAGGGCGCCGTCGTCGGCCTGCACGGCACCCGCGTCGAGAAGCTGGAAACGCTCGCCAACGCATTCGGCGAGCGCGTCCACGTCTTCCCGGCCAACCTCTCCGACCGCGCCGAGGTCAAGGCGCTCGGCGAGAAGGCGGAGGCCGAGCTCGGCGGCGTCGACATCCTCGTCAACAATGCCGGCATCACCAAGGACGGCCTCTTCGTGCGCATGAGCGACGACGACTGGGACGCGGTACTGGAAGTGAACCTGACGGCCGTCTTCCGCCTGACGCGCGAGCTGACCCATCCGATGATGCGCCGCCGCTACGGCCGCATCATCAACATCACCTCCATCGTCGGCGTCACCGGCAATCCGGGCCAGGCGAACTATTGCGCCTCCAAGGCCGGCATGATCGGCTTCAGCAAGTCGCTCGCCCAGGAGATCGCGACCCGCAACGTCACCGTCAACTGCGTCGCGCCGGGTTTCATCGAATCGGCGATGACCGGCAAGCTCAACGACAAGCAGAAGGACGCGATCATGGGAGCGATCCCGATGAAGCGCATGGGCACGGGCGCGGAAGTCGCCTCGGCCGTCGCCTATCTCGCCTCGTCGGAGGCCGGCTACATGACCGGGCAGACGCTGCACGTCAACGGCGGCATGGCGATGATCTGAGGCCGCGGCAAAGCGCCGTGGCGCCAGTGAAAATAGCATGTTGACCGGCGTCGGCGGTGCGATTTTCAGGCTTTCCGGCGGACTTAAACCGTGTTAATCGGGCCATGACTGAAAGCAGTCGGCACGGAATGCGCGAGGCTCCGAGGGCGTTTTGACGAGCGCCGAAACCGCGCTTCCGGTTGAAGGGATTGCCTGCTGCACCATATCGCGGCGTTGCAGGTTGGTTGAGTGACCGGTGCCGTCGAAGGCATCGTGAATATAACAAAGGTCGAGGAATCCGACATGAGCGATATCGCAGAACGCGTAAAGAAAATTGTCATTGATCATCTGGGCGTCGATGCCGACAAGGTCAGCGAAGGCGCGAGCTTCATCGATGATCTGGGCGCGGACTCGCTCGACACCGTCGAACTGGTCATGGCCTTCGAAGAAGAGTTCGGCGTCGAAATCCCCGACGATGCGGCGGATTCGATCCTGACGGTCGGCGACGCCGTCAAGTTCATCGAGAAGGCCCAGGCCTGACCACACGAGAGTCCCGACGGGCCTGTCGGCCCGTCGCGGCCTCCGCCAAGGGGCCGCAACTGCACTTCGAACGATAACAAGACAGGCAGGGTGGATCACGGACAATGAGGCGTGTCGTTATCACCGGTACCGGCATGGTATCGCCTTTGGGCTGTGGCACCGAGATAACCTGGTCGAGACTTCTGGACGGCAAGAGCGGCGCGCGCCGTGTCACCGAGTTCCAGGTCGACGACATCTCCGCCCAGATCGCCTGTTTCATCCCCCGCGGCGACGGCTCGGACGGCACCTACAATCCCGACCAGTGGATGGAGCCGAAGGAGCAGCGCAAGGTCGACCAGTTCATCGTCTATGCGATGGCGGCGGCCAACATGGCGCTGGACGATGCCGGCTGGCATCCCGAGACCGACGACGACCAGTGCGCGACGGGCGTTCTCATCGGCTCCGGCATCGGCGGGCTCGAAGGCATTGTCGAGGCCGGCTACGTCCTCAGGGACAAGGGACCGAGGCGCGTTTCTCCCTTCTTCATTCCGGGCCGCCTGATCAACCTCGCCTCTGGCCAGGTGTCGATCCGCCACAAGCTGCGCGGCCCGAACCATTCGGTCGTCACCGCCTGTTCCACCGGGGCGCATGCCATCGGCGACGCCGCCCGGCTGATCGCGCTCGGCGATGCGGATGTCATGGTCGCCGGCGGCACGGAATCGCCGATCTCCCGCATGGCGCTCGCCGGCTTCTCCGCCTGCAAGGCGCTGTCGACCGCCCGCAACGACGACCCGACCGCCGCCTCGCGCCCCTATGACCGCGACCGCGACGGCTTCGTGATGGGCGAGGGCGCCGGCATCGTGATCCTCGAGGACCTCGAGCATGCCAGGGCGCGCGGCGCGAAGATCTATGCCGAGGTCGTCGGCTACGGCCTTTCCGGCGACGCCTATCACATCACCGCCCCCTCCGAGGACGGCGACGGCGCCTATCGCTGCATGCAGATGGCGCTGAAGCGCGCCGGCCTTTCGGCGGCGGACGTCGACTACATCAATTCGCACGGCACCTCGACCATGGCCGACACGATCGAGCTCGGCGCCGTCGAGCGCCTGGTCGGCAACAATGCCGCCAGGGTCTCGATGTCCTCCACCAAGTCGGCGATCGGCCATCTGCTCGGGGCGGCCGGCGCCGTCGAGGCGATCTTCGCGGCGCTGGCGATCCGCGACAACATCGCGCCGCCGACGCTGAACCTCGACAATCCCGACGTGGAGACGGCGATCGACCTCGTGCCGCACAAGGCGCGCAAGCGTGAGATCAACGTGGCGCTGTCCAATTCCTTCGGCTTCGGCGGCACCAACGCGTCGCTGGTGCTGCGCCGCTACGCGTAGGTGCGGCCGGCACAGTCCACGGCCGAGCGCCCCGAACCGACGACGACCGAGAGCGGGGCCGCAAGGCCCCGTACCTGTTTTTGCCGTATTGCTCTGTACTAGAACGATGACCCGTCTGGTACAGTGCCGAGGCACTAGGAGTGAGGATTTTCCGTGAGCGACACGAACGGTTCCGGCGATACGCAATTCGGTCGCGGCGAGGGCAATGGCCGCATCATTCCGAAGTCGGCCAACGAGGCCCTGCGACCCGAGAAGGTGCCGCTGCCGCCGCGCCGCTCGCGCAAGGCCCGCAGCCAGCTCGTCATCTTCCTGAACTTCGTGATGACGATGATCGTGCTGGTGACGATCGCCGCCGCGGCGGTCTTCTACTACGCGATCGACAGCTACGAGAAGCCCGGACCGCTCGTCGCCAACACCAACTTCATCGTGCGCAGCGGCGCCGGCCTGAACGAGATCGCCGCAAGCCTCGAGCGCAACAACGCGGTCACCGACGGCCGCGTCTTCCGCGCCCTGTCGAGCATCTATCTGGAGGACGGCACGACGCTGAAGGCGGGCGAATACGAACTCAAGGCCAATGCCTCGATGCGCGAGATCCTGGAGCTGCTGAAGTCGGGCAAGTCGATCCTCTACAGCGTGTCGGTGCCGGAAGGTCTGACGGTCAAGCAGATCTTCCGCCGGCTGGCCGACGACCCGGTGCTGGAGGGTGACCTGCCGGCGGACCTGCCGGCCGAAGGCACGCTGATGCCCGACACCTACAAGTTCTCCCGCGGCACGAAACGCGCCGACATCCTGCAGCAGATGCTGACGGCGCAGAAGGCGCTCGTCGAGCAGATCTGGGAAAAGCGCGACGACGACCTGCCGATCGCCACGCCCGAGGAACTCGTGACGCTCGCCTCGATCGTCGAGAAGGAGACCGGCCGTGCCGACGAACGGCCCCGCGTCGCGTCGGTCTTCATCAACCGGCTGGAGAAGAACATGCGGCTCCAGTCGGATCCGACGATCATCTACGGCCTGTTCGGCGGCGACGGCAAGCCGTCGGACCGGGCGATCTTCCAGTCGGACCTCGAGAAGGAAACGCCCTACAACACCTATGTCATCAAGGGCCTGCCGCCGACGCCGATCGCCAATCCCGGCCGCGCGGCGCTGGAAGCCGTCGCCAATCCGTCGCGCACCACCGACCTCTATTTCGTCGCCGACGGCACGGGTGGCCACGCCTTTGCCGAATCGCTCGACGAGCATAACGAGAACGTGCGGCGCTGGCGCAAGCTCGAGGCCGAGAAGGCCGCCGAGGCGGCGAAGGAAGCCGAAGCCGCCCCGGCCGAGTGATCGGCCGACGCCGAACGCTCCCGGAGCGGGCCGAAGAACGTCAAGCGCTGCCTTAAGCCGCCGGTTCCGTGCGTCGCCGTGTGCGGGACCGGCAAAAAAAGCAGGCGGTTTCCAGCGGGAGGGCGAGGGCGGCCCGCGGGCCGGGCAGGCGCGGCGGGATGCAGTTCCGGGTATCATGCAACCCTTGGCGACCCGACGCCGCGGGGTCGAGGCAGAAGGTAAAATTTTAATAAAAACAAAATATTAAAGTAACTCTATTTCGCGTCGTTATTTGAATTTAAAGCTTTGCTCGACCATAGTGGCCGCCACCTGAAGTTTAGATGAGGGGATGGCGACATGGCTGCTGGACGAAACCTTTCGTTCGATGTCTATCATCACGCGCGGGAAAATCCGGATCTTCTGGCACTTTCCGTCGCCGGAACCGAGTTGACCTACGGCGATCTTGCCGGCCTCGCGCGTCGTCTTGCCGGCGTCGTCCGGCCCGTCGCCCACACCGGTCGCGTCGGCATTCTCGCCTCGCGCAGCCTTGCCGCCTGCGCCGGCATCCTCGGCACCGCCTGGTCGGGCGGAACCTATGTGCCGCTCAACCTGAAGCTGCCGGAGGAGCGCCTGGTGATGCTGCTCGAAACGCTCGCGCTCGATGCGCTCGTCGTCGACGCGCGCGGCGCGGCGATGATCACCGAGCGGGTGAGGGCGGTCCTGCCGTCGACCGTCGTTCTTGCCGACGACGCGCGCCTCGCGCTCGACCTCGACGGCATTGTCGTCCAGCGCCTCGGCAGCCTGCCGGAAGGCGGTCCGGCACAGCCGGCCGCGGTCGATGCCGATCACCTCGCCTATATCGAGTTCACCTCCGGCACGACCGGCGTGCCGAAGGGCGTCATGGTGCCGGTCGGCGCCGTCAACCATTACATGGACGTGATGCAGGCCTGGTTCGGCTTCCGCCCGGACGACCGCGCCGCCGAGACCTGCGACATCACCTTCGACCTCTCCGTCCACAACATGTTCCTGACCTGGCAGGCCGGCGCGTCGCTGCATGTGATGACGCCGCTGCAGATGGTGGCGCCGGCCCGCTTCATCCGCGACCGGCAGATCACCACCTGGCTGTCGGTGCCGTCGATCATCGCCATGATGCGGCAGAACCGCACGCTCGAGGCCGGCAGCCTGCCGAGCCTGCGCATCTCGATGTTCTGCGGCGAGCCGCTGCCGGTGGGTGCCGCGCGCGCCTGGGCGGAGGCGGCGCCCGACAGCCGGGTCGAGAACATCTACGGCCCGACGGAGGCGACGATCGCCTGCCTGCGCCAGCCCGTGGTCGAGCCCGTCGCGGTCACGCCGAAGCGCGAGATCGTGGCGATCGGCGCGGCCTATCCCGGCATGCGGGCGGCGATCCTCGACGGCGAGGGCAGGCAGCTTCCCGCCGGCACGCCGGGCGAGATCGCGCTTTCGGGCGCCCAGCTGGCCACCGGCTATTTCGGCCAGCCGGACCTGACGGCCGCCCGTTTCCCCGTCATCGACGGCGTGCGCTGGTATCTGACCGGCGATCTCGGCATGACCGACGCCGACGGCCTCTTCCATCACCTCGGCCGCATCGACAACCAGGTGAAGGTGCTCGGCAACCGCGTCGAGCTGGAGGAGGTGGAGATGTATCTGCGCGCCGCCTCCGGCTCCGACCATGTCGCCGCCGTCGCCTGGCCGGCCACGCAGGGCTCGGCGACCGGCATCGTCGGCTTTGCCGTCGGCGCCGCCGGCACGCCGGACGCGATCCGAGCGGCGCTGCGCGAGCGGCTGCCCGCCTATATGGTGCCGGGCGCGGTGCATCTCCTCGACGACCTGCCGCTCAACGCCAACGGCAAGGTCGACCGCAAGGCGCTGTTCGACAGGCTCGAGCGCGGCCTCGTGCCGGAAGCGGAGGGACGCGCGGCATGAGCGACGCCGTTTTCCTTCCCGGCGCCGCGCGTCCGGGGCCGGTCGGCCGGTTGCTCGGCCTGCGTGCCGCCTGGCTCGGCATGGACCGGAATCCGGCCGTCGTCGATTTCGCGGCAAGCAGGCCGGGCGTGGCGTTGCTGCACCTTGCGGTCCTCCTCGTCTTCGGCGCCACGAATCCGGGGTCGGGCAGCATTCTCATCGCGGCGCTCGGTCTCCTCGGCTGCGCCGCCATGCCGGCCCGCCGGACGCTCGTCATCGGGCTTACGACCCTGCTCTTCGTCATGCTGCGGCCGACGCGGTCGGAAGACCTCGGCGCCTTCACCCTGCGGCTGGCCGAAACGGTCGGCGCGGTCGATCCTCGCATGCTCTTCGCCGGTGCCGGCCTGGCATTCCTCGCCTTCGGCCTTGCCGCCCTGCGGCTCCAGTCGACCTTCCGCGAGACGGCGCCGGCCCGCCATCCGGTCGTCACGATGATGGCCGTGTTCTTCGCCCTCGTCGCGCTCGCCCTCTCCGGCGCGCTGCCGGCGCGGTTCGAGGCCGTCACCTGGCTGTTCCTCGCGACGCTCGCCTCCGGCTTCTGGTGCATCGCCTATGCGCTGGCCGACCAGAAGGTGAAGCAGACCGTCGATCCCTATCCGCGCGCCGCCTTCTTCCGGCCGTTCTGGGAAGGCCCCACCCTGCCGATCGGCAAGGGCGCCGGCTTCCTGGCGAAGTTCGAGGCGAAGGATGACGCGGCGCTCGCCGTGTCGCGCCTCAAGGGCCTGAAGCTCATGGTCTGGGGCGCCCTCCTGACGGCGGCCTATGCCGTCTCGGTGGAGCTCGTCAACCGCGAGGCCGGACTGCCGACGCTGGCCGAGGCGATGTCCGCGGCGATCGGCGGCACGCCGCTGCCGCTCGCCACCTCCTGGACGGCGCTCGTCACCCATTACCTGCAGGATCTTCTGCATCTCGCGGCCTGGGGCCATATCGTCGTGGCGCTGATCCGGGTCGCCGGCTACTGCATTCCGCGCAACACGGTACGCCCGCTCGCCGCCCGCAGCCTCGCGGAATTCTGGAACCGCTACTACTTCTATTTCAAGGAGCTGCTGGTCGATTTCTTCTTCTATCCGGCCTTCCTGCGCTGGTTCAAGAAACATCCCCGCCTGCGCGTCGCCTTCGCCACCTTCTCGGCCGCCTGCGTCGGCAACTGGCTGTTCCATTTCATGGGCCGCATCGACCTGCTCGCCGAGGACGGGCTCTGGCAGGGCCTGCACGCCTTCGAGAGCTACCTCTTCTACTGCACGGTGCTTGCGGGCGGCCTCATCGTCTCGCAGATGCGCAAGCGCAAGCCGAAGCCGGAGGACGGGGTCCTGCGTTACGACGTGCTGCCACGCGTCCATGTCGGCCTGTTCTTCTGCCTGCTTGCGATCTTCAACGAGCCGATCGACGCCTTCACCCTGGGCGAACGCCTTCACTTCCTCATGAGCCTGTTCGGAGTATGACATGAGCCTTACGACCACTGAACGCCTGCGCGAAACCGTCGGCAGCCTGCTCGCCGCCCGCGGCGACACGTCGCCGGTGACGGACGAGGAATCCCTCTTCGTCACCGGCCGTCTCGATTCGCTCGCCGCGACCGAGATGATCATGCTGCTGGAGCAGGATTTCGGCCTCGATCTCGCCGGCGCGGATTTCGACGTCTCCGCCCTCGACACCATCTCGGATCTCGCCCGCCTGGTCGGCACGCGCACGCTGCAGTAAACGGCGGCGACGCCCGGCGCCCGGCAGTTCCATGTGGATCGCCGGGCGATTGCCCGGGCGCCCCGTTTCCTTCCGCGCCGTCATCCTCCATCGTTGCGCCACCGATTCTCCCCGCCGCCGCAAGCGGCCGGCGGGGGCGGCGAACGAGGGTGGGCCATGACACTGCAATCGATGACGGGATTTGCCCGTACGGAGGGAACCAGCGGCCGTTTCCGCTGGGTCTGGGAGCTGCGCTCCGTCAACGGCAAGGGCCTCGACCTGCGCGTCCGCCTGCCGCAGGGCTGCGAACATCTCGAGGCCGATGTCCGGCGCGAGGCGGCCGCCCATTTCGCGCGCGGCAACCTGCAGATCGGGCTGTCGCTCAGCGTCGGCGAAAGCGTCGTCGAGCCGGTCGTCAACCAGGCGGCGCTCTCGGCCGTTCTCGCCCTGCGTGAGCAGCTCTCCGGCATCGTCGATCCGGCGCCGCTCCGCCTCGACGCGCTGCTCGCCGTGCGCGGCATCATCGACTTCCGCGAACCCGAGGATGACGAGGCGGCGCGGCTTTCGCGCGACGCGGATCTCCGCCGTGGTCTTGTCGATGCCATCGCGCAGTTGAAGGACATGCGTCTGCGCGAGGGTGCCGCGCTGCGCGACGTGCTGCTGCTCCAGCTCGGCCGCATCGGGGAGCTCGTGGCGCTGGTCGAAAGCGATCCGAGCCGCACCGTCGCGGCCCTCGTCGAGCGCGTGGCCCAGCAGGTGGCGCTGCTCGTGCAGGGCAGCGCGATGCTCGACCGCGACCGGCTGCACCAGGAAGCCGCGCTGCTCGCCACCAAGGCGGATCTGCGCGAGGAGATCGACCGGCTCGGCGCCCATATCGCCGCGGCGCGCGCGCTGCTTGCCGCCGGCGGCCCGGTCGGGCGCAAGCTCGATTTCATGGCACAGGAATTTAACCGCGAATCGAATACGATCTGTTCCAAGTCGAACGCTGCGGCCGTCACCGCCGCCGGCATCGAGCTGAAGGTGGTCGTCGACCAGTTTCGCGAGCAGATCCAGAACCTGGAGTAGGGCATGTACGAGCCGGGCCGTCCCAATTTGGTAGAGATTTCGCGCCGGGGGCTGATGCTCGTCATCTCGTCCCCGTCCGGTGCCGGCAAGTCGACGATCGCCCGCAGCCTGCTCGAGAACGACAAGAATCTGAGCCTGTCGGTCAGCGTCACGACGCGCCAGCGCCGTCCGAGCGAGATCGAGGGCGTGCACTACCGTTTCGTCGGCATCCGCGAGTTCGAGCGGCTGCGCGATTCCGATGCGCTGCTGGAGTGGGCGGAGGTGCACGGCAATTTCTACGGCACGCCGCGCGAGGCGGTCGAGGACGCGATGGCGGCGGGCCGCGACATGCTCTTCGACATCGACTGGCAGGGCGCGCAGCAGCTTCAGGAGAAGATGCCGGCGGACGTCGTCTCGATCTTCATCCTGCCGCCGACCATGACCGAGCTCCAGGCGCGCCTCCACCGGCGGGCCGAGGACACCGAGCAGGTCATCGCGACCCGGCTCGCCAATTCCCGCTCGGAGATCGAGCACTGGCGGGAATACGACTACATCGTCGTCAACGACGACCTCAACCGGGCCTATATGTCGCTGAAATCCATCGTCGAGGCCGAGCGGCTGCGGCGCGACCGCCGGCCCGGTCTCTACGACTTCGTGACCCGGCTGCTCACGGAGAAGCCGGTCCTTTGAGCCGGGCGCTCACGGGATGCGGAAGAGCACTGTGAGATAGCCCGCCGCCTGCAACTGCTCGATGCCTTCGAGGAGCGGGAAGAGCGCGATCAGGAACAGGCAGTCGAGGAAGGTCTTGGCAAGGGCCGCCTGCGAGAAGGCGACCTCGGTCTCGCCGGAATAGGCCGCCGGGTTCGGCCAGAAGAGCGGCGTGCGCTTGGCATAGGCGTCGTAGGCGGCGCCGAAGCGGCTTGCGAGGAAGTCCGCCTCGCGCAGGGCGGTATAGCGGAAGATGCCGTAGCTTGCCGCCACCAGCAGCGCCGTCAGCGTGAAGGAGCCGAACATCAGGCCGATGCCGGCGATCGCCACCAGCGAGGAGACGTAGAGCGGGTTGCGAGTCATCGAATAGGGGCCGGAGGTCACCAGGGCCGCATTCTTGTGCGCGCCGATGAAGAGGATGCTCCACAGCCGCCCGAGCACGCCGAAGAAGACGAGGATGAGGCCGGTGACCTCCGTCGCCTCATGAAAGCTTGTCCCGTCGCCCCAGCTCGGCTGGGAGACGAGGAACAGCGTGGCGAAGGACGTGGCGAGCAGCCAGAGGGCGGCGATCCGGCGTTTCTGTCTGAAGGGTCTTGCGGCATTCATGGATGGGCCTCGCAGTCGGAGGCATGCGGCCGGGTCACCTGTTCAGGATCGCGGACGGCATGCGGATGGCGGGCATCCGATCAGGTCAATCGTGGCGGATTGAAGGTAGAGGCTTTCACTCCAGTTCATTGGCGAGCGCCACGAACTCCGCGACGGACAGCGTCTCGGCCCGCCGCTGCGGGTCGATGCCGGCGCGCGCCAGCAGCGCCTCGCCGCCGACCGGCTTCAGGCTCTGGCGCAGCATCTTGCGCCGCTGGCCGAAGGCCGCCTGCGTCACCCGTTCGAGCGCCCGGGCATCGCAGGCGAGCGGGGTCGCGATCGGCTCCAGATGCACGACTGTGGAGGTCACCTTCGGCGGCGGCGTGAAGGCCTGCGGCGGCACGTCGAAGGCCATGCGGGCGTTCGTCCGCCAGCCGCAGAGCACACCGAGGCGGCCGTAGTGGTCGTCGTCCTCGCGCGCCACGATCCTGAGGCCGACCTCTTTCTGGAACATCAGCGTCATCGATCGGTAGAAGGGCGGCCAGCCGCCGGGCAGCAGCCAGTTGACGAGAAGCTGCGTGCCGACATTGTAGGGCAGGTTGGCGATGATGCGCGTCGGGCCGCCATCCGCAAGCGCGGCGAAGTCGGTCTTCAGCGCGTCGCCCTCGATCACCTCCAGGCGGCCGGGATAATGATCCGAGATTTCGGCGAGCGCCGGCAGGCAGCGCGAATCGCGCTCGACGGCGATCACCTTCTTCGCGCCGAGCGCCAGGATCGCCCGCGTCAGGCCGCCCGGGCCGGGGCCGACCTCGATGACCGTGCAATCCTCCAGCGGGCCGGCCGTGCGGGCGATCTTCTGGGTGAGGTTGAGGTCGAGCAGGAAGTTCTGCCCGAGCGCCTTCTTCGCGTCGAGCCCGTGGCGCTGGATGACGTCGCGCAGCGGCGGCAGGCCGTCGAGCGCGGCCATCAGCGGAAAGCCCCGCCACGGGCGCCGAGCCGCGCGGCGAGCCGCAGTGCCGCCAGCAGGCTGTCCGGCTTCGCCTTGCCGCTGCCGGCGAGCGAAAAGGCGGTGCCGTGGTCGGGCGACGTGCGGATGAAGGGCAGGCCGAGCGTCGCGTTGACGGAATCGTCGAAGCCGAGCGCCTTGGCCGGGATCAGCGCCTGGTCGTGATACATGCAGAGCGCCACGTCATAGGTCTCGCGCGCGGCGTCGTGGAACATGGTGTCGGCCGGCAGCGGGCCGACCGCGTCGATCCCGTCGGCACGCAGCCGTTCGACGGCCGGCCGGACGATCGCGTCGTCCTCGAGCCCCAGCGCGCCGCCTTCGCCGGCATGCGGATTGAGCCCCGCGACGGCAAGGCGCGGTGCCGCGATGCCGAAGCGGTGCTTCAGGTCCGCCGCCGTGATGGCGCCGGTGCGGTAGACGAGATCCTCGGTCAGCGCCGCCGGCACGTCCTTCAGCGGGATGTGGATCGTCACCGGCACGCTCATCAGCTTCGGCCCGGCGAGCAGCATGACCGGCAGCACCGGTTCGCCGGTGCGCCGCTCGGCGAGATCGGCGAGGAACTCGGTGTGGCCGGGAAAGCCGAAGCCGGCCTCGTAGAGCACCGACTTGGCGATCGGGTTGGTGACGACGGCGGAGAGCCGGCCCGCGAAGGTGAGTTCCACCGCGGCCTCGATCGAGCGGATGACGGCCCCGGCATTGGCGGCGGCGGGAGCGCCGGCGGTCGCCGGCGCCGCGAGTTCGATGCCGAGCACGGGAAGCGCCTCGTCGAAGACGGAGGCCGCGTCCTCGGGCCGGGCCTCGGCGGTCGGAACGCGCAGGCCGAGATCGGCCGCGCGTTCGGCGAGCAGGCGCGGATCGCCGATGAAGAGGAAAGGGGGCAGCGACAGCGCGCGCCGCCGCGACCAGAGCTGGAGCGTCAGGTCGGGGCCGATGCCCGCCGGGTCCCCCATCGTCAGGGCGAGGGGTGCTGGTGTCTTGTCGGTCATCTGTGATCCGGCGGGAGGGCCGCGGGCC
>NZ_JAKGBU010000071.1:21375-28848 GCF_021555155.1 Rhizobium alarense
CCGGGTCCCCCATCGTCAGGGCGAGGGGTGCTGGTGTCTTGTCGGTCATCTGTGATCCGGCGGGAGGGCCGCGGGCCACCGTGGCCCGTGGTTTTGCGCGATCAGCGCATGGTGATGTTGGCGCGGCTGCGCAGTTCGTCGATGTAACGCTTGCTGTTGGCGTCCTGCTCTTCGTTGCCGGTCTTGCCGAGATCCTCGGCCCGGAAGACCATCTCGGCCGCCACGTCGTCGTTCACCTCGCGCTTCTTGCAGATGCCGAGATATTCGACGCCCCGCTCGGTGACCAGCGTGCCCGTCGTCTGGCCCTCGGCCTTCATGACGAGCGGTTTCCAGTTGTCGGGCAGTTCCGGCTCCAGCACGCGGCCGAGTTCGCGGATCGATACGTCGTGCATCGTCGCGGCGAAGACCTTCGCCGCGTCGCAGCCCGGATATTTCGAGCGCGACGCTTCTGCTTCCGCCTTGCGCTTGCCGAGAATGGCGCCGCGGCGCTTCTCCGGGACGACGAAGATCACCTGCTGCAGGAAATATTCCGTCGTCACCGGCTTCTTGCCGTCGTTTTCCTGGACGCGCGAGATGAAGCTCTTCGCATTCGCCCGGCCGTAGCGTGCATTGACGACGCGCGGCCAGCTCATCTGGACGGCGATATAGGCCTTGAAATGTTCGACGCCGACGCCGGACCGTTCGAGGATCTGCGAAAGCTGCTGCGGCGACAGCTTGTTGCCGGAGGCGAAGCGCCCGAAGGCGGCGTCCACGTCGCTCGTGCTGACGGACATCTTGAGCCGAAGGATCTCCTCCCGCTTCAGCGCCTCGTCGATCAGCTGTTCCTTGGCGATGGACTGCACGTTGCCGCGCGTGTTCTGCAGGCGGAGAAAGGCGGCGCGTTTTGCAATGTCGCCGGAGGTCACGGCGCTGTTGTTGACCACCGCGACGATGCTGGCGGCCTCGGCCGGGGAACCGGAAAACCGAGCGGGCGCCGCCGCTGCCAGCATGGCGCCGAGGGCGACGGCGCCGATCCATGCGCTTCTGCTTTTCATGCCTTGTTCCTTCCCGTTGCGTATCGGGCCCGCCAGGCGGCGGGCGACACTTGCCCCATCCGCAGCGCCGGTTGCGCGCGGCCCCTTTTGCGCCCGTTTGCATAATACATGCGGCTAAAGAATGACAAGTCCGCGATTGTCCGGCCGCCGGCCTATTCGAAACCGTCGAGCGTCGTGTCGCCGACATTGATGTCGCCGAGCGTGCGGAAGCTCAGGCGGGCACCGATCGACCAGTCGTTCGCCACCGTCGAGGAGCGGTCGCGCGTTTCCTCGTAGACGATCGAGAAGACGGTATCGCGGTCGTCATAGGACAGACCCACGCCGTTGCGGGCGAGATGGCGGCTGTTGATATCGTAGGTGAGCGAGCCGAAGACGGACCAGTAGTCGCGGAACTTGAAGGCCGCCAGCGTCTGGATTTCGTCGTCGTCTTCCGGCGAGCCGTATTTCGGCTGCGCGGCGATGCGGGTGTAGGTCAGCATCGTTTCCAGCCGGTGGTTCTCGAAGCCGACGGTCGTGTCCGCGCGGCGAACCGACAGGTCCTTGCGATCGAGCCGCGTGCTGTAGGAGAAGGCGAGCCCGTTCGGCAGGCCGACGCCCGCCATGCCGACATAGTCGGACTGGTCGTCTTCCAGGCCGGAATTGGCGCCCGCGTTGACGAGGTCCGCCGTCGCGAAGGAATTCTTGCCCGCCAGGTGGAAGGACTGGCCGACGATCGAATGCAGCGACACGCCGTTGGTGAAGGTGCCGGTGTAGCGGAAGCCGACATTCGCCCGCGTGCCGCCCTCGATGCGGTCGTAGCCGGAGAACTTGTCCCGTTCGAAGAGCGAGGTGGCATCGAAGACGAAGCTCTGCGCGTCCTCGTTCGGCAGCCCGCCGGACAGGCGTTCGTTCGGCCGCGCATAGATCTGGGCGATCGGCTCGAAGAGATGTGAGCTGTAGTCGGTCGTGGCGACGATCGGATAGCGGGCCTCGAGCCCGGCCGTCAGCATGCCCCGGGTGGCGCTGTCGTCGTCGGTGTAGTTGCCGGCGTAACCGTTCGGCGGATTCATGTCGAGGCGGTTCGCGTCGCCGCGCGCGGCGAGCAGCGGGGTCAGCACCAGGCCGCCGGGCACCACGATCTGCCGCTTCCACTCGAGCTCGGTGGTCAGCCGCGTCGTGTTGCCTTCGAGACCCCGGAAGCGCTCCGAGTTGAAGACGCTGTACTTGTCGAGCTTGTCGCGGCTGACATTGGTCGCGTTGACCGTCGCGCTGAGCTGGCCGCCGAAGATCGATTGCGGCGCGATATATTCGTAGTCGAGCGTCTGGGCGACCGCCTGCTGGCGCTCCAGCAGGTCTGTCGGGTCGGCATCCTGGACGTCGAAGTAGAAGGCCCTGAGATCGAAGAAGTTGCGGCGCCCGAGGCCCGTCAGATAGGTCTGGTTCGCATGGATGCGGTCGTCCAGCCCGTCCAGATCATAGGTCCGCGCGAAGTTGTTGTCGGTCTCGGCCATGATGTCCCAGCCGAATGCCCAGCGCGGGTTGATCTTGAATTCGCCGGTCGAGGCGACCATGCCGCGGAAATCCTCCTCGCGGTCGCTGGTATCGGCCGTGAAGACGCTCCGCCGCATCTGGTCGATGCCGGCGGCGCGCAGCGTCACCTCGCCGTTGTGGAAGCGCTTGCGGAACTCGCCCTCCAGGAGGAAGCCCTGCCGGGTCAGCGCTGTCGGCGTCACGGTCGCGTCCATGTCGGGCGCGATCGCGAAATAATAGGGCGTGCCGATGCCGAGTCCGAGCTTCTGGCGGTAGCTGAACTCCGGGAAGAGGAAGCCCGTCTTGCGTTTCACCGTGTGGTCCGGCAGCTCCAGCACCGGGATATAGGCGACCGGCTTGCCGAACATCTCGAAGCGGGCGCGTTCGAGGCGCACCGTATGCGTGCGGCCGTTCTGGACGACGCGTTCGGCCTTGATCTGCCAGAGCGAACGGTGGGTCGGGTTGGTCGCGCAGGGCGTGCAGGCCGTGTAGACGGCATGGTTGAGGATCATCTCCTCGCCGTTGACGCGTTCGCCGCTCGTCGCCGCGATCTTGGTGAGATCGGTCGTCTCGATCCTCAGCGCGTTGGAGAAGCCGTTGGCGAAGTCGTCCGACAGCGTCAGCGTTTCGGCATAGACCCGGTTGCCGGTCGGCTCGATGAACTCGATCTGGCCGGTGGCAGTCAGTTGGCCCGTCTTCTGGTCGTATTCGACCTGCCGCGCCACGAGCTTGTAGCCGCCGTAGTCGATCTGCACCGCACCGCGGGCGATCACCTTGTCCGTGTCGTTGTTGTAGACGAGTTCGTTCGCCGCGAGCAGCAGCTTGGCGTCTTCCGGAATCTGCGGTGCGAGCGATTCGATGTCGGGCGTCTGGGCGCGGGCCGGCAGCATGCCGGCGGTCGCGACGGCGCACAGCGCCGTGCCTGCAAGCAGGGCGGTCGCGACCCATCCAATTCGTTCGCGGTTGCCTGCCGCCACTAGCCATCCTCCTGGTGCAGCAGGATTGTCGCACCGAGCGCCATTGCCACGATCACTGGTAACCAGGCCGCAACGAACGGAGGTACAACACCGCTGCTTCCAAATGCTCTGACGAGCACGGTCACGACATAAAGCATGAAGCCGGAAAGGATTCCACCCAGAATCACCGCACGTGATTGATTAAAGCGACTAAATTTCAACGAGACGCAGGCGGCGATCAGCGTCATGGCAACCAGAAGCAGCGGCAGCGAAAGCAGTGAATGGAACTGCGTTTCCATCGCGTCCGTCGGGAATCCGAAGGATTTTGCCACCTCGATCTTGCGGCCGAGATCGAAAAACGGGATGGATTCCGGTTTTTCCAGCCGCTCCTGGACGAATTCGCGTTTCAGGTTGGTCCCGAGCTGTACCGTCGGGAGACGGCGCGGCAACTCGCCGTTGCGGGTCTCCAGCACGTCGTTAAGCAGCCAGTAGCCATCGTGCAAGGTTGCTGATTCGGCGTCCTGCCGAAGCCCGATGCGGCCCTGCGCGTCGAAATGGATAACGGTGACGCCGATGAGCTGCGTGCCCTCGCCGGAGACGGCCTTCGCGCCGATGATGATGTCCTCGTTCTTGTAGATCTGCCGGAGCCACGGCACGGTCTTGGCGGAGGAGGCGCGGGAATTGGCGCTCCACTCCGCCTGGATGATCTCGGCCTGCTTGGCGCCCCAGGCGGCAAGCGGGTTGATGGCCGTGACGGCGAGGATACCGAAGAGGAACGAGCCGACCACGAAGGGGCGCAGGAACTGCCAGACCGAGATGCCGGTCGCGCGTGTCACCACCAGCTCGTAGCGCCGGTTGAGCGAGATCAGCGCCGTCATGCCGGCGAAAAGCGCCACAAAGGGCACGGTCTGCATCAGGATCATCGGAATGCGCAGCGCCGTCAGCAGCAGCCCGCCGGTCGCCGTGTAGTCCGCCAGCCCGCTCATGCGGTTGGAGGTCTCGCTGAAGTCGATGATGAAGATCAGGGCGAAGATGCCGACGAGGAACCACAGGACGGTCATCACGTAGCGGCGGAAGAAATAGAAGCCGAGGGTTGGGATCACGAACCGGCCCCCGTTCGCGTCGCCCCGGCGAACCGGTCGGTGATCGCGTCGCGCAGATCCTCGAAGCGCTGCGACACGCTGGTCGGCACCTCGAGCGTCTTGTTGCGGGCGAGGAAGCGGATGGCGAGCGCGCCGGTCGCCAGCGGGATCAGGTACAGGACCGGCACGAAGGCGGCCGACGATTCGGCGCTGTTGCCCGCATAGAACATCGCCCAGCGGATGATGAGCGCCGCGCCGAGCGCCGTTATCATCGGATGGATGCGCGCCTCGCGGTGCGAGCGGGCATCGCTGCTGACGACGAGCGCGATCAGCCCGAAGAGAAGCGGCAGCATCCATTCGGTGAAGCGGCGGTGCAGCTCGGCGCGGAAATCGCCCGGATTCTTCTTCACCTGCGGATCGGTCGGATCGGGATCGAGCAGGAAGGCGAGATCGCGATCCTTGGCGCGGATGTTGGCGGTCCCGACATTCTGCGTGAGGTCCGTGAGGTCGAAGGCATAGGAATCGAACTTGATCACCGAGACGTTGCCGCCGGGTACCTTGCGGTGCACCTCGCCGTCCTTCATGACGAGCGCCGAGGTCTTCTCGTCCACCGAGCCCTCGCGGGCATAGTAGACCAGCTCGAACTGCGGATCGCGGGTGTCGGCCACGAACAATCCCTCCAGCACGCCGCCGCTGCGGCGCTGGGCCACCTGAACGTAGAGCCCGTCCGTCACCTTGCGGAACGTGTTCTCCTGGATGACCGAGGAGAGCAGGTTCGCATGCGCCGTCGCGATCATCTGGCGCACGGCCATGCGGGACGGCGGCTCCATGAAGTTGTCGACGGCGAAGAAGGCGGCGCTGAGGCCGATGCCGAGCAGCACGACCGGCCGGATGATCGTCATGCGCGAGCTGCCGGCGGCGCTCAGCACCGTCAGCTCCGAATCGGCGTTCATCGTGCTCAGCGTCTGGGTGACGGCGATCACGAAGGCAAACGGCAGGATGATCGGGATGACGGAGGGGATGATGAAGGTCGCCAGTTGAAGGAAGGCGAGCGTCGACTGGCCGCTGTCGGTGACGAGATTGATGCTGCCGAGCGCCTGCGTCGTCCAGACGATGCCGATCAGCGGCAGCAGCGTCGCGACGAACATGAGGACGATGCGCCTCAGGATATAGCGTTCGATCAGCTTCATGACGATGCTCTTGCCGCTCCGGTACTCCAACGCGCCGGGCATCACCGCCCGTGCACCGCGCCGCAGGTCCTGCAGAGGCGCCGTTCGCATATAGTCCGATTTGGCCTCTCTGCCATAGGAACGGTTATCGGCCGCCGTAGATAATTTTCGGCGAACAAATATCCTTAACCATTTCTAAACAGGTGGCTGCATCTTGCCAAGAGCCGCAAAAGCGACAAGGAATCGCGATTATAGACCGATCCGCGTTCCCGTCTGCCTTGCGAGGCGCTCCGGAACAGTAGCATTCATGAAACCGGGGTACCCCATGCCGACGAAGATCGAGATTGCATTCACCAAGTCCGCCAAGCTGCCGGCCGGGGTCGCGCTGCTCCTCGCTGCGAAGGACGGAGCGCCGGCGGGCCTCTCTCTCCTCGACCCGGAAGGCGCCGTCGAGCGGGCGCGCGGCGTCGGCAAGTTCACCGGCAAGGCATTTTCGACGCTCGACATCCTTGCGCCGCACGGTGCCGCCGCCGAGCGCGTCCTGCTCCTCGGCATCGGCGACGCCGCCAAGCTCGACTCGCCTGACTGGCTGAAGGCCGGCGGCACGGCGGCCGGCAAGCTCAAGGGCGTGGACGCGGTGACGGTCTTCCTCGACGCGCCGGGCGTGGGCGTCACCGGCGAGGTCGCCGCCGATTTCGCGCTCGGCATGCTGCTCGGCGCCTATCGCTTCGACCTCTACAAGACGAAGAAGAAGGACGACGGCGAGGACGGCAACGGCAACGGCACGATCAAGGTGACGGTCGTCACCGAGGCCGCCGCCGCCGCCAGGAAGGCCTTCCAGACCGCCGAGGCCGTCGCCGGCGGCGTCGTGCTCGCCCGCGATCTCGTCAACGAGCCGGCGAACATCCTCGGCCCGGTCGAATTTGCCGCCAAGGCCAAAGCGCTCGAAAAGCTCGGCGTCGACGTCGAGATCCTGACCGAGAAGGAGATGCGCAAGCTCGGCATGGGCGCGCTGCTCGGCGTCGCCCAGGGCTCGGTGCGCCCGCCGCGGCTCGTCGTCATGCAGTGGAAGGGCGGCAAGGCGAAGGACCGGCCGCTCGCCTTCGTCGGCAAGGGCGTCGTCTTCGACACCGGCGGCATCTCGATCAAGCCCGCCGCCGGCATGGAGGACATGAAGGGCGACATGGGGGGCGCCGCCGCGGTCATCGGCCTGATGCACACGCTCGCCGCCCGCAAGGCGAAGGCCAATGTCGTCGGCATCCTCGGCCTCGTGGAAAACATGCCGGACGGCAATGCCCAGCGCCCCGGCGACATCGTCACCTCCATGTCCGGCCAGACGATCGAGGTGATCAACACCGACGCGGAAGGCCGCCTCGTGCTCTGCGACGCGCTCTGGTACTGCAACGAGACCTTCGAACCGCAGTTCATGGTAAACCTCGCGACGCTGACCGGCGCCATCATGGTGGCGCTCGGCAGCTACCATGCCGGCCTGTTCTCCAACGACGACACGCTGGCGAGCCGGCTGACCGCCTCCGGCCTGAAGACGAGCGAACGCGTCTGGCGCATGCCGCTCGGCCCGGAATACGACAAGATGATCGACAGCAAGTTCGCCGACATGAAGAACACCGGCGGCCGCAATGCCGGCTCGATCACCGCCGCGCAGTTCCTGAAGCGCTTCGTCAAGGAGACGCCCTGGGCCCATCTCGACGTCGCCGGCACCGCC
>NZ_JAKGBU010000072.1 GCF_021555155.1 Rhizobium alarense
AGCCCTCTCGGACCGTCCGCGAAACTCCGCCGCCCACGTTTCTCTTTCTTCCATCTTCAATTGTCAAATAACTGACGAAACCATAAAGTCCCGTCACATCCAAAGCCCCAAAACAAGATGCCAAAACCGAATACCAGACCCGGTCAAACAACCCATCCAATCAGGAAACCTCAGAGCGAGTGCATCCGTCGCCAGCAGCGCCGCCGCCCTCGTTGGTGAGCGGGGTTCTAGAACCATCGCCCCCCCATGTCAACGCGCTTCATGACATTTTTTTGAAAAAATCCGATGCCGGCGGCGGGAACCTTGGAATTCCGGACGTTTCCTCGCAAGCCATCTCGGGAAACACCGGCAGGGTCGACGATTTTCACGGCTTTGCCCTCATATTTTCACAATACGGCCGTCAAGACGCTGGAGGGCCTGTGGAACAGCCTCGCGGATTTGACTTGCGTTCCCTAACGTGCGCATCTTCCGCCGCGATACAGACAGCATGATGGACCGATCAGGCGGAATGACGATCGACAGGCAGATGATCCGCACCCTCGGCAACGAGCCGCCGATCCTGGCGGACGGTCGCAGGGCACCGGACCGGCGCGAGATTTCCTTGCGCTGGCTGTCGGGCACGTTCCTCACCGGCATCACGTCGTCGATCCTGATGGGCGTCGCCCTCTTCGCCGCCCTCGACGGGCGCCAGCAGCTCGCCATTCCCGCCGAGGCCTATGCCTCCCTGTCGCCCGCCGCAGCGCCGGTCGAGAATGCCAAGCGCGGCGCGCGCGTCATCGAGCCGACCCTCGTCGCCAAGCCGTCCGACAAGCGGATCATGGAAGTGTCCACCATGATCCATGACGGCGAGAAGGAAGTCGTCCGCCGCCAGCCCTTCGCCCATGTGAAGATGGCGCTCGCGGCAAACCACGTCGCGACGGAGGACTACCCGCGCTTCGATCCGCTGGCGATCTTCGCGACGAGCGGACGCGACGCCCAGCCCGTGTCGCGCACCGGGACCATCTACGGGTCGGAAGTCGAATCGGAAGTGGCGTTGCAGACCGGCGACTTTCCGGCCGGCGGCTCGGCACTCGACTATTCCGACCAGATGTCGATCGACGAGGTGGAAGAGAATGTCCGCACCAACGGCTCGGTCCTGACGGACGGAAGCACGCAGGTCGCCTCGCTCTATTATGTCGATCCGCAGCGCTTCGCCTCCGAAAATTCCAGCCTCGACCTGCTGCAGGGCCTGACCGCCCGCATCGTCGAGGAGAACATGAGCGTCTCGGCCTATGACAACCTGACGCCGGACGATCCGGAATATGCCGACGACGTGATACCGATCCACCAACCCCAGGACATCGCGGCCGCGATGACCGCCGCCGGCTACAGCAAGGCGCAGGCGGACGATCTCGCGCCCTATCTCGAACGAGAAATCGGCGGGCGCGAACTCGCACAGGGTGACGTGTTGCGGATCTGCATCGTGCAGCGCGGCAAGCAGGCCGACATCATGCGGGCCAGCGTCTACGTCCGGGGCCGTCATGTGGCAACCATCGCCCTTAACGACGACGGGCGCTTCGTGCGCGGCTCGGAACCGGCCGAACTCGCAGCGGTCGCCTCCGCCTTCGACAGCGACACCGGACCGACCATCATCGCGGGGCGCGACTTGCCGCGCGTCTATGACGGCATCTATCGTGCGGCGCTCTCCTACGGCATGGGCAGCGACATGACGGCCGAGATCATCCGCGTGCTGGCGAGCAATGTCGACTTCCAGGCGCAACTGCGCCCGAGCGACGCGCTGGAAGCCTTCTTCTCCGTGACGGACGAAAACGGCCTGGCGACGGACGACTCCGAATTGCTCTTCATCAACGCCCGCTTCGGCGACACCGAGACACGGGTTTACCGCTTCCAGAACCCCGAAGACGGGGCGATCGACTACTATGACGCCGAGGGCAAGAGCATCCGGCAGTTCCTGCTGCGCAACCCCGTGCCGAACGGCCGCTTCCGTTCGGGCTTCGGCATGCGGCGCCATCCGATTCTCGGTTTCTCGCGCATGCATACCGGCGTCGACTGGTCGGCGCCGCGCGGCACGCCGATCATCGCTGCCGGCAATGGCACCGTCGAGAAGGCCGGCTGGGATTCGGGCGGCTACGGCAACCAGACCCTCATCAGGCACGCCAACGGTTACGTCTCCTCCTACAATCACCAAAGCGCCATCGCCAAGGGCCTGAAGCCAGGCGCGGAAGTGCGTCAGGGCCAGGTCATCGGCTGGGTCGGCACGACGGGCCTATCGACCGGCCCGCACCTCCACTACGAACTCATCGTCAACGGCAACAAGGTCGATCCGCTGAAGATCCGGCTGCCGGGCGGAAAATCGCTGGAAGGCGAGATGCTGGCGAAGTTCGAGGTGGAGCGCAAGCGCATCGATGCGCTTCTCGGCCGCGACGGCGCCGAGGCCGAAGTCGCCTCGACACACTGACGGGACCGGTCCGACAGAAGGATAAAAGAGCGGCGCGAACGTGAAGGTCCGCGCCGCCGCCACTGTCGGCCGCGCCGTTCAGGCCGCCTTGTCGATCAGCCGCTTCGGCGAGAAGAGCAGCCGGTCCGAACCTGCCGTGACCTTGACCGCCGAACCGTCGGGGATATCGCCCTGCAGGATCTTCTCGGCGAGCGGGTCCTGCAGGTGCTTCTGGATCGCCCGCTTCAGGGGCCGCGCGCCGTAGACCGGGTCGTAGCCCTTCTCGGCCAGCCAGTGCACGGCCTCCTCGTCGAGGTCGATGACGATCTTGCGGTCGGCCAGAAGCTTGCGCAGGCGTTCAAGCTGGATGTCGACGATGGCCCCCATCTCCGAACGTCGCAGGCGATGGAACAGGATGATTTCGTCGACGCGGTTGAGGAATTCCGGGCGGAACGCGGCCTTCACCACACCCATCACCTGGTCGCGCACCGTCTCGCTGTCCTCGTTTTCGCTGAGCTGCGTCAGATATTCGGCGCCGAGATTCGACGTCATGATGATCATCGTGTTCCTGAAGTCGACGGTACGGCCCTGGCCATCGGTCAGCCGGCCGTCATCGAGCACCTGCAGCAGCACGTTGAAGACGTCGGGATGCGCCTTCTCGATCTCGTCGAACAGCACGACCTGATAGGGCCGGCGGCGGACCGCTTCGGTGAGCGCACCGCCCTCCTCGTAACCGACATAGCCGGGAGGCGCACCAATCAGCCGGGCGACGGAGTGCTTCTCCATATATTCCGACATGTCCATGCGCTGGATCGCCGCCTCGTCGTCGAAGAGGAAGCGGGCGAGCGCCTTGGTGAGTTCCGTCTTGCCGACGCCGGTCGGACCCAGGAAGATGAACGAGCCGATCGGCCGGTTCGGATCCTGCAGGCCGGCGCGCGCACGGCGGACGGCGCGGGAGACCGCCTGGACGGCGTCACCCTGGCCGACCACCCACTTGGCGAGTTCGTCCTCCATGCGCAGGAGCTTGTCGCGCTCGCCCTCCAGCATCTTGTCCACGGGGATGCCCGTCCAGCGCGAAACCACATGGGCGATGTTGTCGGCGGTGACGACTTCCTGCACCATCGGGTCGATGTCGCTGCTGTCGCGTCCCTCGGCTTCTTCGAGCTCCTTCTCGAGCTTCGGGATCACGCCATAGGCGAGCTCGCCGGCGCGCTGGAACTCGCCCTTGCGCTGGGCGATCGCCAGTTCATTGCGTGCGTCTTCGAGCTGTTTCTTGAGGTCGGCGGCGAGACCAAGCTTGGACTTCTCCGCCTGCCAGCGTGCGGTCAGCGCATCGGCCTGCTCCTCGAGTGAGGCGAGGTCCAGCTCAAGCTTTTCAAGCCGATCCTGTGACGCGCGGTCAGTCTCCTTCTTCAGGGCCTCGCGCTCTATCTTCAGCTGGATGATGCGCCGGTCGAGCTCGTCCAGTTCCTCCGGCTTGGAATCGACCTGCATCCGCAGCCGCGACGCCGCCTCGTCCATCAGGTCGATGGCCTTGTCCGGCAGGAACCGGTCGGTGATGTAGCGGTTCGACAGCGTCGCTGCCGCGACCAGCGCCGCGTCGGCGATGCGCACCTTGTGGTGCTGCTCGTATTTCTCCTTGAGGCCGCGCAGGATCGAGATCGTATCCTCGACGGTCGGCTCGTCCACCATCACCGGCTGGAACCGGCGGGCGAGCGCGGCGTCCTTCTCGACATGCTTGCGGTATTCGTCGAGCGTCGTCGCACCGACGCAGTGCAACTCGCCGCGGGCAAGCGCCGGCTTCAGGAGGTTCGAGGCGTCCATCGCCCCCTCCGCCTTGCCGGCCCCGACCAGCGTGTGCATCTCGTCTATGAACAGAATGATCTCGCCGGCCTCGGCCTGGACCTCCGACAGCACCGCCTTCAGACGCTCCTCGAATTCGCCGCGGTATTTCGCGCCGGCGATCAGCGCGCCCATGTCGAGCGCCATGAGCTTCTTGTCCTTCAGGCTCTCGGGCACGTCGCCATTGACGATGCGCAGAGCGAGTCCTTCGGCGATAGCCGTCTTGCCAACGCCGGGTTCGCCGATGAGAACCGGGTTGTTCTTGGTGCGGCGCGACAGAACCTGGATCGTACGGCGGATCTCGTCGTCGCGGCCGATGACGGGGTCGAGCTTGCCTTCACGGGCATCGGCGGTCAGGTCACGGGCGAATTTCTTCAGGGAATCGAAGCCTTGCTCCGCGCTCGCCGTGTCGGCGGTGCGGCCCTTGCGAATGTCGTTGATGACCTGGTTGAGCTTCGACGGCGTCACGCCGGCCTTTGCCAGGATGTCGGCCGTCGCGGCGGATGTCTCGATCGCAAGCGCCAGAAGCAGCCGTTCGACGGTTACGAAGCTGTCGCCGGCCTTCTTCGCGGCATCCTCGGCGGTGGAAAACACCTTCGCCAAAGGCTGGGACAGGTAGACCTGACCATTGCCGCCGGACACCTTCGGCAATTTGGCAAGGGCGGTGCCGTTGGCAAGGCGCGCTTCCTTGGCACTGCCGCCGGCCCGCTCGATGAGCGACGCAGCCATGCCCTGCTCGTCGTCGAGCAGAACCTTCAGGACATGCTCGGGCGTGAACTGCGGATGGCCCTCGGCCAGGGCATGCGTCTGGGCCGACTGCAGGAAGCCGCGCACCCGCTCGGAATATTTCTCGATGTTCATACTCTACCTCCATAGCTCGACCGGCCCTTTGAGGCGCCGGTCGACGGTTCAGGATCAGGCTCCCGTGACGGCAAGCCTGGCATACGAGGATTGACGCAGCTTTGGGCTGTATCAATCAATCCGGCCGAATATGGGGGCGGGACATCGGGAATTAAAGTGTTTTGTGCAGCGGATTTGTATCGGCCATGCTGATGATATTGGCCGGATGCGGAGATGGAGACCGGCGGTCAGCGACGCCGGTGCAAACACCATGCAACAGCCTCGTTGCGCTTTCGGTTCCAGGTCGCAATGGCATCACCAGAGCCGCCCGCCTCGCCGGCACTGCACAAATGACGAACCCGGCGCAAGGCCGGGTTTTTCATTCGTACCGATGGGGGGCCGCTTGCTTATTCAGAAGCCGCCTCAAGAATGGGCTGGTCGCCGGCCGGATCCTGGTCTTCGCCTGCTTGCTGGCCTTCGCCGCGACGGGTGCGGCGCGGACGCGAGGCGTTGCGGCGACGGGACTGCTGCCCGCGTGGCGCGGTGCCGGCGGACGCTTCCTCTTCCATCGAGACCTCCGCCGGGGTGCCCTCGATCACGGGCTGCGGCCCGGAACCGTCGATCACGGCAGGCTGCGGCTGTTCCGCCGCCACGACCGGCGCGACCGGTTCATCGGCAACCGTGTCGATCCCATCCTCGTCCCGGTCAAAACCATCGCGGTCCGCAAAATCGTTGCCGCGGTCGTCACGCTGGTAGCGCTCCTGCATCTGAGCCTGGGCTGACAGGATGATGCGGTTATAGTGCTCCGCATGCTGCAGATAGTTCTCCGCCATGACCCGGTCGCCGGAGCTCTGGGCATCGCGGGCAAGCGCCGCATATTTCTCGGCAACGTGCTGCGCCGTGCCCCTGATCTTCACATCCGGACCCGAACTGTCGTAGGTCCGCGTCAGCGGGTTGCCACCCTTGCGGTGGTTATTGTTGTTGTTATTGTTACTGTTGTTATTGTTGTTGTTACGCCCACGGCCGCGCTTGTTTTGCTGTCCTGGCCTCATATTTCACTCACCTGAAGTCTGTTTGTCGTGATGATCATGTGTCTGCGCGCCTGACCGGGACATGCCGGATCAAGCTGTGCTCGCAGGCAACCGCCACCACATCATCGGGTGGTCCCGTCGCCTAAGAGACGTCAAATTAACAGGTTCCCGCACAGGGCAGTCTTAAACCCTAGCAACTCTGTCGAGAGAGCAACCCCCGCGATCGGGCCATACAAGAACGAATCTCTGGCGTATGACCTCTTGCCCAGCGCGTGCCCGACCCTATCCCGCTTCACCGACAATTCCAAGCCTTTTCTTTGAGCGCCCGCAAAGAACCCGAGCGGCGCAACAAATCATCGCTTCGGGCCGGCGCTGAACACAAGAACGCGGTCATTGCCTCCGAGATCCCGCAATGCGTCCTCAAACAGGAAACCTTCGGCCTCCATGAGCGCAGAAACGGAGTGCCTCTGGTCGAAGCCGATCTCGAGCGCAAGCGTGCCATCCTTTTCCAGATGTTCCCTGGCCCCGGCAGCAATCGACCGGTAGGCATCGAGCCCGTCCGCACCGCCGTCCAGTGCACGACGCGGATCGAAGCGGCGCACCTCATCCGCCAGCGTCTCGATGACGGGGGCCGCGATATAAGGCGGGTTCGAGACAATCACGTCGAATCGGCTGTCGATCCTGGAGAACCAGTCACTTTCGAGGAACGTTACTCGATCGGCGACACCGTTGAGATCGGCGTTCCGCGCCGCGGTTTCAAGGGCCCCGCGCGCAATATCCGTACCGATGCCCGAAACGCCGGGCACCATGTCGGCGAGCGCGAGCAGGATGGCGCCCGTGCCTGTGCCGAGATCGAGAACCCGGCAGCGGCCTTGGCGCGCGACCGTCTCCCGGGCGACCGGTACGAGCCGCTCCACCAGGAGCTCGGTATCGGGCCTCGGCTCAAGCGTCTCCGGTGAAAGCTCCAGCACCAGCCGCAAAAACGGCCGGCGTCCGAGAATGCGGAATATCGGTTCGCGATCGGTCCGACGGCGAATCGCGTCGTCGACCCGGGATGCATCGTCCGCCGACAGGATACGGCCCTCACCGGTGATGAAGGCCGTCGCGTCGATCTCCAGCAGTCCTCCGATCAGCAAGCGTGCTTCCCGTGCCGCATCGGCAATGCCGCTCTCCGTGAGACGCCGGCGGCTGCGTGCCACGATCTCGCCGAGTGTGACGGTCATCAGTCCTGCCCGCCGAGTTGCGCGAGCAGGCCGGCCTGGTGGTCGGCGAGAAGCGCATCGACAACCTCGTCGATCTCCCCTTCCATCATGCGGTCCAGCTTGTAGAGCGTCAGGTTGATGCGGTGGTCGGTGACACGCCCCTGCGGAAAGTTGTAGGTGCGGATGCGCTCGGAGCGGTCGCCCGAACCGACCTGGCTCTTGCGGTCGGCGGATCGCTCGCTGTCGGCCTTCTGGCGTTCCATGTCGAAAAGGCGCGACCGCAGGACCTGCATCGCCTTGGCGCGGTTCTGGTGCTGCGACTTTTCCGAACTCGTCACCACGAGACCGGTCGGAAGATGCGTGATCCGCACGGCGGAGTCGGTGGTATTGACGTGCTGGCCGCCCGCGCCCGACGATCGCATCGTGTCGATGCGAATGTCCTCGGGACGGATTTCGATGTCGATCTCTTCGGCTTCCGGCAGCACGGCGACGGTCGCGGCCGAGGTGTGGATCCGCCCGCCCGCCTCGGTTTCCGGCACGCGCTGCACGCGATGCACACCCGACTCGAACTTCAGCTTCGCGAAGACGCCACGCCCGGTGATCGAGGCGATGATTTCCTTGTAGCCGCCGGCTTCGCCCTCGCTCGCGGAAAGCACCTCGACCTTCCATCCGTTCGCTGCGGCAAAGCGCTCATACATGCGGAAAAGGTCGCCGCCGAAGAGAGCCGCCTCCGAACCGCCGGTGCCGGCCCGGATCTCGAGGATGGCACTCTTTTCGTCGGCGGCATCCTTCGGAAGGAGCAGCACCTGCATCTCCCTCTCCAGAACTTCGATGCGGCCCCTGAGATCCGGCAACTCGATCTCGGCCAGTTCGCGCATCTCGCGATCGATGGACTTGTCGGCGAGCATTGCTTCCAGATCGGCGATTTCCGTCTCCGTCCTCTGGTGCTCGCGAATCTTTGTCACGACCGGCTGAAGTTCGGCATATTCCGAGGCAAGCCGCACATAGGTTTCCGAATCCGGGCCGGCCGACATGCGTGCCTCGACCTCGCCGAAACGACGTTCGAGTTCGCGCATCTTTTCCACCGGAAGCTTCGCCACCGTTCGACTCCAAATTTCGTGTGCTAGAGGGGAATGCCGTTGTCGGCGGCGAAGTCCGTCAGGAGCTGTCGGATCGCCACGGTCGGCGCCGTGTCGTCGAGCGCCGGCTCGAGGACGGCGGCAAGCTTGCCCGCGTCGAGCGACAGGAGCATGGATTTTACCGGTCCGATCGCCGCCGGCGACATGGAGACGGACCGGAAACCGATGCCGATGAGCGCCATGGCGGAAATGGGCTTGCCGGCCATCTCGCCGCACAGCGTAACCGGCGTGTCGTTGCGCAGGCCGGCCCGGACGATGTCGCGCAGCATCCGGAGGAAGGGCCGCCCCAGCAGGTCGAAGCGATCCGCCACGCGGGCATTGCCGCGATCCACGGCCATCGCGAACTGGAAGAGGTCGTTCGAGCCGACCGAGACGAAGTCGACCTCTGCCATCAGCTCGTCGAGCTGCCACAAAAGGGCCGGCACTTCGAGCATGGCGCCGAACTGCAGCTTGCGCGGCAGCTGCTCGCCGATTTTCGACTGGCGCTGGATCTCCTTCTGGAGAAGGCCCCTGATTTCCCTGAGCTCTGAAACCTCCGTCACCATCGGCAGCATCAGGCGCAGTTCCTCGCCGGCAGTGGCCCGCAGCATGGCGCGCAACTGCGTGCGCAGCAGCCCCGGCCGGTCGAGCGACAGGCGGATCGCCCGCCAGCCGAGCGCCGGGTTCTCTTCCTCCGCGGCGCGGAAATAGGGTACGACCTTGTCACCGCCGATGTCGAGCGTGCGGAACGTCACGGGGCGTCCGCCCGCCTGCTTCAGCACGGTTCGATAAAACGCCTCCTGTTCCTCGGCCTTCGGCATCGTCGAGGCGATCATGAACTGGAGCTCCGTCCGGAACAGGCCAATTCCGGAGGCCCCCGATTCGTTCAGGTGCGGCAGGTCGACGATGAGGCCCGCGTTCATCTGCAGATTGATCGCCTTGCCATCCTTGGTGATGGGCTCGACGGCGCGCAGCGCCCGGTACTGCTCCTGGCGCCGCGCCCGGAAGCGGACCTTCTCCTCGTAGGAGCGCTGCAGGTCGGGAAGCGGCCGCAGATGCACCTTGGCATCGTCCCCGTCGATGATGATGGAATCGCCGTTTTCCGCGAGCGCCACCGCACCGGCCGCCTGGCCGACCACCGGAATTCCCATGGCCCGCGCCACGATGACGACATGGCTCGTCACCGCACCGTCCTCCAGGACGAGGCCGCGCACATTGGCGCGCGGATAGTCGAGCAGTTCGGCCGCACCCATGGCGCGCGCCACGACGATGGCGTCGTTCGGGAAGCTGCTCGCGGAAAGCTTGGCGCCGTAGCCCGTCAGCTGGCGCAGCAGGCGGTTGGCAAGATCGTCGAAATCGTGCATGCGCTCACGCAGGTAGGGATCCGTGAGGCGGATCATCCGTGCCTTCGTCTCACTCTGCACCCGCTCGACCGCAGCCTCCGCGGTGAGACCGTTGCGGATCGCCTCTTCGAGTTTGCGCACCCAGCCGCGGTCATGCGCAAACATGCGGTAGGTTTCCAGCACCTCGCGGTGCTCGCCCTCCATCGGCACGTCCCGCCGCGACAGCATGTCGTCGATCGAGATGCGCAGGCTGCCGAGCGCTTCGGCGAGACGTCCGAGCTCGTGCTCGGAATCGTCGGCAAGCAGGTTCGTGACGACGATGCGCGGTTCGTGCAGCACGACATAGCCGAGACCGATGCCCTCGCCGAAGCTCGCGCCGTCAATCGTCACGGGACGCGAAAGATCGAGTTCCAGGCCTGGCTTCGTGATTTTCTTCAGTTCACCGGTCGCTACCATTTCAGCGATGACCATCGCCGTCGTCTCGAGCGCCTCCACCTCGTCCTCGCGGTAGGTGCGGCTCGCCTTGTTCTGCACGACGAGAACGCCGAGCGCCCGCCCCGTGCGCAAGATAGGAACGCCGAGGAAGGAGTGGTAGATCTCCTCGCCCGTTTCCGGCAGGTAGGTGAAGGCGGGATGCGACTGGGCATCGGACAGGTTCAATGGCCGGGCGGACGCGGCAATCGTGCCGACAAGGCCCTGGCCCATCTTCAACTGTGCCAGATGCACGGCGTCGGGATTGAGACCTTCCGTCGCATAGAGCTCGAGAACGCCGTCCGAGCGCAGCACATAGACCGAGCAGACCTCCGCGACCATGTTCTGCGCGATCTGCCGAACGATCTGGTCAAGGCGCTCCTGCGGCTCGAGCGGCTCCGCCATCAGCTCGCGCAGTCGCTTCAAAAGGACGCGCGGACCCGCCGAGAGATCTCTCATCGCGTGGCGTCTCCCCGAGAATTAGACGTTACCCCAACGGCGCCAGCCGCGCCGGCGGGTGAGGCAAACGGCAGCGAATGGCGCGTGACTTACTTCTTATCCAGACCGTAGACGGAATGCAAAGTCCGAACCGCGAGTTCCGCATAAGCACCGTCGATCAGGATTGAAATCTTGATTTCCGATGTGGTGATCGCCTTGATGTTGATGCCTTTTTCGGCAAGTGCCCGGAAAGCGGACGCGGCCACGCCGGCATGACTGCGCATGCCGATACCGATGACCGAAACCTTGACCAGCCCTGATTCGTGCTGGATCACGTCGAAACCGACTTTCTCCTTCGCCCCTTCCAGAACCCTGATGGCCTTCTCGACATCGCCCGAGGGAACCGTGAAGGTCATATCGGTCTTCGAACCATCCTCGGAGATGTTCTGGACGATCATGTCCACATTGATGTGGGCCTCGGCGAGCGGGCCGAAGATCGCAGCCGACACGCCCGGCCGGTCGGCGACGCGCCGGAGTGAAATCTGCGCTTCATCCTTGGCATAGGCGATGCCGGTTACGACTTCCTGTTCCACGATCTCTTCCTCATCACAAATCAGCGTACCGGGCGGGTTCAGAAGATCGCCCATGCCCGGCGCATCGGGATCCTCGAAAGACGAACGCACGAAGGTGCGCACCTTGTGGACCATCGCGAGCTCGACCGAACGGACCTGCAGCACCTTGGCGCCGAGCGAGGCCATTTCGAGCATTTCCTCGAAGGCGATCTTCTTCAGGCGTCTGGCCTTCGGCTCGATGCGGGGATCGGTCGTGTAGACCCCGTCGACGTCCGTATAGATGTCGCAGCGGTCGGCCCTGACGGCGGCGGCGATCGCGACCGCCGAGGTATCCGAACCGCCGCGCCCGAGCGTCGCGATACGGTTGTCCGGGCCAAGGCCTTGGAAGCCGGCGACGACGGCAACCTGCCCCTCTCCCATGCGGCGGATGATGTCGGAACCGTCGATGTCCATGATGCGCGCCGCGCCGTGCGCATTGTCGGCGCGGATCGGGATCTGCCAGCCCTGCCAGGAGCGCGCATTGATGCCCATCGACTGCAAGGCGATCGCCAGCAGGCCGGACGTCACCTGCTCGCCGGAAGCGACGACCGCGTCGTATTCGCGCGCGTCGAAGAACGGCGTGTTGGCGCCGGTCGCCTTCGGCATGCCCTGCACCCAGGCGACCAGTTCGTTGGTCTTGCCGGACATGGCGGAGACCACGACAGCGACCTCGTGGCCGGCGTCGACTTCACGTTTCACATGGCGGGCGACATTGTGGATGCGGTCCAGGTCAGCGACGGAGGTTCCGCCGAATTTCATCACGATGCGTGCCATGAATGTCTACCGATACTGAATGATCGCGTATGCGCGGGAAAAGTCGCGGGCTCTCTTAGCGGATCACCGGGGCGGGCGCAATGGCGGCCGCCCCGACAGGCTGGCAGCCGTGGGCGCGGCGCCGCCGCGGTGCAGAAACGATTGTGTGCGGGTGCGAACGGGTGTTAGGTGCGGCGGGAAAGGACGCGACCGCCGATGCTTACCGAAAGCAATACCTACGAAAGCCTCTATCGGGATTTCACCTGGTCGATCCCGTCCTTTTTCAACATCGGCCGCGCGGTCGCCGACGAATGGGCCGCCCGCGCACCGGACCGCATCTGCCTTCGGCATTTCAGCCCGCTGGGCGATCACCGATCGATGACCTATGGCGAACTCGCTGACCGCTCGGCTTCCCTCGCTACGGCGCTGACCTCCCGCGGCATAAGGCCGGGCGACCGTGTCGCCATCCTGCTGCCGCAGGGTTTCGAGGCGGCAACGACACATGTCGCGGCCTACAAGATGGGGGCCGTTGCGTTGCCGCTCGCGCTCCTCTTCGGCGCAGAGGCTCTCGGTTACCGGCTGCGCGATTCCGGCGCGCGGGCCGTCGTGACCAACGCCTTCGGCTTCGCCCGCCTGAAGGCGGTTTCCGACACTCTGCCGGACCTTTCTCTCGTCGTCCTGACCGACGCGGAGGAGCCCGGAACCACCTCTTTCGAAACAATGCTGCGGGAGGATGCGGCCTCGTTCGAAGTGGTCGACAGCACCCCCGACGACCCCGCGCTGATGATCTACACCTCCGGGACGACGGGACCGCCAAAGGGCGCCCTGCACGGCCATCGGGTGCTGCTCGGCCATGTGCCCGGTTTCCAGATGCATCACGAATTCCTGCCGCAGCCGGGCGACTGTGTCTGGACGCCCGCCGACTGGGCCTGGGCCGGCGGCCTGCTGAACGCGCTGCTGCCGGCACTGCTGCTGGGTGTCCCGGTGGTATCGTCGCCGGGACAGAAGTTCGACGCCGACACGGCCTATCGGATCATGGAGGAAATGGACGTCCGCAACGCCTTCATTCCGCCGACGGCCCTGCGGCTCATGAAAAGCGTGGAGCGTCCCCGCGAGAAATACCGGCTGAACCTGCGCACGATCGGGACCGCCGGCGAGGCGCTCGGCCGCGAAACCTGGGAATGGGCGCGCGCGGCACTCGGCATCACGGTCAACGAATTCTACGGCCAGACGGAATGCAACATCGTCATCGGCTCGATCGGCAAGCTCGGCGTGTCCCGTCCCGGCCCCATCGGCAAGGCGGTGCCGGGCCATGTGGTCGCGATCATCGACGGCGACGGCCGCGAACTGCCTGCAGGCGAGATCGGCCAGATCGCCATCCGCCGCCCTGACCCGGTGATGTTCCTCGGTTACTGGAAGAACGAAAGGGCGACGGAAGCCAAGTTCATCGGCGACTGGATGACGACGGGTGACCTCGGACGGATGGACGCGGAAGGTTATGTCACCTTCTTCGGCCGCGACGACGACGTCATCACCTCATCCGGCTACCGGATCGGTCCGAGCGAGGTCGAGGATTGCCTGGCCGGTCATCCGGCGGTTCGCCTGGCCGCCGTCGTCGGCAAGCCCGATCCCGTCCGAACCGAAATCGTCAAGGCCTATGTCGTGCTGGCGGAAGGTCATGCGGGAAGCCCTGCGCTGGGCGCCGAGATCGGCCAATGGGTCAAGCACCGCCTCTCGATGCACGAATATCCCCGCGAGGTCGCCTTCGTCGACAGCATCCCGCTGACGACCTCCGGCAAGATCATCCGCCGCATGCTGCGTGAAAGGGCGATCGCGGAGGCTCGTGCGGAATCCGCGGCGGGCAAGGCATCCTAGACCTTGCTCACCGGCGGGCGAGCGCGCGGATCTTGTCGCGCAGCAGACGGGCGACGTTGCGCGTGTTGCGGTAGAGATGGAGCTGTGCGGCCGCCTGGCGGACGTCTCGGTCGAGGTTCTGCCTGAGGCCGATCACGAGCGTCCCCATCTCCTCGCGCTCCTCCCAGAATCGGCTCATCACCGGATGATCCGGCACGGCACAGGAGTCGGATCGCACGATATTGGCGTCGTCGAGGTGCCATTCGGTCAGTTCCGCGACCAGCAGCTTGCCGGGCGAATATTTCGCGAAGTCCTCATTGTAGGCGGTTTTCCAGGTATAGGCCTCACCGCCGGACAGGAAGACAACCATGGAAGCAATCGCCTTGCCGTCAAGATCGAGCGTATGGATGCGCACGCCGTCGGTCTCGGCGAGATTCGTGACGGCCTCGCGAGCAAAGGCGGCACGGTAGCGGTCGTTGATCATCGCGGAACGGCCTCGTCCCTTCCAGCCGCTCGCTTCCAGCAGCAGGAACTCCTCCATGCGCATGCGGATCTCCGCTGGCTGGCGTGCGACGTTGTAGGTAAGTTCACCAAGCGCGTCGAGCTTGCGCCACTGGCGGCGCAATTCGCGGAAATGCGGGGGAGCGATCGCATTCTGCAGATAGGTCTGGCCGTCCAGCAGGCTCTCCAGCATCGGCCGGCTATAGGTGTCCGTGACGGTGAGCGGCAGGTTGCGGCCGATGGCGACCGCACGGATCAGCTTCGCGAAGGCACCGTCGAGACGCAGGTCCGGCAGGACGACGATCGCCGGCAGCCCGCTGTGCCCCGCTCCGAGCACGTCGAGCAGGTTGTCGATCGTCTCGGCCGCCTCCTCGGCATCGACCAGCGGCGTGCCGAGCGGACCGAAGGGATTGGACCACGCGCGCAGAATGCTGGCACCGATCGAGAATCCGGGCTTCTCAACGGAAAACGGCATCAGGAAGCGTATGCGACTGCGGTGTTCGTTCTCGTCTCGGATGAGGGCGAGCCGGACAGTGCGGTCTTCCAGCCGCGGCATCGCGGGAGCAAGAAATCGGCCGGTAAAGAAGACATTCGGCTCGATGGCACGGTTGGAGAGGAAATCGAGTTCCTGCTGCAAATCGTATCCGGCAACCGCAGGATAGATGCAGAGCGACCGGCCGGGACGGCCGACGGCGAGGCGCAGTTCCGCGGCGGGCTCAATGACGTCGAAAGCCGCAGCGGCAACAGCGCCAGCGAGCGGCGGCCGCGACCGCGCGATATCCGGGTTCTGCGAAAGATCGACCATGTGCTCCCTCTCCATCCCTCACTCCGCCTTCGTTCGCTGACGCGAAAGTGCAAAGAGCGTTATGCCGAGCTTGTGCCGAACCACGACGAACAGCATCAGTGCTTCGAAGATCATTGCGCCCGCCGTTGCAAAAGCTGCGCCGTCAAGTGCGTAAGCGGGGATCAGCGTCACGTTCAGGGCGATATTGATGGCGAGTGCGACACCATAGAGCAGCATGCAGAGCTTCTGCTCGCCCGCCATGGTGAGCAGCACCTCTCCCGGGCCGACCATGGCCTTGGCAAGGATACCGACGAGCAGGATCACCATCAGCTCGTAGCCGGCCGTGAAGGCCGGTCCGAACAGCGACAGCAGGAAGTTGCCGACAAGCAACATGGCGAGTCCGACAGCGAACGACGGCCAGAAGCTCCACTTCACGGTCTGCTGCGCAAACTGCGCCAGGCCCTCCCGGTCGCCCCGCGCGAACAGGCTCGAGAACCGCGGCGCGGCCGCCGCCTTGACAGAGAACATCACGAAATGAACCAGCGCCATCGTTTTCGCCGCGGCGAAGTAGATCGCGACGCTGTCCGGATCGAGATAGAGGCCGACGACGATGACGTCCGAATTCGTGAGCAGGAAACCGAAGCCCTCGATCAGGAAGATCGGCAGCGCGACCTTGATCCACAGGCCGAATTCCAGCCGGCGCGGTCCATGATCGTATTCGATGCGCAGCCGCCGTGCGACGTTGAAGAACTGGCTCACCGTCGTGACATAGGTCGCGGCAAGTGCTGCGACCATGGCTGTCTGCGCCGTATTCGGCGCACCGGCGAGAACCGCGCCGATCATGAAGGCGAGGATCAGCAACGGCCGCGTAATATAGGTCGGGCTCAGGGCCATCACGGCCCAGCTGTGCGCCCGCGCGGTGCCCTCAAGCACATCGCCGAGCGCCACCATCGGCAGGCAGAAAATGCCGAGATAGAGCGGCACGAGATAGTAGCCCTCGATCCGGTCGCCGAAGAACAGCAGGCCGGCCAACCCCGCGATTGCGACCAGGCTCGCCGAAACCATCGCAAAAATGCGGGCGGCGGAGGCCAGACCCCGGATTTCGTCGAGCGCCCGGCGCGCGTTGTACTGCGGCATGAAGCGGATGACCGCCGTGTGGAACCCGAGGCAGGACAGGTTGCCGAAGATGACCACCAGCACCCAGATGAAGACGAAGATGCCGTATTCGAATTCGCCCATCATCCGGGCGAGCACGATCTGGGAGATGAAGGCAATGGCCGCGCTGAGCACGCGGATCGCGAAGGTGACCAGCGCCATGCGCTGCGCCTGCACCTGGGGGGTGCTACCCTTCAGCAGGCCGGCCGCGCGCTCGGCGAGTGGCCCAACGCGGCGGCGAAGCCCGTCGGGCAGCAGTCTCTCCGCCGATTGGATGATGGCCATGAACACGCGACCCGTACGCTACGCAGAACCAGATGCTCAAGTCATGCCAGAACAGGGTGAACAAAGGGTTAGGACGCAAAGAATGGGCGACCTGCGTGCCCCACGCACTGCCCTCATCTCCGCGCAGAACCGGCGACGTCGCTCCCGTCAGCACAATGCTTCGAGGTCTGGCCTATGTCAGCCTTATGTCGTCCCCGGAACCTGCTCGCGAAAACCACACGTCCCGATAGATCGCGACGGCGGTTTCGTCCGGCGGTCGCTCCGCCGTTAGCCACAGCGATCGGATGGACCGGGCTTCCGCCGCGTTCGGTGCCTTGCTGCACTGCCCGGCATCCGACGCGCCGATACAGGGAATGAACCACGACGACATCAACGGCCTGACCGTGAACCCCGCCTTCTTGCGGACGATCAGCAGGGCAAGGCCGATCCAGTCGAGCGGTTGCCAGGGAAGGATGATGCGGCCGCCGGGACGCAGCGCCTTGAGCCATGAGACCGGAGGCGCGACAACGCCGGCGTTGACATAGATCAGATCGCATTCCGGAAGGGGCAAGGCGGTTGCATCGCCCTCAACGACCGCTGCATTCGCAAACGGTTCGAGGTTTTGCCGCGCGCGACGGGCGAGACCGTCGTCGATTTCGAACGCGCTGACGCTGCCGCCCGGCAAGGCGAACATCGCCAGCAGAGCTGTGTAGTATCCTGATCCCGCGCCGACATGGACGATGGTGTCGCCCGGCCCGGGCTGCGCAGCGCCCATCCAGGCCGCGTGAAGGAAAGGTTCGCCATTGTTGATGCCCTTTTCAGCATCGAGCGCAACGAGCACGTTTTGGTAGATGTAGGCGGGATCGGCACTGGGAGTTTGGAGATGGCGCCGGTTTACCGTGATCCGCCACGGCCCCGGCCCGAGAAAGGCCTCTCGCGGCACCAGTTCGACGATGCGCTCGAAACGAGGGTCGACGGAATTGCTGGCTGCCGCCATCATCCGTGCATAGAAGCTGCGGACTTCGTTCAGACTGGCACGGCGACTTCTGGCCATGGGCTCGGCCTCACAGACGGATCCCGCCAGGGGACATGGCCGATGGTCTCATTCAGGCAGCCATCGACGCAAGGCCCGCATCGGATCCGTGCGGCGCTTCTGCCCAGGTTTCATTCAAGGCCGGGTCTGAACAGGGAGCCTGTTCAGACCTGCTCGAAGGCGCCGTGGCAGTGCTTGTACTTCTTGCCGGAACCGCAAGGGCACGGCTCGTTGCGCGCAACGCGCCCCCAGGTTGCGGGATCGGCCGGGTTGCGGTCCGCGCCCTCCGCGAAATCGTCCTCGCCCGTCGTCCCGTCGATATGGTGGCCTTCCATGACCGGCAGCGCTGGCTCCGGCGCCTGAGCCGCCTCGCGCACGAGCTCGACGCGCATCAGCTGACCCGTCACGGTCTGGCGCAGATTTGCGAGAAGGGCCTGGAAGAGCTCGAAGGCTTCGGATTTGTACTCCTGCAGCGGGTCGCGCTGCGCATAGCCGCGGAAGCCGATGACCGAACGCAGATGATCGAGGTTCACGATGTGCTCGCGCCACAGGTGATCGATCGTCTGGAGCACGATCGACTTCTCGACATAGGCCATGATCTCCGGCCCGAAACGCTCCGCGCGATCAGCCGCAGCCTTTTCGGCCGCGTCTGTGATGCGCCGGAGAATGTCGTCTTCGGCGATACCTTCCTCCGCCGCCCAGGCTTCGATCGGCAGGTCGAGATTGAGATACTGCTGGACCCCAGCCTTGAGGCCGGCGACGTCCCACTGTTCGGCATAGGCACGTTCGGGAATATGGAGTTTCACCAGGTTCTCGATCACCTCGTGGCGCATGTCCTCGACGGTCTCGCTGATGGATTCGGCATCCATCAGCTCGAGGCGCTGCTCGAAGATCACCTTGCGCTGATCGTTCAGCACGTCGTCGTATTTAAGCAAATTCTTGCGGATATCGAAGTTTCGTGCCTCGACCTTCTTCTGGGCACGCTCCAGCGCCTTGTTGATCCAGGGATGGACGATCGCCTCGCCCTCCTTCAGGCCGAGCTTCTGCAGCATGCCGTCCATGCGGTCGGAGCCGAAGATGCGCATCAGGTCGTCCTGCAGCGACAGGAAGAATTTCGAGCGGCCCGGGTCGCCCTGGCGGCCGGAGCGGCCGCGAAGCTGGTTGTCGATGCGCCGGCTCTCGTGGCGCTCGGTGGCGAGCACGTAGAGGCCGCCCGCGGCGAGCGCCTGCTCCTTGAGCTTCTTGACCTCCGCGATGACCGAAACACGCGTTGCTTCGCGCGCCGCCTCGTCCTCGACGTCGTTCAATTCGCGCTCGAGCCGCATCTCGAGATTGCCGCCAAGCTGAATGTCGGTACCGCGGCCGGCCATGTTCGTTGCGATCGTGACGGCCCCCGGAACACCGGCCTGGCTGACGATATAGGCTTCCTGCTCATGGTAGCGTGCGTTCAGCACCTGAAAGTCCTTGAACCCCGACATCTTCAGCCGTTCGGCAAGATATTCGGACTTTTCGATCGAGGTGGTACCGACCAGCACCGGCTGGCCGCGCGAATTCGCCTCGCGGATCTCGGCGATAATCGCCTTGTATTTTTCCTCGCCGGTCCGGTAGACCTCGTCGTCCTCGTCGATGCGCTGGATCGGCAGGTTCGTCGGGACTTCCACGACATCGAGGCCGTAGATGTTGGCGAATTCCTCGGCTTCCGTCGACGCCGTGCCCGTCATGCCGGCGAGCTTCTTGTACATGCGGAAGTAGTTCTGGAAGGTGATCGAGGCGAGCGTCTGGTTCTCGGGCTGGATCGTTACCTTTTCCTTGGCCTCGAGCGCCTGATGCTGGCCCTCGGAATAACGCCGGCCCGGCATCATGCGGCCGGTAAACTCATCGATGATGACGATCTCGTCATTGCGGACGATGTAGTCCTTGTCGCGCGTGAAAAGCTTGTGGGCCTTCAGCGCATTGTTGATGTGGTGGACAATGGCGACGTTCTCGACGTCGTAGAGGGATTCGCCCTTGAGCAGCCCCGCCTGCCGCAGCAGGTTTTCGAGCTTCTCGGTACCGACCTCGGAAAAATTGGCGGAGCGCTGCTTCTCGTCGATTTCGTAGTCGTTCTCGTCCAGCATCGGGATGAAGGCGTCGATCGTCACGTAGAGATCGGAGCGGTCGTCGAGCGGGCCGGAGATGATGAGCGGCGTACGCGCTTCGTCGACGAGGATCGAATCCACTTCGTCGACGATCGCATAGAAGTGGCCACGCTGCACCATCTGCGCCCGGTCGTACTTCATGTTGTCGCGCAGATAGTCGAAGCCGAGTTCGTTGTTCGTGCCATAGGTGATGTCGCAGCCATAGGCTGCACGGCGCTGGTCGTCGTCGAGGCCATGGACGATGACGCCCGTCGTGAGCCCGAGAAAACCGTAGATCTTGCCCATCGTCGCCGAGTCACGTGTCGCCAGGTAGTCGTTGACCGTCACGACGTGCACGCCCTTGCCGGCAAGGGCGTTGAGGTAGACCGGCAGCGTCGCGACCAGCGTCTTGCCTTCGCCGGTCTTCATTTCGGCGATCGCCTTGTCATGAAGGATCATGCCGCCGATGAGCTGGACGTCGAACGGGCGAAGCCCGAGCACACGCACGGCCGCCTCGCGCGCGACCGCGAATGCCGGGACGAGAAGGTCATCGAGCGTCTTGCCTTCGGCGAGCTGTTTGCGGAACTCCGCCGTCTTCGCCGCGAGCTGCTCGTCCGACAAGGCCTTCGTTTCCGCTTCGAGCGCGTTGATCTCATCGACCTTGGGTCGATAGGAGCGGATACGGCGATCATTGGAGGAACCGAACAATTTGCGGGCGAAGCCGCCGAGACTGACCATCAGAATGGTCCTTTCCTTGGTGTACCGTTTGCGGTTTCCGGTTCCCAAAATATGGGCTCAAAGCCTTGAGATGCCCGGAAACTGTTCTGGACGCGAGATTGCGTGACAGATAAGAGGGGGGTCGAATGATGTCAACGGCGCAGACGGTTGCAGAACAGCCACATTCTGATGTTGTTGAAGGCACCGAAGTGCCGGACCGCACAAGGCTTCGGCGCGAAATTGAAAGGTCAAAGAGGATGTTCAGGTACAGCAAGCTTGCAGCCGTCGCCCTGGTGGCGATCGCAGCGGCGCACGGCGCCCACGCCGCCGAGGAGCAGAAGACGGACCCGGTCGTCGCGACGGTCGGCGGGGTGGAAATCCTGCAATCCGAGATCGATCTCGCCGTCACGGGGCTTGATCCGCAGCTCGCCAACCTGCCGGTCGAGCAGAAGCGGGTAGCAGCACTCTCTGCCGTCATCGACACCAAGCTGCTGGCCGCCGACGCCGAAAAGGAAGGCCTGCAGGACGACGCTGCTTTCAAGCAGCGCATTGCCTATCTGACCGATCGCGAACTGCACAATGCCTATTTCAAGAAGCACGTCGTCGACGCCGTCACGCCGGAAGAGGTGAAGGCGCGCTATGACGTCGAGGTCGCCAAGATCGAGCCCCAGGACGAGGTTCGCGCCCGCCACATCCTGGTCAAGACCGAGGACGAGGCGAAGGCGATTATCGCTGCTCTCGACGCCGGCAAGGATTTTGTCGATCTCGCCAAGGAAAAGTCGACCGATCCGAACAAGTCGGAAGGCGGCGACCTCGGCTTCTTTGCCAAGGGCCGGATGGTCCCCGAATTCGACGCCGCCGCTTTTGCGCTCGAACCCGGCAGCTATTCCAAGGAACCGGTCAAGACGCAGTTCGGCTTCCATGTGATCAAGGTCGAGGAAAAGCGCAAACAGCAGCCCCCCGCGCTGGAACAGGTAGAGGGCCAGGTTCGCCAGCTCGTCATGCGCGACAAGTACATTGCCCTTCTCGACAAGGCGAAGGCCGCATCCGCCGTCGAGATCGACGACCCGGAACTCAAGAAGGCCTATGACGCAGTGAACGCGCCGGCAGGCGAAGAGCAACCGGCCACCGAGCAGCAGCAGTAATCGACACGGAATCCGCCGTACCGGCGGGTTCCGTCCTCTGACAGGATACGACATGCCCGGGTCCATCTCCCCGCTCGCCCCGAAAATTTATGCCGAAATGCCGCCTGTGCGCGGCGTGCGCATGGCAACCGCCGCCGCCGGCATCAAATACAAGAACCGCACCGACGTGCTGATGATGGTCTTCGACACGCCGGCAGCCGTCGCCGGCGTCTTCACCCGTTCGAAGTGCCCTTCGGCACCCGTCGACTTCTGCCGGCAGAACCTTGCGGGCGGATGGGCCCGGGCGGTCGTCGTCAATTCAGGAAACGCCAACGCCTTCACCGGCAGGAAGGGTCGCGAATCGACGGCGATGACCGCCGCCGCCGCCGCCAGGGCGGTCGGCTGCAGCGAGGGCGAAGTGTTTCTCGCCTCGACAGGCGTCATCGGTGAACCGCTCGATGCGACGAAATTCTCCGGCGTGCTCGACGATCTCGCGGCATCGGCAACCGCCGACTTCTGGCTCGATGCCGCCAAGGCGATCATGACGACCGACACCTACCCGAAGGTCGCCACCGCGACGGCCGACATCGGCGGTGTCATGGTCCGCATTAATGGGATCGCCAAGGGGGCGGGCATGATCGCACCGGACATGGCGACGATGCTCTCCTTCCTGGTCACGGACGCGGCCATCGCCGCCCCGGCCCTGCAGCAGATGCTCTCCGAAGCCGTCGAGCCGACCTTCAACTCCATCACTGTCGACAGCGACACCTCCACCTCCGACACGCTGATGCTGTTTGCGACCGGCGCGACCGGCGGGCCGACCGTCGCCGACGCGACGGACCCGCGGCTCGCGGACTTCCGCAAGGCGCTTCAGGCCGTGCTGCGGGAGCTTTCGCTGCAGGTCGTGCGCGATGGCGAGGGCGCACGCAAGATGGTGAAGATCACCGTCGAAGGGGCGGAAAGCGACGCGGCCGCCAAGCGCATCGCGCTTTCCATCGCAAACTCGCCCCTCGTCAAGACGGCGGTCGCCGGTGAAGACGCGAACTGGGGCCGGATCGTCATGGCCGTCGGCAAGTCCGGCGAGATGGCAGACCGCGACCGGCTCGCGATCTGGTTCGGCGACGTGCGCGTCGCCGTCGACGGCGAACGCGATCCCGGCTATTCCGAGGCAGCCGCAAGCACCGTCATGAAGCACGAAGATATCGACATCCGCGTGGAGATCGGGCTTGCCGGGGGCAGCGCGTCGGTCTGGACCTGCGACCTCACCAAGGAATATGTCGAGATCAACGGCGACTACAGAAGCTGATGGCGCAGGAAATCGTTCGGGAGACTGCCGCCATGGACCCTGACTTGCCCCCGGCTCCCGATCTGCCGAATGTGCGGCGGCTGGAGGCGGTGGGCTTTCGCGCCTGGCCGGCGGCTTCTTCGCTCTATGACGGCAGCTGGCTGATCCGGCTGACGGCGGGCCACCCGTCGAAGCGGCTCAATTCCGTCAACCCGCTCGACCCTTCCGACTATCGCGACATCGAGATCCGGCTGGAGAAGGCGCGCAAGCGCTTCGCCGACTATGGCAGGCCGATGCTGGTGCGGCAGACGCCGCTCGCCCCGCAGCAACTGATCGACCACATGGACTCCCGCGACTGGAGCCGTCTCGGAGAGACGATCGTGATGACCTGCGACCTGCCGGCAGGCGATTCGGGCGACGCGCTCGACTATCTGCCGAGCCACGACGTCGGACGTTTTGTCGATGCACGGATCCACGTTGCAGCCGAACCGCCGACCCTCAAGCCCGGCCTGACGGAGATCGTCAACGCGATCAAGCCGGAAACCGGTTTCTTCGTCTTCGAGGCGAAGGATCGCGCGGCAACCGCCGTGGCGCTTGCCGTCCAGGACAATGACCTCGCGGGCGTGCTGCAGCTCGGCGTTCATGAGAAGGCTCGCGGCCAGGGACTGGGCGCATCGATCCTGCACGCCTGCCTGCGCTGGGCGCAATTGCGCGGCGCGCGGCGCGCCTGGGTGCAGGTGGAGGCGGAAAACACGGCTGCCGTGGCGCTCTATCGCAAGTCGGGCTTCGGGGAAGCCTACCGCTACGTCTACCGTGAAGCGTCTCAGCCATGACCGGGGCGAAACTCCGGAACATCCTGCTGGTCGCCGCCTGCGCCCTCGTCGATGCCGATGGCCGCATCCTGATCGCGCAGCGGCCGGAAGGCAAGTCGCTCGCCGGCCTGTGGGAGTTTCCCGGCGGCAAGGTGGAGACCGGCGAGACGCCCGAGGAGACGCTGATCCGCGAGCTCGACGAGGAACTCGGCATCCGCACCAAGGTCGCCTGCCTCGCGCCGCTCACCTTCGCCAGTTACACCTACGATGATTTCCACCTGCTGATGCCGCTCTATGTCTGCCGGCGCTTCGAAGGCGTGGCCCATGGGCGCGAAGGGCAGGCGGTTAAGTGGGTCCGCCCGAAGACCCTGCGCGACTATCCGATGCCGCCTGCCGACGAGCCGCTGATCCCCTTTCTCTGCGACCTGTTGTGAAAAAGTGACCTTTCGGTCGCACGATCCACAAAACGGGCGACTTCGTTAATCGAAAGTTTATGTCCGTCGTTCAAATACTGACGCTGATACGGCTTTAGGCGTGCGTGAAAGAGAAGCAGTATGCGTGACGACGATTTCTGGATGACGGTGCAGGACAAGGAGCAGACGACGTTCAGCGCCAGCAGGACCGGTGTGCTCAACCTTGCACTCCTGTTTGGAACCGCGGTCATCGCGCTTGCCCTGGTCCTGACGCCGCTGCTTTCCGCCAAGGGCGACAAGCGGATGATCGCATATACGCCCGACAACCTCGACATGATCTCGACCGGATCGGTGCCGCAGACGGGCAAGACCCGTCGCTACACGGTGCGCCGGAGCGTGCTTCAGGAGATGCCGGGCGCGGTCTGCATCATTGAAGGCAATGGCTACGGAAACGGTTGCTGACCAAAGCGGTTGGTCGGGAAATGCATCGGTCCGCGCGTCGCAACCCCGGGCCCGACAAGGCAGATGCGCCGCAAGCCGTCCGGCTTCGGCTCGATGAAACAAGCATTGAGAGGGCGGGTGCAATGCGGATCTGGAAGTTTGTCTGGCGCAGCAGGGACGGGGCCACGGCCGTCGAATACGGCGTGCTCGCGATGGCGATCTGCGTCGCCATCATAACAGGCCTCAGCGCCACCAGTTCGTCGCTCAACAACGTCTTCATCACCCTCGACAACGCCATCGGCGAGCTGCCGGCACGAGAGTAACTCCGCCGGATGGCAGTCTCAGGAGGACCGGGGCTTCAAGGCGTCGGCGAGCCGCATCTTGGCCGAGCCCGGTTTTAGCGGCTTCTGCTGGCTCTCATGCGGCGCCCAGCCGGACAGGTAGATGATCGAGAAGGTGGCGCGAACCCGGCCATCCGGATCGGAGAACCGCTCCGCGTAGAGTTCGGCGGCGCGCAGGAAGAAGCCGCGCGTCACCGGCCGGCGGCTCCGTCCGTGCAGCGGGTTGGCCATGCCCATGGCGCGCAGATCCCGCATCAGCGCAAACAGCGAGTCGTAGCGGACCGTATGGGTCTCCTTGTCCGTGACCGGCAGCGCGAAACCGGCCCGCTGCATCAAGGCTCCGAGATCGCGCACATCGGAGAACGGGATGACGCGCGGGCTGGCGCCACCAAACATCTCCGCCTCTGCCGCGAGCAAGACCTCCCGCAATTCCTGCAGCGTGTCGGCGCCCGGAACCGCCGCGAGAAAGAGCCCGTCCGGCCTGAGCGCCCGGCGGATCTGGATCATCACGCCGGGGGTATCGTTGGTCAGATGCAGCGACAGCGGCGAGACGACGAGGTTGACCGAGCCTTCGTCGAGGGGAACGATCTCCATCGGCGAAACCGTGACGGCTTCGGATCCAGCCGAAAACCGCGCATCCGCCTCGACGCGCTGCACGCCATCCACCTTGCCCGTTGCAAGAAGCGCACGCGCTGCAAGACCGGTGTGGCCATGCAATTCCACGGCACGTTCGAAGCGCCGATCCACCACGTCGAGCCTTTCGGAGAGCTCGCGCGCGGCAATCTCGAGCAGGAAATCGGCCGGCTGCGCGCCCTTCAGCGCCCGCAGCCGGTTCCGTGTGATCAGGTCCTGATCAAAGATCTCGTCCACGTCCTTGCCCGATCCGATGCTCGCGTCTTTTCCGTCGCATTGGCGCCATGACGCGCGTATTGTCAACCGCATGGGGCAAGGGCAGGCAACCATCGGGATCGGAGGGCGGCTGCGCGCACGCATCGGCGGGATCCGGCACACGCTGCTGGATGCCGTCTATCCACCGACCTGCGCGGGATGCGGCATCATCCTGGCGGGGTCGCACGGACTGTGCGCCGGCTGCTGGTCGTCGCTGCAGTTCATCGAGCGCCCCTATTGCGAAATCCTCGGCACACCCTTCGTTCATGATCTTGGCCCGCATATCCTGAGCGCCGAGGCGATCGCCAATCCGCCGCCGTTCGACCGATTGCGTTCCGCGGTGCTCTATGACGGCCACGCCCGCACGCTGGTGCAGGGCCTCAAGTATCGCGACCGGACCGATCTCGCGCCGATGATGGCCGGCTGGATGCTGCGCGCTGCCGATGGCGCCCTTGCCGGGGCCGACCTCGTCCTCCCGGTCCCGCTCCATCGTTCGCGCCTTGTCTGGCGCAAGTTCAACCAGGCCGCCGAGCTGGCGCGTCACCTGTCCGGCGCCTCCGGCAAGCCGGCGCTTTTCGGCGCACTCATCAGGAGCCGGCGCACGCGCCGGCAGGTGGGCCTAGGGTCGAAGGCGCGCGAAGACAACGTGCGTGGCGCCTTTGTCGTCACGCAAACGGGACGGGCGGAGCTCTTCGGCAAGAGGGTGGTGCTGGTCGATGACGTCTATACGACCGGGGCGACCGCGGCGGCGGCGAGCCGCGCGCTGAAGCGGGCAGGCACGATCGAGGTGACCGTTTTGACCTTTGCAAGGGCCTTGCCCGGACCTATATGAAAAGATCGAAACTTCGATCATCGATGGAGCGGAAAGGCATGGCTTCGGTCGTCATCTACACGCGTCAGTTCTGCGGCTATTGCAGCGCAGCAAAGAAGCTGCTGGAGACCAAGGGCGTCAGCTTCGAGGAGCACGACGCGACCTATTCGCCGGACCTGCGCCAGGAAATGATCAAGCGCGCCAATGGCCGCAGCACGTTCCCGCAGATTTTCATCAACGACGCACATGTCGGCGGCTGCGACGACCTGCATGCGCTGGAACGCGCCGGCAAGCTCGATCCCCTGCTCGCGGCGTGAGGGTAGACAGATGACCGCTCGCATAGCCGCCGTCCAGATGTGCTCCGGTATCGATCCGGCGCGAAACGCCGAGGCGATGGCACGTCTCGTGCGCCAGGCGGCGGCCGGCGGTGCCGTCTATGTCCAGACGCCGGAAATGACCGGCGCGCTGCAGCGCAGCCGCGAGGGCCTGCGCTCGATCCTGCGCGGCGAGGCCGACGACATCATCGTCGCGACGGCGTCGGCACTTGCCGCCGAGCTCGGCATCCATCTGCATGTCGGCTCGACGGCGATCGCGCTTCCCGATGGCAAGGTGGCCAACCGGGGCCTGCTTTTCGGCCCTGACGGCAGGCGGATCTGCCACTACGACAAGATCCACATGTTCGATGTCGATCTCGACAACGGCGAAAGCTGGCGCGAAAGCGCGACCTATACGCCGGGCACGACGGCGAGGACGGTCGACCTGCCATTCTTCCGGCTTGGCTTCGCCATCTGCTACGATGTGCGTTTCCCGGAGCTGTTCAAGTCGCAGGCGCAGGCCGGTGCGGAAATCATCTCCGTTCCCGCCGCCTTCACCCGCCAGACAGGCGAGGCGCACTGGGAGACATTGCTGCGCGCCCGGGCGATCGAAAACGGCGTCTTCATCGTCGCAGCCGCGCAGGCCGGCCTGCACGAGGACGGGCGCGAAACCTTCGGTCATTCGATGATCGTCGACCCCTGGGGGCGTGTGGTCGCGTCGGCCGGTG
>NZ_JAKGBU010000073.1:0-15615 GCF_021555155.1 Rhizobium alarense
CTATGACGGCTATGGCTACGGCCACTGCTACTGGAAGAAGATCCGCCGCTACAACAAGTGGGGCGACCTCGTCATCAGGCGCGTCCGCGTCTGCCGCTGACCGCCCGCACAGGCCGATATCGTGCCCGGATGCCTGCCGCATCCGGGCACATGGCCATTTTCGCGCGGAAGGCGCAAAGACGCGTGCAAAGCCGTTTCGCCGGGTTATAAGTCCGGACCATGAACGCGAAGCGCGACGGCTATATCTTCACCCTCCTGGCGATCGTCATCTTCTCGGTGCAGGACGGCATTTCCAAGCACCTCGGCGCCAGCTATCCGCCGGTCTTCATCTCGATGATCCGCTTCTGGGCCTTCGCCCTCTTCGTGACGGCCGTGGCGGCGCGCGCGCCGGGCGGCTTGCGCGCGGCGGTCCGCACCCGCCGGCCGGTGCTGCAGGTGCTGCGCGGCGTCATCCTCGCCGCGCAGATCGTCGTCGTCATCACGTCCTTCACGCTCGTCGGGCTTGCCCATTCGCAGGCGATCTTCGCCGCGACGCCGCTCTTCGTGGCGCTTCTCTCGATGCCGCTTCTCGGCGAACGGGTCGGCTGGCGGCGCTGGACGGCGATCGCCGTCGGCCTGGCCGGGGTGCTGCTGATCCTCAGGCCCGGGGGCGGCCGCTTCGAGCCGGTCCTGCTCATCCCGCTCGCCGCCGCCGCCACCTTCTCCTTCTATGTCATCGCGACGCGGCTCGTCAGCCGCGTCGACACGGCGGCGACGAGCTTCTTCTATACCGGCGTCGCCGGTGCCGCCGCGATGACGCTGGTCGGCCCCTTCTACTGGACGCCGCTTGCGCCGGTCGACTGGATCTGGATGGCGCTGCTCTGCATCACCGGCACGTCGAGCCACTATTTCCTGATCCGGGCCTACGATCTGCTCGACGCCGCGGCGGTCCAGCCGCTCACCTATCTCCAGCTCGTGCTGGCGGCAGTCATGGGCGTCACGATCTTCGGCGAGCGTCTCAGCGCCAACATGATCGTCGGCTCGCTGGTCGTCGTCGCGGCCGGCATTTTCACTGTCTGGCGCGAGAGCGTCGTGGCGCGGCGCGAGCGCTCTAAGGAGTGAGGATTATATTCCTTTTTGCTTTACTCCCGCACACGGCTCCGCTATGCTCCGGGCACCGATCGGACCGGATACCGGTCCGGGATGACCAGGAAACGTGACGATGTTTTCCCACGACAGGATCTGGGCGGCGATCGACGCCCTTGCCGAGCGGCACCGGCTTTCGCCTTCGGGTCTGGCGCGCCGCGCGGGCCTTGATCCGACCTCCTTCAACAAGTCCAAGCGCCTCGGCGTTGACGGGCGGCTGCGCTGGCCGTCGACGGAATCGATCGCCAAGGTGCTGGACGCGACCGGTGCGACGATCGACGAGTTCATCGCCCTGCAGGCGCCGGAGCGTGCGGGTGGCCTGCCGCAGGGCGCCTTTCCGCCGCAGACGGGCACGATCCCGCTGCTCGGTTTCGCCCAGGCCGGCGCCGGCGGCTTCTTCGATGACGGCGGCTTTCCGGCCGGCCAGGGCTGGGACGTCGTGGAATTCCCGGCCTCGCCGGACCGCAAGCCCGGCGTCTACGCCCTGGAAGTGCAGGGCGACAGCATGATGCCGCTTTACCGCGACGGCGACGTGCTGATCGTCGAGCCGGGCGCGCAGGTGCGCCGCGGCGACCGCGTCGTGGTCAAGACGCGCGAGGGCGAGGTCATGGCCAAGGTGCTGCACCGCCAGTCGCCGCGCTCGATCGAGCTCCTTTCCCTCAACCCGGAGCACGCGAACCGGTCGTTCGACATCGGCGACATCGAGTGGATTGCCCGCATCATCTGGGCGAGCCAGTAGATGGCGGCGTTTCCGATCGTTCCGGGAACGACCGGTCGGCTGAAGGCGGCGGCCGGTGCCGTTGTCTGCCTCGTCCTGACGGCCGCGATCGTGCTTGCCGGCGCCGCCGCGATCCGCGGGCGGGAGGCCGGCACCGAGTTCGCCCTGGAGGTGCCCGAAACCGAGGCGGTCCCGGAGGCGGGGATGGAGGAGGATATTCCCATCGATCCCGCCGCCGGGGCGCCGGCGGAACCGGAGGACGCGATCGGCGAGCCCGTGACGGTCGAGCGCGCGCCGCTGCCGGAGGTCGGCGGCGCGGCGCCGGAGGAGAGCGCACGGCAAGACGCGGAGGCGGCGCTGGCTGCGGATGAGCGGCCCCGCACGGCGCTCGCGCGGCCGATGGTCATGACCGCGTCGCGGCTGGGTTTCTCCGGCAGGCTCCTCGATCTTGAGGGCGTGAAGCCGCTTCCGATCGACCGGCAGTGCACGACGGACCGGCGCTGGCCCTGCGGCCGCATGGCGCGCACCGCCCTTGCGACCTTCCTGCGCGGCCGCACGGTCGATTGCACCGTCGACGGCGCGCAATGGACCGGCACGATCCGGGCGTCCTGCTCGTCGGCCGGCGTCGATCTCGTCGGCTGGCTGCTCGAGAACGGCTGGGCGGAGGCGGAGGAGGGGGCGGAAAACGCGGCGCGGCAGGCGCTGATGGAGACGGCGCAGGCGGAAAAGCGCGGCCTCTTCGGGCCCGATCCGCGGCCGCGCCTGAAGAGCCGCAGCCGCCCGACGATCCGTCACGACAATCCGCTCGGCTCCGGCGCCGCCCTTGACGGCTTCGGGCCCGATGGCCAATAGCTGTGGGGGGCCTCGCTCAGGGCATAACGGTTCGTTGCCCGTCCCCTTGCCGCGGGCCGGCTGCAGGCGGCGGTCCGGCGGCAGGCCGTCCGGGGATGCTGGCCGAAATCCGGCGGAAGCGGCCGGGACGCGCATCGCCCGTGTTGATACCCGCTGCCCCTTGAAAGGATCCCATGTCCCATCAGCTCGGCCACCAGGATGCCCTCGTCTATGTCATGGTCATGATGTCCGCCGTCGATTCGGCGATGACGGACCGCGAACTGGAACGGATCGGCCGGCTGGTCCGCTTCCTGCCCGTCTTCGAAGGTTTCGACGACGCGCACCTGCTGCACGTCTCGCAGGAATGCACGGCCCTCATCGACGGGCCGGAGGGGCTCGATATCGCCCTGGAAGTGATCCGCGAGGCCGTGCCGCCGCACCTCGCCGACACCGCCTATGCGCTTGCCGTAGAGGTTGCCGCGGCCGACCACCGCATCCGCAACGAGGAAATCCGGCTCTTGCAGATGCTGCGCGACCGTCTCGGCCTGGACAAGCTCACCTGCGCCGCCATCGAGCGCGGCGCCATCGCCCGCTTCCGTCGCCCCTAGACCCACGACGCCCGCCGTTTCCTCTCCCCAACGAGGGAGAGGATACAAAATCGAGGGCTTAGCCGAAGGCTAAACCTCAGATTTTGTTGGTGAGGGGGACGGCGACGGTCGACACAAGCGGGGCCGCCGCCCCCTCATCTGCGATTTCCAACACTTGGCTTGCGCTAAGATATTGAAATCGTTTCTTCTTCCTCCAGGGAGAAGAAACGCGCGGCTCACGCCCCGCCATCCCCGTTTTCCCCGCCCTCCGAACCTGTGCCTACAATCGTCCCATCCCGTCCACGGATACACCGCAAGGCGTTGCGGCGAGGCGGGGTCGGCGCGGGGCGTGGGAATGAGACGCGAAGTCCCACACACCGGGTCCGTGGAAACTGGTCTCCCTCCGGTGCACGGGGGAAGGCGGCGGGGCGTCGGACCGGGCCTGCCGTTTTTTCCCCCACCGCGGCGCCGGGCGTGCCTGTGTGGCACACAAGGGGGCCGGGCACCGGAGGTGCGTCGGCATCGTCCGCCGGGCAACCGGAAACCGACGGCGAACACCCACCGGCCCCGGCTTTCGCAGAGCGACCGAAGTCCGGGCACAAACCGCCGAACGGGGCGCCGCAAGGGGCCATATAAAATTACTTTACGAGGCAGCTTGCGGCGCCCCGTCCAAAAGTTTCGCAAAACCACGGCGCGGCGGCGGGCGTGGGCGAAGCGGCTGCGCCGCAGGCCGGACATGCCCGCCGGCGCCGCGGAGCGGACGCCCCCAACCCCGAGGAGACGACGATGCCCGCCATGACCGAGGACGACCGCAAGATCATGATATGCGCGGCGGAGCTGCTGGAGGCGCCGCAGGGCGCCTGCGGCCGCCGCGACTGCCGGCGCCGGGGGCGCTGCGCGGCGTTGCGGCAGAGGGAGCGGGCGGGGGATTGGTCCGGCGTGCGGCGGAAGCGGGCCGCATGCGGCGGGCACAGAAATCCCGTCCGGGCGATGGACCCGCAACAGGCCGGACAGCTCCGGCAGCCGTCGAAAGGGCGTTCGCTCGACGCAGGCGCGGCCTGGCAGCCGTCAGGCGCCGCCGCCCGGCGTGGTGCGTTTGCCGCCCTTGCGTGGCCGGACGGGCTCTTCGGCCGGCGGCTGCTCGAGACGCAGGGCCTTGAGCTTCATCGTCTTCTTCTCGCGGGCCGCGGCCTCCGCGGCGATGATGGCACGCGCGGTGTGGTCGGTCGCCGACGCCTTGTCACGGGCCGAGAGTTTGACGGGGTTGAAGAATGCGTCCTTGGTGGCGGTCATGGCTTCTCCCTTCGTTCAGCAGGTTGGACATGGCGCAGGGGGGCGAAGCCGCCGCCCCGCTGCAAGGACCTGAGGCAGCCGGAAACCGGCACCCGTTCAGCGCGGCCGAACCACCTTCTTCGGTGCGGGCAACAAACCCTCGCGCTGCAGCTTCTTGCGGGCGAGCTTGCGCTGCCGGCGCACGGCCTCGGCCTTTTCGCGGGTCCGCTTCTCGGAGGGCTTCTCATAGGCGCTGCGCGCCTTCATCTCACGGAACAGACCTTCGCGCTGCATCTTCTTCTTCAGGACGCGGAGCGCCTGGTCGACATTGTTGTCTCTGACGAGAACCTGCAATGGATATCCTTTCGCATACGGCGGTGCCGTGTTCTGGAGTGGGTCGGAACGGGGCGGACTATCTGTCCGCCCGCGTGGTCAGCGGCTTGAGCCAAGGCTCGGGCCGGCGCGTCTCGGACGACATTCTTTCCGGTGCGGGTGCCGCCGTTTCGGCAGCGTCGATGTCGCTTTGGACGATGCGCCGCTCATATGTCTCGTTGCCGACACGCACCCGATACTGGGCCTCGCCGTGATCGGCCGGCAGGATGCCGACGATCCGGCATGTCCTCTCGTCGCCTGCGGAGCGGGAGAGCCCGGACTTCAGAACGACCGTGTCGCCGATCACATAGCCTGCCCGGCTCATGGCGCCCTCCCAAGGGTGTTCCGCATGGTGATGGAAACAAAAAGGCCGGGCGTTACCCCGACCTCTTCCCGTCATTCAACTCTTGCTGCCAGTACATCCGTGGTCAGCGAAGAGGAACGACAATTCACGCTGCGCGCAGGTTGTCGGCCGAGCTCTTGCCGGACTTGCGGTCGCGGACGATTTCGTAGCTGACCTTCTGGCCTTCCGCCAGCGAGCCGAGGCCCGCGCGTTCGACGGCCGAAATGTGAACGAACACGTCCGTTGCGCCATCGTCAGGCTGAATGAAGCCGAAACCCTTGGTGCTGTTGAACCACTTTACGGTACCTGAATTCATAACGATTTCCTTTCATCGCTAGTGTAATCGGACGATATATTGTCCGGTATGATCGATCTTGAGAGGAAATCTGACGGAGCTTAGTGGCTCGAAGACAAAGGTCGCAAGCAGTTTTCGATAGGCTGTATATAAAGTTTATTTTGAAAAACGCAATGGCTGGCCGGAATTTTTCTGGAATTTTCTCGTGAAAGCGCCCGGGAATGCGGGATTTCGCCGGCTGTCTGCGAATTCCTTTTCGAGGAGCCGGGGTTTTATTCTGTCGCGTCGCCGAACGAACAAGGGCGGCTCGCCGCCGCCCTTTCGATGTCTGCCGGGCCGGTCAGGCGGCCTGCCGTTTCCCGTAGGGATCGAACCGTCCGTAGAAGGTCTCGCCCCTGGCGGCCATCTCCTTCAGGAGGGCCGTCGGCCGGAAGTGGCTGCCGTATCTGGCGGCAAGCTTTTCGCACAGCGCGACAAAGTTTTTCACACCCATGCCGTCGATGTAGGAGAGCGTGCCGCCGGTATAGGGCGCGAAGCCGAAGCCGAGGATGGAGCCGACATCGGCCTCGCGCGGATCGGTGACGATGCCCTCTTCCATGGTGCGGGCGGCTTCGAGCGCGATGGTGACGAGCAGGCGTTCCTTCAGCACCGTCACGTCCACATCCTCGGGCTTCTGCTGCGGGTGGAGGTCCTTCAGGCCCGGCCACAGCTTCTTCTTCTGGGGCTTCGGCGGATAGTCGTAGAAGCCCTTGCCGGCCTTGCGGCCAAGGCGCCCTTCGCCTTCCACCAGCTTCGTCACCAGGTCCATGTGGCGCGGATCGACCGACTGCGGACCGAGATCGGCGATCGAGGCCTTGAAGATCTTGTAGGAGAGATCGACGGCGACCTCGTCGTTGAGCGACAGCGGACCGACCGGCATGCCGGCCATCTTGGCGGCATTCTCGATCATCGCCGCCGGCACGCCCTCGATCAGCATGTCGTAGGACTCCGCCATGTAGCGGAAGACGCAGCGGTTGACGTAGAAGCCGCGCGTGTCGTTGACGACGATCGGCGTCTTCTTGATGGCGGCGACATAGTCGAGCGCGGTGGCAAGTGCCCTGTCGCCCGTCTCCTTGCCGAGGATCACTTCCACCAGCATCATCTTCTCGACCGGTGAGAAGAAGTGGATGCCGATGAACTGGCCGGGGCGCTTGGAGTTCTTGGCAAGGCCGGTGATCGGCAGCGTGGAGGTGTTGGAGGCGAAGATTGCCTCCTCGCGAAGCACCGCCTCGATTTTCTCGGTGACCTCCTTCTTGACCGTGCGGTCCTCGAAGACGGCCTCGATGACGAGATCGGCGTCGGCGAGCGCCGCATAGTCCGGCGTCGGGGTGATGAGGGCGAGCAGCTTTTCGCCGTCCTCCTTCGACATCCGGCCCTTGCCGACAGCGCCCGTGACGAGGCTTTCGCAATGGGCCTTGCCCTTGTCGGCGGCCTCCTGGTCGCGGTCGATGAGGACCACGGGAATGCCGGCCGCAGCCGTCACATAGGCGATCGAGGCGCCCATGAAGCCGGCGCCGACGACGGCGACCTTCCTGAACTCCGACTTTTCTACGCCGGCCGGGCGGCGCGCGCCCTTGCCGAGTTCCTGCATGGAGACGAACAGCGACCGGATCATCGAGAAGGCTTCGGTCGTCTGCAGGATATGCGTGAAGTAGCGCTGCTCGATCTTCAGCCCCGTCTCGAACGGCACCTGCAGGCCCTCATAGACACATTTGAGGATGGCGAGTGCGCCCGGATAGTTGCCGGCGGTCTCGCGGCGGAGGATCGCGGGGGCTGCCGGCCAGAGCTGGGCCGAGGCGGGCGTCCAGATGCCGCCGCCCGGCGCCTTGAAGCCCTTCTCGTCCCAGGGCTGAACCGGCTTCAGGCCGTCGAGGATCATCTTCTTCGCCGCCGGGATCAGCTCCTCCGGGGCGACGACCTGATGCACGAGGTTCATCGCCTTGGCGCGCGCGCCGGTCAGCGACGAGCCGGTGGTCATCATCTGCAGTGCGTCCTGTGCATTGGCAAGGCGCGGCACGCGCTGGGTGCCGCCGGCGCCGGGGAAGATGCCGACCTTGACTTCCGGCAGGGCGATCTTGACGGACTTGGCGTTCGAGGCGACGCGGCCGTGGCAGGCGAGCGACATCTCGAAGGCGCCGCCCATGCAGGTGCCGTTGATGGCGGAGACCCAGGGTTTGCCGCAGGTTTCCAGCTTGCGGAACAGCCAGGTCATGCGGCCGGTGGCTTCGAAGAGCTTTTCGACGGCGGTGGCCGGATCCCTGGCCTGCGCATCCTTCAAGAGATCGAAGCTCGCCTTGATCATGGAGAGATCGGCGCCGCCGGAAAACGAGGATTTGCCGGAGGTGATGACGACGCCCTTGGTGGCGCTGTCGGCGACGACCTGGTCGATGATCCGGTCGAGTTCGTCCATCACTTCGACGGTGAAGACGTTCATCGACTTGCCGGGCATGTCCCAGGTGACGAGCGTTATGCCGTCGGCGTCGGTCTCGATGGTGAAGTTCGTGTAGCTCATGTCGTCCTCCCGAAATCAGACGCGTTCGATGATCGTCGCGGTGCCCATGCCGGCGCCGATGCAGAGCGTGACGAGGGCGGTGTTCAGGTCGCGGCGCTCCAGCTCGTCGAGCACGGTGCCGAGGATCATCGCGCCGGTCGCGCCGAGCGGATGGCCCATGGCGATGGCGCCGCCGTTGACGTTGATCCGGTCGTGCGGGATGTCGAAAGCTTGGCAGTAGCGCAGAACCACGGCTGCGAAGGCTTCGTTGAGCTCGAAAAGATCGATGTCGGAAAGCGCCATACCGCTGCGGGCGAGCAGTTTTTCCGTGACGTCGACCGGGCCGGTCAGCATCAGCGCCGGATCGGAGCCGATATTGGCAAAGGCCTTGATACGGCCGCGTGCCTTCGTGCCGAGGATGTTGCCGCCCTCCTTCGAGCCGAGCAGCACGGCGGCGGCGCCGTCGACGATGCCGGACGAATTGCCGGCATGGTGCACGTAATTGATGCCCTCGATTTCCGGATGCGCCTGGATGGCGACGGCTTCGAAGCCGCCCATCTCGCCGGGCATCTGGAAGGAGGGATTGAGCGAGGCCAGCGCCTGCATGTCGGTGCCCGGCCGCATGTGCTCGTCATGGGCGAGGATGGTCAGGCCGTTGATATCCTTCACCGGCACGACGGACTTCTTGAAATAACCGTTCTCCCAGGCGTGCGCGGCGCGCTTCTGGCTCTCGACGGCATAGGCGTCGACGTCGTCGCGGGAAAAGCCGTATTTGGTGGCGATCAGGTCGGCCGAGACGCCCTGCGGCATGAAATAGGCCGGGAAGTTGACCGACGGGTCCATGAACCATGAGCCGCCCGACATGCCGAGGCCGACGCGGGACATCGACTCGACACCGCCGGCGATCACGATGTCGTCGGCGCCCTGAGCGATCTTCGCCGCGCCAAGATTCACGGCGTCGAGGCCGGACGCGCAGAAGCGTGACAACTGAATGCCGGGCGCCCTGGTCGAATAGCCGGCCTCGAAGGCGGCGGCCTTGGGGATCACCGAACCCGCGTCCATCACCGGGTCGACGCAGCCCATGATGATGTCGTCGACCTTGGCCGTATCGAGCCCGTTGCGGTCGCGCACCGCCTCCAGCACCTTGGCGGCGAGGCGGACGGACGGCACTTCGTGCAGCGAGCCGTCCTTCTTGCCGCGCCCGCGCGGCGTGCGCACATGGTCATAGATGTAGACGTCGGTCATTGTTCTCTTCTCCCTAGCGGCACAAACGCGCCGTCAAATATCGCGATGGGCCAAGCAATTATCGAGACTAGAATGCCTCCGCCGCCAGTTCCATCATCGTGTCGGCGCCGGCCTCGATGCGGGTCTTGCGGACGGCCGTTTCCGGCATGATGCGCTCCATGTAGAATTTTGCGGTGACAAGCTTGGCCTTGAGGAAGTCCTCGCGTTCGCCGCCGGCGGCAAGTCCCTCGTTGGCGGCCTTCGCCATCTTCGCCCACATGTAGCCGACGACGACGAGGCCGAAGAGGTGCATGTAGTCGGTCGATCCGGCGCCGGCATTGTCGGGCTTGGCGATCGCATTCTGCATGAACCACATGGTCGCGGCCTGCACGTCGTTCAAGCCCTTCTTCAGATGCTTGGTAAAGAAGGAGAGGCTTTCGTCGCCGCGGTTCTCCTCGCAGAAATCGCCGATCTCCTTGAAGAGCGCCATGACGGCGCGACCACCGTTCATGCCGAGCTTGCGGCCGACGAGATCGAGCGCCTGGATGCCGTTGGCACCCTCGTAGATCATGGCGATGCGTGCATCGCGCACATACTGGCTCATGCCGTGCTCTTCGATATAGCCGTGGCCGCCGAAGACCTGCTGGGCCATGACGGCATGGTCGAAGCCCTTGTCGGTCAGGACACCCTTGAGGATCGGCGTGACGAGGCCGAGGATGTCGTCGGCTGCCTGCTTCTCCTTCTCGTCGACGGCGCGGTGCGCGATGTCGGACTTCAGCGCCGTCCAGAGCAGGAAGGCGCGGCCGCCCTCGTTCCAGGCCTTGATGGTCATCAGCGCGCGGCGAATGTCCGGATGCACGATGAGCGGGTCGGCCTTCTTGTCCGGTGCCTTCGCGCCGGAGAGCGAACGGCCCTGGATCCGCTCGCGGGCATAGGCGACGGCATTCTGATAGGCGACCTCGGCGACCGAAAGCCCCTGCAGGCCGACGCCGAGGCGCGCCTCGTTCATCATCACGAACATGGCGTTGAGACCCTTGTTCTCGGCGCCGATGAGGTAGCCGGTCGCCGCGTCGTAATTCATGACACAGGTGGCGTTGCCGTGGATGCCCATCTTGTGTTCGATCGCGCCGCAGGACACGCCGTTCTTCGCGCCGGGCGTGCCGTCCTCGTTGACGAGGACCTTCGGCACGATGAAGAGCGAGATGCCCTTCGTGCCTTCCGGCGCACCCTCGATGCGGGCGAGCACCAGATGCACGATATTGTCTGTCATGCCGTGCTCGCCGGCGGAGATGAAGATCTTCTGGCCGGAAATCTTGTAGGAGCCGTCGCCGTTCGGCACCGCTTTGGTGCGCAGCAGGCCGAGGTCGGTGCCGCAATGGGGCTCGGTGAGATTCATGGTGCCCGACCAGGAGCCCTCGATCATCTTCGGCAGGTAGGTTGCCTTCTGCTCGTCCGAGCCATGCACGAGGATCGCGGCGATCGCGCCCTGGGTGAGGCCCGGATACATCATCAGCGCCATGTTGGCCGACGACATGTATTCGCCGACGGCGGCGTGCAGCGTGTAGGGCAGGCCCTGGCCGCCGAACTCCTCCGGTACGGCAAGGCCGATCCAGCCGCCCTGGCAATAGGCGTCGTAGGCCTCCTTGAAGCCCTTCGGCACCGTGACCGATCCGTCGTCGCGGCGCTTGCAGCCTTCCTGGTCGCCCGGCAGGTTGAGCGGGAACAGGACTTCCTCGGCCACCTTCGCCGCCTCGCCGGCGATCGCTTCGATCATGTCCGGCGTTGCGTCGGCAAAGCCCGGCAGGTTGTTGAAGCGCTCGAGACCGAGCACGTCGTTGAGGACGAACAGCGTGTCATTCACGGGGGCTTTGTAGATGGGCATTGTCGGGTTCCTCGCCATGTCCCTCGGACGATCGTCCGGTCTTTCGACGGATATTATAAAACTTTGACGTTTGCGTAAACGTCAAAATTCAGCCGACGACATTTTTCGCGGCCGGTCCGCTGCCCGGCAGGCAGGATGAATGTACGGAAAGACCCTCCCGGCGGCTCCTCTCCGCCCCGTCCGGCAGTCTATGAGCAAATCGTTAAAAAAATACGGTGCCGATTAACCGCTTGTTTACCACGTTTCGTGAAATGTGACGCTGACGGGCAGGTCGCGATTTAAGAGTCGGTCATTCGTATTCTGCCTGCCGACCATGCGACAGGTCCGGAAAAGTCGACGCTGTTAGACGTTGCCGGACGAGCGCATGGGGACGAGACTGCCGGGCGCGAATGGAATTCCCGATCTGCCCGGTACACGTTGAATGACGCGGCGCTGGCCCTTGGCCGCGGCGACGCAAGGTTCACCCGGCGGCCGGAAGGCCGCCAACCAAGGCGAAAAAGATGAACGGATCGCGAGCAATTCCTCCACGCCAGGGCGAAAGGTCGTCGCTCGATGCGCTGAACCGCACCATCGAGGGGCTGGAGGCGCGGATCGAGGGACTGATGTCGGGCGGCCGCGACACCGCGCGCGGCCGGGGCATGGAAGAGCGCTTCGCCCGACCGGAAACCGGCCGCTACGAGACGCCGCGCCAGGCGCCGCTGCGCGAGGATCCCGTCACCGAGATCATGCAACGCCAGCGCGCGCTCGAGGCGGGCCGCGAGCGCACACCGTCCCGCTTCGAGCGCCGTTCGGCCTCGCAGGACCACGACGCGGCAAGCCGCCAGGCGCAGCAGGCCTACCAGCCGGCCGTCGCGCAGCCCGACACCGCGATGCCAAATAGTGCGATGAAGGATATCGCCCAGGCACTGGTGAACCTGCGCCTGGAGCTGAAGCGCGACATGTCGGAAGGCCTCGAGCGCGAGATGAATGCGCTGCGGGCCGAAATGCGCGGCATCCGTCAGGTGGCCGAAAGCCGCGGCCACGGCGAGGACATGCGCGACGACCTGCAGCGCCTTGCCGCCAGCATCCAGCAGCTCGGCCGGCAGTCGGCGACGCCGGAGGCGGAGAGCCTGCGCGTCGAGTTCGACGAACTCCGTTCCGTGCTCGACGGCCTGGCGCGCGAGGACTCCGTCCGCCGCATGGAGGACCGCTGGAACGGCGTGGAGCGCAAGCTCGAAGCCTTCGACGTGGGGCGTGACGACGAACTCGTGGCGCTTGCCTACCGGCTGGATGAGCTCAAGGCGCAGATCAGCACTGTCAGCGCGACACCGGCGATCCGCGACCTCGAGAGCAAGCTGCAGATGATGGCGCAGGCCGTCGAGACGCTCGGCCGTAGCGTGCAGCAGCCCGACGACCGCCGCCTCGTTTCGCAGTTCGAAGGGCTCGACGCCCGTCTCGACGAAATCAGCCGCGCGATCGCCGCCAGCGGCCGCGTCCAGGCCGGCGCCGCCGATCTCGCCGTCGTGCAGCGGCTCGAGAACCGCATTGCCGACCTCGCCTCGCAGGTCGACACCATCGCCCATCGTCCGTTGCCCGAACAGGGTGTCGCCACGCGGATCGAGGCGCTGGCGGCGCGCGTCGAGGAAATCGCCAACGAGGAGGCCGTGCTCCGGCTCGAGGAGAGGCTCGACCAGCTGTCGCGCTTCCTCGCCGAGGTTCACCAGTCTCCGGCAGCGGGGCCGGACCTCACCGGCTACCTGTCCGACATTTCGCGCAAGATCGACGCCCTCGACCAGGGCGCCGTCAGCGACGTGCTCGCGGAACGGCTCGACTATCTCGCCCGCCGCATCGACGAGCTGGACGTGCCGGCCGCTTCGCCCTTTCCGACGCACGGCCTCGCCTCGATCGAGGACCGGCTGCTCGCGATCGCCGACCGCCTTGACCGCACCGGCACGGCCCCGGCCGAGGACAACGAGGCGCTGCGCGGCCTCGAGGCGCAGATCGCCCATCTGTCGACGCTGATCAGCCAGCCGCAGGCGGCAGCCCTCATGGAGCCGTCGGCTCTTCCCGTCGACCTCGACCGTCGCATGGCCTCGATCGAGGAATACATGGCGACAAATGACGAATATGTCATCGAGGCGGCCCGCCAGGCCGCCGAAGCGGTGATGGAGGCTTATCAGCGCAACGGCATGGGCCAGCCGGGATCGTCGCCGGACATGGCCGCGATCTCGGCGCTCGCCGACGATCTGCGGGTGCTCGAGGATCTGACGCGCTCCAGCGAGGAGCGTACCGCGCGCACCTTCGACGCGCTGCACGAGACGCTGGTGCAGATCGCGGGCCGGCTTGAGGAACTCGACCAGCCGCGCGAGGCGCCGGTGTCGCGCCGACGCGAAACGGCACCCGCCATGCCGCGCGCCGACGCTCCGTCCTTCGACGTCACCGAAGATCCCTTCGAGGACGACGACTTTGGCGGGGGCACTGCGGAGCCGGTGCGCGAGGCGCCGATGAGCTTCGCGACCGCGCCGGTCGTCGAGCCGATGGAGGTCCAGGACGAGCCGGAGATCGCCGCCGCCGCGGACCTGGCGGCGGAGGCCGCAAAGGCCACTTCCGCTGAAAAGGACCGTCCGGCGAAGAAGAGCCTTATCGCGGGCCTCGCCCGGCGTTTCGCACCGGGCCGCAAGGACGAAACGGCGCCGTCCGTCCGTCAGCAGGTCGACCCGGCACCCTCGCTCGATCCGGGCGACGAACTTGCGCCGGAAGTGGCGAACGAGCTGCTGGAACCGGGCTCGGGCGGGCCGGACGTGCGCAAGATCCTAGAGCGTGTCCGGGCCAGCCAGCAGACGTCCAACTTCTCGGGCGCCCCGGTCGAAGGCGACAAGACAGACTTCATCGCCGCCGCGCGCCGTGCCGCCCGCATGGCAGCGGAGGAATCCGACACGCTGTCCAAGGTCGCTCCGCAGAAAAGGAGCGTCGCGAAGGGGAAGGATGCCAAGGGCTCCACGGGCGGCTCCGCGCTCGGCCGCCACCGTCGCCCGATCCTGCTTGCCGTCGGCGCCGTGCTGCTCGCGATCATGTCCTATCCGCTCGTCAACACGATGGTGCGTGGCGACAAGGCGCCGGCGCCGGCCGCCGTCGAGCAGACCGCGGCCGATCCGGCCGAGAGCACGCTGACCGGCGAATCGGTGCCGGCGACCGCGAATGTCGCCGAAGTGCCGGCGACGGCGCAGGACGATGCGGCCGACAGCAAGGTGCTGGACGCCACCCCGGATGCGGTGACTGCAGAAAAGCCGGCGGACGTCGCGGCGGATGATGCGGTGCCGCTTGCAGACGGCGACACGAACCGGATCGCAGCCGAAGCGCCTGACAGCGGCCAGTCGCAGATGACGAGCCCGGCCGACGACGCCGGCGCCGCAACCGGCGGCTTCGAACCGCTGCCTGCGACGGGCGCCGATGCGGCTCTTGCGACGGAAGAAGAGGCGCTGCCGACGGCGGACGGGACGCAAAGCCTCGAGCCGGTTGCCGGCGAGGCGAAGCCGCCGGAAACGGCGGCGACGATCGCCGTCCCCGAAGCAATCACACCGCCCTCGCTCGCCAAGGCCGCCTCCGAGGGCGACAGCCTGGCGCTCTTCGAGGTCGGCGCGCGTTATACCGACGGCCGTGGCGTGACGACCGACATGGGCGAGGCGTTGAAGTGGTACCAGCTTTCCGCCGACCGCGGCTTTGCGCCTGCGCAGTACCGTCTGGCGAACCTCTACGAGAAGGGCCAGGGCGTCGAGCGCGATCTCGCCAGGGCGCGTGAGCTCTACCGGCTTGCGGCCGACCAGGGCAATGCGAGCGCCATGCACAATCTCGCCGTCCTGCTGGCGACCGGCGGCGGCGGTTCGGCTGCGGATTTCAAGGAAGCGGCGACCTGGTTCCAGAAGGCCGCCGATCTCGGCGTGCGCGACAGCCAGTTCAATCTCGCGATCCTTTATGCGCGCGGCAACGGCGTGCCGCAGGACCTGGAAGAGTCCTACAAGTGGTTCGCGGTCGCGGCCCGCGAAGGCGACCGGGATGCGGCGGCGAAACGCGACGAGGTGGCAAACGCCATGCGGCCGGAGCAACTGACGAGCGCCAAGGCCAAATTCGATCTGTGGAAGCCGCTGCCGCTCGACGACAAGGCGAACACCGTCGACCTTCCCGACGAATGGGCGGGCAAGGGCACGAAGACGGCGACCGTCGACATGGCGCGGGCGATCCGCAACATCCAGGCGATCCTCAACAACAACGGCTTCAATGCCGGCACGCCGGACGGTCAGATGGGCCGCAAGACCGTTGCCGCCATCAAGGCCTTCCAGAAGTCCGTCGGACAAGCCGAGACCGGCAAGATCGACGATGCGCTGGTGACGGAGTTGCTGAAGCGCAACAAGTAGCGGGCATCACGCCCCGTGCCGGGTCGAGGGCGGGAATTCCCGCCC
>NZ_JAKGBU010000073.1:15715-27417 GCF_021555155.1 Rhizobium alarense
TGACGGTTCACAGAAAAACCACAAGTCGAACCAAGATGATACGGGCGTAGCGCGTCCCTCGTCGCGGCGCGCGGAAATCGTTGCGACAAGCAAGCGTCCAGGCGCTGGTCCCTTGCTTGATGCAGCACGTCCGATTGACGGCGTGGTCTCCGGGTTCGACGGAGAGAATGCCTCGCCGTCAGGGTTTCCCGGCTGCATATACGCTTGCCTATTGGGGTTTCGTCGTGACTGTCTATCTGCCCATTGCAGAGCTGTCGGTGAACATCTTCATCATCCTCGGCATGGGCGCGGCGGTCGGTTTCCTGTCCGGCATGTTCGGTGTCGGCGGTGGCTTCCTCATCACGCCGCTCCTCATCTTCTACAACATTCCGCCGGTCGTGGCGGTGGCGACCGGTGCCAACCAGGTCGTCGCCTCGTCGATCTCGGGAGCGATCACCCATTTCCGCCGCGGCACGCTCGACATGAAGCTCGGCGCGGTCCTGCTGGTCGGGGGTATTCTCGGCGCCTCGGTGGGCGTGTGGCTGTTCTCGCTGCTGCGGCGTCTCGGCCAGCTCGATCTCGTGATCTCGCTGCTCTATGTGCTGCTCCTCAGTGTCGTCGGGTGCCTCATGCTGTGGGAAAGCGTCAACGCGCTGCGGCGCGCGGCGCGCAACGAGACGGTGACGCTGCGCCGTCCCGGCCAGCACAGCTGGGTGCACGGCCTGCCGCTCAAGATGCGCTTCAAGAAGTCGAAGATCTACCTGAGCGTCATTCCGCTCGTCGTGCTCGGCTTCCTGATCGGCATGCTGACCTCGATCATGGGCGTCGGCGGCGGCTTCATCATGGTTCCGGCGATGATCTACCTGCTGCGCATCCCGACCAACGTGGTCGTCGGCACGTCGCTCTTCCAGATCATCTTCGTCACGGCATTCACCACCGTGGTGCAGGCGACGACGAACTATGCGGTCGATATCGTGCTGGCCTTCATCCTGATGGTCGCGGGGGTCATCGGCGCGCAATACGGCGTGCGCGTCGGCCAGCGGCTGCGCGGCGAACAGCTGCGCGCCCTGCTCGCACTCCTGGTGCTCGCCGTCGGTATCCGCCTGGCGATCGATCTCGTCGTGACACCGCGCGACATCCACTCCGTCGTCACCGAGGAGGTCTATCGATGACCGCCGTGGCGCGCCGCCTGCTTTGGTTCTTCCTCGTGCTGGTGCCGGCAGTTGCCGCGGCGCAGGAGGATCCGGCGCCGCAGTTCCCGGAGCGCATGGAGATCGGCATTTCCACCGACGAGATCGCCATCACCTCCGATTTCCGCGGTGCCGACCTTACGATCTTCGGCGCGATCGAAGGATACGATCCCTCGCTGCTCGCCCAGCGCAAATACGACATCGTCGTCACGCTGGAGGGGCCGAAGACCAATGCGACGGTGCGCAAGAAGGAGCGGGTTCTCGGCATCTGGGTCAACCGGCGCTCAATGACCTTCGAACTCGTGCCGCAGTCCTACTCGCTTTCCAGCACGCGGGACGTCGAGAACATCACCGATACGTCCACGCTGAACAGCGTCGGCATCGGCATCGAGCATATCCGCCTCAGTCCCGTCGGCTTCGTCGGAGACGGCAGCAATCTGTCGGAATTCCGCGAGGCGTTTCGCCGGATCAAGGAGAACGGCGGCTATTTCCAGCGCGACCCGGGCGGCGTACGGTTCATCAGCGCAAGTCTCTTCCGCGCGACCGTCAAGCTGCCGGCCAGCGTTCCGAACGGAACCCATGTGGTCCGGGCGCATCTCTTCCGCGACGGGATGTTCGTCAGCGAAAAGGCGCTGCCGCTGCGTGTCGTGAAGACGGGCATCGAGCAGATGATCTCCAATGCCGCCTTTGACAATCCGCTTTCCTACGGTCTCTTCTCGGTGGCGCTGGCGTTGCTGACCGGATGGGCGGCGAGCGTGATCTTCCGCAAGGAATGAGGGCCTGGCCGGCGACCGGCGGTCGCGGCCAGCCCATGCGTCCATCCGGATTCCGCAGGGCTATCCACATACGGACGCATTCCATCGGATGCTTCCCGAAATTCAGGTTTCGTTTACCATGGGCGGCTTTGTTGGGCCTGGCGAGATATTGCCATTCCACAGGGAGACGCCGATGATCAAACTCGATCCCCAGACCCTGCGCATGTCGCTTCGAGGGGTCTCCCTTGCGGCAAGGCCGAAGTCCGAGCGCGCCATTGAGCCCGCGGAGGCGCTCTCGTTGCTGCAAGACAGCCGGGACGAACTCAGGCGCATGCTGGCGTTTCTCAATACGCTCCAGTCGCAACTGGACATTGCCGCGCGGTCCGGCCGTCAGCAGCAGTGATACCGCCGCATCACCGGCCCCGCATGGTCGCGGCATTCGGCTGTCAGACCGCCTTTGACATGCGGTTGCGCAGCACTGCGGCCTCATAGGCCGCCTGCAACTCGGCGAACACCGAGCGTTCGGGCGACGGCGCGCCGAGGTGGAGCGCGCGCAGTTCGCTCATGAAGGCGTCCCAGAGCGCCGGGCCGCCGTCCTCCAGCAGTTCCGCGCGGATGCTGAGCTCCTCCGTGACCGGCAGGAATTTTCGCCCCCAGCTTCCCATCGCCGCGAAGACGGGCACGAGCCAAATGCCCATCTCCGTCAGGCTGTAGATGGCCTTCTGCTTGTGGCTCGGATCATCCTGCCTGCTGATCAGCCCTTTGTCGACGAGCCGCCGCAACCGGTCGGCGAGAATGTTCGATGCTATGCCTTCCTCCGATTTCGTCAGCAGCTCGCGGAAGTGCCGGCGGTTGCCGAACATCATGTCGCGCAGGACGATGAGGCTCCAGCGATCACCGAGAATTTCGAGTGTCAGGTTGATGGGGCAGCCGGAACGATGCGTGTCTTTCATCAGGGTCTCCAAAACTGCTTGCATAATACAAGCAGTGTTGTTAATCATCAACCGATTGCCAATTGCAATCGGTTGATGATTGGTCGGCATGGTCCCGAACAGGAGGAATGGAGATGGCAAAGGTGATCGTCTGGAACCTCGTGACGCTCGACGGCTTCTTCGAGGGCGAGAAAAAATGGGATCTCGACTTCCACGCCAGGGCCTGGGGGCCGGACCTGGAAAAGCTCAGCACCGATTTCGGCTCTTCCGCAGGTTTGCTTGTCTTCGGCCGCGTGACCTACGAGGGCATGAAGGCCTACTGGACGACGACGGAGGAGGAGGGCGAGGTGAAGACCTATATGAATGCCCTGCCGAAGCTCGTCGCCTCGCGCACGATCACGTCCTCCGACTGGAATAACACGGAAGTAACGGCAGACATCGCCGGCGAGATTGCGAAACGCAAGCGGACGCTCGACAGGACGATCTACGTCTTCGGCAGCGCCGACCTGACGGAGTCCCTGCTGGCGGCCGGCCTCGTCGACGAGGTGATGCTGGCATTCGTGCCGGTACAGCTCGGCAAGGGCACGCCCTTCTTCAAGGACGGGGCACGGCGCGACTTCCATCTCCTCGAGGCCAGGCCGCTCGCGAATGGCGTGATCCTCGCGCGTTACACGCCGGAGCCGTCGGCGGCCTGAGGCCGATAAACATTTCTTGAAGAAATGTGTTGAAACCGGTCACGGTGCCGACCCCTTGCGGCGCCAAGACGGTCGCGGATGCGCCGCGCCGTCTCGTTGGCGATCAAACAAGGGAATTCATCATGCGCCCGACCAGCTCTCTTCTCGCCGGAACCGTGCTCGCGATCTCGCTCCTGTCCGCCCCGTCCTTCGCGCAGACCGCCCGGACGGCGGAAACCGGGCAGGCCAATGCTCCGGACCAGGAGCCGGCCTTCGAAAACCAGACCCGTGCGCCGCTCCCCGGCGCCATGCCCGAGATCCGTGTCGACGTCGTGGCGGCCTGCCTGCCGCATCTCTGGGCGATGGAGTTCCTGCCGGACGGCCGCATGCTGGTGACCACCAAGGAGGGGGCGATGCACGTCGTCTCGCAGGACGACGGCGAGGCCGGCCCGCCGATCGAAGGCGTGCCGGCGGTGATGTCCGCCGGGCAGGGCGGCCTGCTCGATGTGGCGCTTGCCCCGGACTTCGAAAGCTCGAACCGGATCTATTTCTCCTTCTCGGAACCCCGTGACGGCGGAAACGGCACGTCTGTGGCGTCCGCTCGCCTGGTCGAGGAGGACGGCGGGTTCGCGCTGCAGGACGTGACGGTCGTCTTCCGGCAGATGCCGACCTATGACGGCGACAAGCATTTCGGCTCGCGGCTCGTCTTCGGCAGGCAGGGCGAACTCTATGTCACGGTCGGCGAGCGGTCCGATCGCAGGACCCGCGCCGGTGCCCAGGATCTCGGCAGCGGATTCGGCAAGGTCTTTCGCATCGACGCGGAGGGCAAGCCGTTCTCCGACAATCCCTTCGCGGCTCGGGACGGCGCATTGCCGGAGATCTGGAGCTATGGCCACCGCAACCTGCAATCCGCCACCCTGGACGGCGAAGGCCGGCTCTGGACCGTCGAGCACGGGCCGAGGGGAGGAGACGAGCTGAACCGGCCGGAGGCAGGCAGGAACTACGGCTGGCCGAAGGCGACCTACGGCATCGAATACAGCGGCGGCCCGGTCGGCGAGGGCATCACCGCGCTCGCGGGCACCGAGCAGCCGGTCTACTACTGGGATCCGGTGATCGGCCCCTCGGGCATGGCCTTCTACGACGGCGACGCCATTCCGGAATGGAAGGGCGCCTTTCTGATCGGCGGTCTCGTCAGCCGGGGCCTCGTCGTGCTGCACATGAACGGCGACACGGTCGTGCACGAGGAGCGCGTGCCGCTCGATGCCCGCATCCGCGACGTGAAGATCGCGCCGGACGGCGCCGTCTTTGCGGTGACGGAACCGCGGGGCGGTGGAGAGTCGACGATCCTGCGCATCGTGAAGGCGGGCTAGAGTATTTCCGGTGAAAACGGGATCACCGGAAATACTCTAGAATTTTGTTTTTACCGCATTATCCGACGTCGAAGCGATTTCACTTCGACTGGAAATGCTCTAGCCGATGAGGTTGGCGAAGCGCACCGAATAGATGCGGTCGCGACCCATCATGTGCGCGACGAGGCTCGACCGGTCGAACAGGCCGGCCATGGCCCTGTGGCGGAGATCGAGGCCGCCGGTCATCAGACCGAAGGCGGGCATCAGCAGCCGCCTTCCGTCGGTCGCGAAGCAAGGGCGGCGCACCGCCTTCTCGCGGCGAATGACGGTGGCGGCCGGATGCAGGTGCCCGGCGATTTCGCCTGCAGGCGAAAGCAGCGACGGCTCATGGCGGAAGGCGAGGCCGCCATAGTGCAGTTCGTCGGCCGACTGGCCCGGCAGGTCGACAGTGCCGTCCGGGTCGTGGTTGCCGTTGATCCAGATCCAGTCGCGCCCGCGGGCGAGTTCCGCGATTTTCGTGCGAAACATCTCCGGCAGGTGGGCCGAGCCGACGCGATCGTGGAAATTGTCGCCGAGGCTGACGACGATCGCCGGATCGTGCCGGGTGACGGCGGCCTCCAGAACCTTCAGCGTCGCGAGTGTATCGTAGGGCGGCAGCAGCATGCCGCGGCGGGCAAAGGCCGCGCCCTTTTCGAGATGCAGGTCGGAAACGACGAGCAGGCGGGTCTCCGGCAGGTAGAGCGCGCCCAGCGGATCGCACACGACTTCGACGCCCGCCACGGCGGTGCGGGCCGAGACGGCGCCGAAATCCTCAACCTCCATCGATGCCAGCGCCAGTCTCTGCATGTGCGCGTTCATTCCTTCAGATGCGGACCTCGCCCATCGCTTCGGCGATCAGGTCTTCGGCCGCCTCCGCGAGCAGCGAATCCTGCGCCTCGCCCGCCACCGGCTCCTTGCCGATCTCCAGCATGATCGGCACCGCAAGCGGCGAAATGCGGTCGAGCCGCCGGTGGGTGATGTGGTCCTTGATTCGCATCAGCATATCGCCCAACCGCTGAATATCCAAAAGCCCCGCTGCCGCATCGTCGCGCGTGGCTTGCAGCAGGATGTGGTCCGGCTCATGGCTTCTCAGCACATCGTAGATCAGGTCGGCGGAGACGGTGACCTGCCGCCCGGTCTTTTCCTTGCCCGGATGGCGCTGCTCGATAAGACCGGCAATCACGGCGCAATTGCGGAACGTGCGCTTCAGCATGAAGCTTTCGTCGAGCCAGGCCTCCAGATCGTCGCCCAGCATATCCTCGTCGAAGAGGGCGGCGAGGGAAGGTCGCTCGACCGCAAACGCATATCCGAGGTCGTCGAGTGCCCAGACGGCGAGCGAATAGTCGGTGGCGACGAAGCCGAGCGGGCGGCGGCCGGCGCGCTCCAGCCGGCGGGTGAGCAGCATGCCGAGCGTCTGGTGTGCGAGCCGCCCCTCGAAGGGATAGGCGACCATGTAGTGCCGGCTGCCGCGCGGGAAGGTCTCGACAAGAAGTTCGTCGCGTTTCGGCAGCACCGAAACGTCCCGTTGCAGGCTGAGCCAGTCGCGCACCTGATCCGGCAGCGCGCCCCAGCGTTTCGGATCGTCGAGCATGCTGCGCACCTGGTCGGCGAGATAGGTGGAGAGCGGGAATTTTCCGCCGGCATAGGCCGGCACCTTCGGATCGAGCGAGAAGGCCTGGGAGACGAGGCATTCGTTCTCGCGGATGCCTTCGAAGCGCAGCACCTTGCCGGAAAACAGGAACGTATCGCCGGGCGCCAGCATTTCGAGGAAATATTCCTCCACCTTGCCGAGCGAGGCGCCGCCCCGGCCGATCGCCCCCTTGGCGCCGCGTTTCACCAGGCGCACGTTCAGCATCGGCATCTCGACGATCGTACCGAGATTGAGGCGATACTGCTGGGCGACCTGCGGATTGGAGACGCGCCAGAGCCCGTCCGCCGTCCTGCGGATGCGGGCGTAACGCTCGTAGGTCTTCAGGGCGTAGCCGCCGGTTGCCACGAACTGCACGATCCGGTCGAATTTCTCCCGTGAAAGCGCGGCATAGGGGGAGGCGGAGGTGACTTCGGCGAAAAGCGCATCCTCGTCGAAGGGTTCGGCGCAGGCCATGCCGAGCACGTGCTGGGCGAGCACGTCGAGCGCGCCGTGCCCGACCGGCGGCGTGTCTTGCGCACCGAGATAGTTGGCGTCGAGGGCGGCCTGGCATTCCATGGCTTCGAAGCGGTTGGCGGGCACCAGGATGGCGCGGCTCGGCTCGTCCATGCGGTGGTTGGCGCGGCCGATGCGCTGGGCAAGACGCGATGCGCCCTTCGGCGCCCCGACATGGATGACGAGGTCGACGTCGCCCCAGTCGATGCCGAGATCGAGCGTCGAGGTGGCGACGACGGCGCGCAGCCGGTTCTCCGCCATGGCGGCCTCGACGCGGCGCCGTTGGCCGACATCGAGCGAGCCGTGATGCAGCGCGATCGGCAGCGTCTCCTCGTTGATCCCCCAGAGTGACTGGAAGAGGATTTCCGCCTGGCTGCGCGTGTTGACGAAGAGAAGTGCAGTCTTGTGGTCCCTGATCGCCTCGTAGACCTCCGGCATCGCGTATTTCGCCGAATGGCCGGACCACGGGACGCGATCCTCGCTCTTGAGAATTGTGATGATCGGCTTGGCGCCGGCCGGTGCCGTGACGAGGCCGGCATGGTTGTCCCGGCCCGGCATCTGCTCGGCCAGCCAGCGTCGCAGGTCCATCGGCTCGGCGACCGTGGCCGACAGCCCGATCGTGCGGAGGCCGGGCGCCAGCCGGCGCAGCCGCGCGAGGCCGAGCGAGAGCAGGTGGCCGCGCTTCGAGGTGACGAGCGAATGCAGCTCGTCGAAGATCACATATTTCAGGTCCTTGAAAAAGCGTGGCGCCTCGCCGTTGGCGATCAGCAGCGCCACCTGCTCCGGCGTCGTCAGCAGGATGTCGGGCGGGTTGAGCCGCTGGCGCTGGCGCTTGGCCTGCGGTGTGTCGCCGGTGCGCGTCTCGATGCTGATCGGCAGACCCATCTCGGAAACGGGCTTCGTCAGGTTGCGTTCGATATCGACGGCGAGCGCCTTGAGCGGCGAGATGTAGAGCGTATGGATGCCGGTGAAGGCGGAGCCGGGCGGAACCTTTCCGCGATGGAAAAGATCGGTCAGCGACGGCAGGAAGCCGGCGAGCGTCTTGCCGGCACCGGTCGGTGCGATCAAGAGCAGGCTTTCGCCCGCGGCCGCCCGCGCCAGCAATTCCATCTGATGCGGCCGCGGCTGCCAGCCCTTGCCGGCGAACCAGGCCGAAAAGGGGGCGGGCAGGCTTTGCGGCGGCGTTGGCGCGGAATCGGTCATTGCGCACCAAGCTAGTCGATCGCGTCCGAAAGGAAAGCGTCAGGACGCTTCGAGGCCCGTTCGAAAGACGCGCACAGGTTGGGGTTGACATCTTCCATAATCATGGATAAATTTTATCCATGATAAAGGGGCAGGTTCAGTGAAACTCGGTGAAGGTGTCGAACAGGCGATCCACAGTGTCACGATGCTGGCGCAGCTTTCCGATGGCGGCGTGCTGTCGGCGGCGGCTCTGGCGGAATTTCACGGCGTCAAGACGAGCTACCTTCTGAAGCACCTGCAAGCGCTCTCGGGCGCCGCCATCCTGGAGACGCAGCCGGGGCCGAAGGGCGGCTACCGGCTGGCACGCAGGGCCGGGGAGATCACGCTGCTCGACATCGTGCTTGCCGTCGAAGGGCCGGAGCCGGCGTTTCGATGTCTCGAAATCCGCCAGCGGGGGCCCAATCCGTTGCCGGGCAAACCGACGCGGCCTTGCGAGATCAATGCCGCCATGCTGCGCGCCGAACGGGCCTATCGGGCCGAGCTGAAGCGCGTGACGATCGCCGATCTCCTGACGGAGGTGGCGCGGGGTGACGACGGGTCGATCGCGGCAAGGGGCTGCGCCTTCCGCGCCCTCCATGAACGCAGACCCGGCCAACAGGCCTCAACCCAGGGAGAATGACCATGCAAGAGCGTCTCAACACATTCAAGACGGCGCCCGCGGCCGTGAAGGCGGTGATGGGCCTGGAGAACTTCATCGTGAAGGACTCCGGCATCGAACCGCATCTGGTCCATCTCATCAAGCTGCGCGCATCACAGATCAACGGCTGCGCCTACTGCGTCGACATGCACGTCAAGGAATCGCGGCGCGACGGCCTGTCCGAGCAGTGGATCAACCTGCTCTCCGTCTGGCGGGAATCGCCGATCTATTCGGCGCGCGAGCGCGCCGTGCTCGAATGGACCGAGGCCGTCACCCGCATCGCCGATACCGGCGCGCCGGACGCTGCCTACGAACCGCTGAAGGCCTTCTTCAATGAAGAGCAGATCGCCAACCTGACCGTGGCGATCGCGACGATCAACGTCTGGAACCGTATCGCCGTCAGCTTCCGCAGCCAGCATCCGGTCGACGCACCGGCCAAGGCCGCCTGACGCACGGCCGCCGGCCATTCGGTGAGGCCGGCCCGTGGGTGGGCCTCACATCGCGATGTAGCGGTCGGCGCGGTGGTTGATCGTCAGGAACAGGTTCAGCACGACGGCGCCGACGACCGAGCAGAAGACGATGAAGGGCGAGGCGACCGTGAAGGCGGCCGCAAGCACCACCGCATCGAAGGCGAGCTGCACCAGTCCGGCGCGCCAGCCGAAGCGATCCTGCAGCCAGACCGCGAGGATGCCGACGCCGCCGAGGCTTGCCCGGTGCCGATAGAGGCCGAGCAGGCCGAAGCCGAGCAGGATCCCCGCGAGCATCGCCGTCCAGAGCGGATGGATGCTGTCGATCGAGACGAAACGCGGCTGGATCTCGGTGATGATCGACGTCAGCCCGACGGCAATGAAGGTCTTCAGCGTGAAAGCCTTGCCGAGCCGCTTCAGCGAGAGAATGTAGAAGGGCAGGTTCACCAGCGTGTAGAACAGGCCGAAGCTGTATCCGGTGTGATAGTGCAGCACGAAGGCGACGCCGGCCGTGCCGCTCGCGACCAGCCCGGCATTGCCCATCAGCGCAAGGCCGAGCGCGGCGATCATGCTGCTGGCGAAGATGCCCTGTGCATCCTCGAGCGGCGTATGGCGTGTGGGGGTGGGGTTCCAGAAGCCGAAACGCCGCTTGTCGCCGCTCATGCAGATCTCCGTTGTGCTTTCATCCGTTTTATACTGCGCCGCAACAGGCGCAAGATGGCATCAGCCGCGGCACGCGAGGAAGAGCAGGCCATGGACAGGCTCGCCGGCGTCCTTGCGGATGACGGAATGTTCGACGGCGACGACGGCGAGGCCCGCGTCCGCCGCCGCCGTCCGGACATAAGCCTCCGAATGCGCGTAGCGGAGCGACGGGCGGAGCACGACGCTGTCGCCGATCCCGTCCGCCCGTCCTGCGTCCTCGACGGAGAAGGCGAAGACGCCCTGCGGTGCGAGCAGCCGTGCGACGAGGCCGAAGAGACCGGTGAGGTCGCCGAGATACATCAAGACGTCGGCGGCGCTGGCGAGGTCGGCGCGGCCTTCCGGATCGCCGGGTCCGAAGAGGCCGCAGTCCGGCGCCGGCAGCGAAAGGTCCGCCGGTGCGAGGCGGTCGTAGATGCCCTTCGCGCCGGCCTTCGCCAGCATGTTGGCGGAAAGGTCGAAACCTTCCAGGACCTCGACGCGGTCGCGGATCCGCTCGCCGAACAGGCCGGTGCCGCAGCCGAGGTCGCAGGCACGGGCAAAGCGCGGCGGAACCGCCGGTGTTTTCGCGAGCAGCGCCGCCAGCCGTTCCGGCACGCTGTAGTCGAGGCGCGCGACGAGCGCCGCCTCGAAGCGGTCGGCATAGTCGTCGAAGAGCTGCCCGACATAGCGGCTGGGGGGCGCCGCCGGCACGTCGGCGGCGGAGAGCAGGGCGAGTTTCAGCGCGGCGCCGAAGACATCCGACGGGTCGAGCGCCAGAGCCTTTTCGAGCGCCGCGACGGCCGCCTCTTTGCGGCCCGATTTCTCCGCATAGTCGGCGAGCCTGAACCAGCCGGCCGCCCAGCGGGGCGTCAGGTCGAGCGCCTGTTCCATCAGTTCGGCGGCTTCTGCGAAGTCGCCGCCCTCGGCGAGCATGCGGGCATAGTCCGCGCGCCGGTCCGCGAGGAGATCGCCGGAAGAGAGCTGGTTGGTCGACATGGCGCCCGTGCGATGGGAGGAGGGTGGCGACGCTTCTGGCGGCCGACGCGGCAAAAGGCAAGCGGATTCTCGTGGTCCGCACCCGCTTGCCGCAAGGCTCGCGGGGCATTATGGCATGGACAAAGGCCAGGATTGGAGAAGGACTGCATGGCGGACGGATTGAACCGGTTCCTCGGCGACACGCCGGTGCGGGTCGCAGTGAAGCTGCTGATCCTGTCGGTCGCGGCGGGCTTCCTGATGTCGTTCTTCGGGCTTTACCCGGACGACATCCTCTACGGCATTCGCAATTTCCTGCTCGATCTCTGGCATTCGGGCTTCCGTGCGCTCGGCAGGGTTGGCGACTACCTGCTGCTTGGCGCCGTGATCGTCGTGCCCGCCTTCCTTTTGATCCGCCTCCTGAGCTACCGCCGCTGAACATGACCGCACGCCGTCTTCCGGAACCGGGCCGCCGGGCCTTTCTCGCGCTGTCGGCGTCGGGCCTTGCGACCCTGGCTTCGGGCTGCACGACCTTCGGTGTGCTGGCGCCGGAGCCCGGAAGCGGGGCGGATCGCACGGACGAGACGCTCGCCCTGATCAACGCGCTCAGGGCCGGTCGCGGACTGCCGGCGCTTGGCCGCG
>NZ_JAKGBU010000074.1 GCF_021555155.1 Rhizobium alarense
CGGCGCCGGCGCCGGTGCCGCCGCCGCCCGCATGAGCCGCGTCCCCTCCGGCCACCCGGAAGGCTACCTCGAAGGCTTCGCCAACATCTATTCGGAAGCCGCCCGCGCAATTTTCGCGAAGCGCAAGGGCGAGACGGTCGATCCGGCCGTCACCTACCCGACCGTCGACGACGGCATGAAGGGCATGGTCTTCGTCGATGCCTGCGTGCAGTCCTCGAAGAAGAATGGCGCCTGGGTTAAGGTCTGATCCCTGGATGCATGCGAGGCGTTTCCTCTCCCCATCGAGGGAGAGGATACAAAATCGAGGAATTAGCCGAAGGCTAAACCTCAGATTTTGTCGGCGAGGGGGCGAGCATTGCCGCCCCTTATTCGCCGATATCCGGCTCGACGACCTTCGCCAGATTGCGCAGCGACTCCTGCCAGCCGAGATAGCAGGCCTCGGCGGGGATGAGGTCAGGCACGCCGGCCTGCGTGATATGAACCTCGGTGCCAACCGACACCTTGGTCAGCGTCACGGTCACCTCCATTTCGCCCGGCAGGCTCGGGTCCTCGAACGTGTCCGTATAACGCACCTTCTCGCCTGGAACGAGTTCCAGGAACGTGCCGCCGAAGGCGTGGCTGTTGCCGGTGGTGAAGTTGCGAAACGACATCCGGAACGCCCCGCCGACCTTCGGTTCCATATGATGGACGGTGCACAGGAACCCGTTCGGCGGAAGCCACTTGGCGAGCGCATCCGCCTCGATGAAGGCGCGGTAGACCTTGTCCGGGCTGGTGGCGAAAACGCGGTGCAGGCGAATGGTGCTGGGCATGGGTCTCTTCCTTCCCTGGATGATGCAGACCCGCAAAGGACGAGCCAGAGACCGCCGATCCGACACCAGAACCGGAAATTATCGTCGAATAGGCGGCAAGGCCAGCCGCACCGGCCGGAACGGGGCGATAATATCGCCGAGGTCTGCAAACGCCGGTCCCCGGTGGCGCAGGCGCTCCGGCGAAAATAGCGTACAGGCGGAGGACGGGGGCTCAGCCGCGCCGTGCCGCCTCGATCGCCGCGACGTCGATCTTCCGCATGGTCATCATCGCATCGAAGGCGCGCTTGGCTTCTCCGCCGCCGGCTTTCAGCGCGTCCATCAGCACGCGTGGTGTGATCTGCCAGGAGATGCCCCATTTGTCCTTGCACCAGCCGCATTCGCTTTCCGTGCCGCCATTGCCGATGATGGCGTTCCAGTAGCGGTCGGTCTCCTCCTGGTCTTCCGTCGAAATCTGAAAGGAGAAGGCCTCGTTGTGCTTGAACGTCGGGCCGCCGTTCAGGCCGACGCAGGCCACGTCCGCGACGGTGAATTCGACGACCAGCACGTCGCCCTGCCGGCCGTCCGGATAATCGCCGGGCGCGCGAATGATCGCACCCACCGCACTGTCTGGAAACGTCTCGGCGTAAAACCGCGCCGCCGCCTCGGCGTCCTTGTCATACCATACGCAGATCGTGTTCTTCGCCATCGCGTGTTCCTCCCGGGTCTCCGACGCTTATGTCGAGATAGGAGGGAGAGCGGCTTTCTCCAGGGCCGTGACCGCGAGATTGTGCCTGAAAGGTCAATATGTCCTCGGTTGGCCAGACCCGCAGGCGCGATGGTGTGGCGTCGCTGCCGCTGCATGCGCATGGGGACGTGCTCTGCCACGGGAGGGCGGATCGATTTCTGATCGCTTTGGCGTTGACATTCCGCCCCACGGCAGTACTGCAACGTTGCAGCAAGGAACCGCCAAACAGCCCGCATCCGAACGGGCGGGCGCCAGAAACCGGAAAACCGAGATGACCGACCCCAAGACACTCGCAGAGCGCTTCCCGGGCGATTTCCTGTTCGGCGTTGCCACCGCCGCCTTCCAGATCGAGGGCGCGTCGAAGGCGGATGGTCGCAAGCCCTCCATCTGGGATGCCTTTTCCAACATGCCCGGCCGGGTCTTCGGCCGCCACAATGGAGACGTTGCCTGCGATCACTACAACCGGCTGGACGACGACCTCGACCTCATCGCCGCGCTCGGCGTTTCGGCCTATCGCTTTTCCATCGCCTGGCCGCGCGTCATTCCCGAAGGGATCGGGCCGGTCAACGAAAAAGGCCTCGACTTTTACGACCGCCTCGTCGACGGGCTGAAGGCGCGCGGCATCCGGGCCTTCGCCACGCTCTACCACTGGGACCTGCCGCTTGCACTCGCCGGCGACGGCGGCTGGACGGCGAGGAGCACTGCCTACGCCTTCCAGCGCTACGCCAAGACGGCGATCGCCCGGCTCGGCGACCGGCTCGATGCGGTCGCCACCTTCAACGAGCCCTGGTGTTCGGTCTGGCTGAGCCATCTCTACGGCATTCATGCGCCGGGCGAGCGCAACATGGATGCAGCACTTCACGCGCTGCATGTCACCAATCTCGCCCATGGCCTCGGTGTTGCGGCAATCCGTGCGGAACGGCCCAGTCTGCCGGTCGGCCTCGTGCTGAACGCCCATCAGATCTATCCGGGTTCCGAGACCGCTGCGGATCGGGCGGCGGCAGACCGCGCCTTCGATTTCCACAACGGCGCCTTCTTCGGCCCGGCCTTCGGGGGTGCGTATCCGGAGAGCTTCATGCAGGCACTCGGCGACCGCATGCCGGCGATCGAACCGGGCGACATGGAGACGATTTCCCAGACGCTCGACTGGTGGGGGCTCAACTACTATACGCCGATGCGCGTCGCCGCCGATCCGGCGGAAGGCGCCGAATTCCCGGCGACCGTGCCGGCGCCACCGGTCGTCGACGTCAGGACCGACATCGGCTGGGAGGTCCACCCACCCGCGCTCGGCGATCTCATCCGCAGGCTGAATGCCGACTATACGCTGCCCGACTGCTACATCACCGAGAACGGTGCCTGTTACAATATGGATGTCGAGGGTGGCGCCGTCGATGACCAGCCGCGCCTCGACTACATCGCCGACCATCTCGATGTCACCGCCGATCTGATTGCCGAGGGCTACCCGATGCGCGGCTATTTCGCCTGGAGCCTGATGGACAATTTCGAATGGGCGGAGGGTTACAGGATGCGGTTCGGCATCGTGCATGTGGACTATGAGACCCAGGTCCGCACCGTGAAGAAGAGCGGCCACTGGTACCGGCAACTGGCCAGCCGGTTTCCAAAGGGAAATCATACGTACGACGCGGCTTGAGGTCCGGGCGGGGCGCGAATCGCGACCGGACAGCCGGGCAGGAGACTGCCGTTCCGTTGCATTTGCCGCCCCGATACGGGCTTCGCCCGCCGATCGCCGGCCGTCCGACTGGAAAAAATTGTAACGATAGGTTTCTTAGTGTTTCGGCTCCGCCGGCCGCGCCGTGGTCGGCCTGCTCCGGCGAGCGCGGACGAAGGCGGGCAGCGAGAAAACCATTCTCACGTATTCCCCTTTTCGAAACGGAAGTGCGGAAAATCGCCGAACTGCCGGCGCAGACGGAATGCTTTTGCGATCGAGGCTATGGATGACCGGAAACGGTCCGATTCGTCCCCCAGATTTTCGTCGATGAAAAGTTGTCTTCCCACCTTCCGCCGTTGCGCGGACTGTGGCGACGGCAGCCCTCGGTCGAGGATTGCCGCAAGTGGTGAAAGACGAGGATGTGTAGATGGTTTCAGCCATTTCGAGTTCATCCCTGTCATACGTTTCGAGCATCGGTTCCTCCTCCAGCACCTCCGGTTCGTCCAGTGCGGAGAAGGCTCAGCTCGAAGCCCAGATCGCGGCCAAGGAATCGGAGCTGGAAGATGCCCAGACCGATGAGGACCGCACCGAGATCGAGGAAGCGATCGCTGCTCTGAAGGCCGAGCTCGCCGCACTCGATACCGAGACGACGTCCGAGGCGCTCCTCGGCGACGAAGGCGAGCGGATGCTGTCCGGCGAAAGCGAATCCATCGGAACGAAGACGTTCGATGAGGAGACGCCGTTCGGCGATCGCACGATCTGGGTCTGACAGGCCCGGCGGCAGGTGCACGTTCCCGCGGATACTGCACCACCGTCCGCCAGAAGGGATGACACCGCCTCTGTATGGCGCCGGCTCGCTCCCAATGCCGCCGGTCGGGCATGATGCCCCGTCATCGGAGACGCCGGCGGGACCCGCAGCCCGCCGGCGTACTTTCCACGGCATCGTACGACGCGCTATGCTCTTACCGAAAGGGAGGGCAGCATGAGAGGCGGATGTCTTTGCGGCGCGGTTCGTTACGAAACGCATGCAGCGCCGCAGTATGCGGGGTTCTGCCACTGTCGTGATTGCCAGCGGGCAACCGGCACGGGCCATAGCTGCCATATGATCTTCGCGCGCGACGACGTCGCCTTTTCCGGCAGTGTCAGATCCTTCAGCGTCACCGGCGGCAGTGGTCTTCCGTCGCACCGCTGTTTTTGCGCTGCCTGCGGCAGCCAGATCTTCGGCTCCGGCCCGCCGGAGGATCCGCGCTGGACCGTCTATGCGGGCACGCTCGACGATCCGTCCGAATTCGCGCCCGGCGAGACAGTCATGGTGCGCAGCCGGCCGGCCTGGGACGTCGCGGATCACGGGCTGCCCTGCTTCGAGACCATGCCGCCGGAGGCGGGCGGTTGATGTCCTCCATGGGTGCCGTCCAAACGGCCGGTTCTTCGCTTTCGCTCGACCCCGTCGACGACGACCTTCTCGCCGGGCGCCACGGTCCTGCGGCCGCGTTCTGCATGCGCCTGCTGCTGCGATTTGCCGGGGCCGTCGGTGCGGAGCGCTTCATCGACATCGAGGCGGCGCATATCGACGGCTGCCTCTATCTCGGCGCGGTCAGCCTTGACTTCGTGGAACATCTGCTGTCGCTCGGCGGGCGGGTGCACGTTCCCTCGACCCTCAATGTCGGCTCGGTCGATCTCATCCATCCGGAACTCTTTCGTGGCAAGATGCCGTTCGCCGCTGCCGGAGCGCGGCTGATGCGGGCGCATGAGGAGCTCGGCTGCGTGCCGACCTTCACCTGCGCGCCGTATCAGACGATCTTCCGTCCGCGCTTCGGCGCGCAGATCGCCTGGGCGGAATCGAATGCCATCGTCTTTGCCAATTCCGTGCTCGGCGCGCGCACCAACCGCTACGGCGACTTCATCGACCTCTGTTGTGCCATGACGGGCCGTGCGCCGTTCTACGGCCTGCACGTCACGGAAAACCGCCGTGCGCGCGTTCTGGTCGAGGTCGAGAGCCTGCCGCCCGAATGGGACGAGGCCGGGCTGGCCTGCGTCGCGGTCGGCCACATCATCGGGCGGCGCTGCAGTGACCGGGTGCCGGCCATCGTCGGGCTGCCGATCCGCTCGGCCGAGGACGACCTCAAGGCGCTCGGCGCCGTCGCGGCTTCGTCGGGTGCCGTGGCACTCTTCCATGCCGTCGGCCTGACGCCCGAGGCTGCGTCGCGGGAAGCCGCCTTCCAGGGCGAGGCGCCGGACGAGACAATCCGCCTTTCGGCAGGCGACCTCCGCGATACGATCCGCGACCTTTCCACCGTCCCGGAGGGAACGCCGCTCTCCGCCGTCAGTCTCGGAACGCCGCATTTCTCACTCGCGGAATTCGAGCGGCTCATGCCGCTTCTCGACGGTTCCCGATTGGCCGTCGATCTCTACGTCAACACGGGCCGCAGTGTTCATGAGGATCTCCGGGCTCGGGGCTGGCTGGAACGGATCGAGGCGGCGGGCGTGACCGTGGTTGTCGATACCTGCACCTATGTCACGGCGGTCATCCGCGACCTGTCCGGTGCGGTCATGACCAATTCCGGCAAGTGGGCCTACTACGCGCCGGGCAATATCGGCGTTTCCGTCGCCTTCGGCTCGCTTGCCGAATGCGTCGCCTCGGCGCGGGCGGGCAGGGTGGTGCGGCTTTGAGCCCGAGGGTTTATTCGGCCATGGTGCTCGTACCCGGCTCGGCGTCCGGGGCGGTCTTGACGCTCGACGAGCCGTTGAGCTTCTGGGGCGGGCTCGATAGCGCCACCGGGTCGATCATCGATCGCTGGCACCCCCAGTACAGCGCATCGGTTCGCGGGTGCATCCTTCTGATGCCGGCCGGCCGTGGCTCCAGCTCCGGCAGTTCGGTGCTCGCCGAGGCGATCCGGCTTGGAACCGGGCCAGCGGGCATCGTGCTTCTCGTTGGCGATCCGATCGTTGCCGTCGGCGCCATGATCGCGGCGGAACTCTACGGCACGGCCTGCCCCGTCCTCGTTGCTGAACGTGACGACTGGTCAGCGCTCGTCGGCGAAAGCGGGCTGGTTCTCACAACGCCGGAAGGTGTCGGCGAAATCCGGGGCAAGGGTTGAGCCTGGCGGCCAGCTCAGCTGCAAGGTTTTGCTGCGCTGCAGAATCCGCTATGATCGACGCTCTTCGAACGAGGTGCGCCATGGCCCGTTTCCGCATGCCGCTGTCCGGCGATGTCGTCCAGTCGATCAACCCTTGGACCTGGATCTTCAGTCCGAGCAATTCGCAGATCAGCCTCTTCCACATCGACCTCGGGCCCTCGGGCGATCCGGACGTCGAAGCGGAGGTGCTGTCCGATGTCGCGAGCTACGGCCGGCAGATCGGCCGCATGCAGGACGTGCTTCTCGTCCTCGTCGACCGGCTGGAGAAGGCCGGCGGGCTGTCGGAGAGGGAGGAGGTCGCCATCGGCGATTTCAAGGCGCTGACCCGCGAGATCGACGGCATCAAGCGGCGGCACGAGCGCAAGCCGGCCGCAGCCTGATTCCGCATTCAGCTGCCGAGATGGCGCTGGCCGCGTTTGCGGGCCAGCGCCATCTGCTTCTGGCGTTCGCGGAAACGGTGCCGGTCCTCCTCGCTTCGCGATCCGTGGCAGTGCGGGCAGGAAACGCCGGCCTCGAACTGCGGCGACGTCATGTCCTCGGCGGTCAGCGGCTGGCGGCAGGCGCGACAGAGTTCGTGCTCGCCCTCGGCGAGTCCGTGCGTGACGGAGACGCGCTCGTCGAAGACGAAGCAGGCGCCTTCCCATAGGCTTTCTTCCGGCGGCACTTCCTCGAGATATTTCAGGATGCCGCCCTTGAGATGATAGACCGCGTCGAAACCTTCCGCCTTCATGAAGGCGGTCGCCTTCTCGCATCGGATGCCGCCCGTGCAGTACATGGCGATCTTCGGCTTGTTGTGCAGACCGGTATTCTGCCGCACCCAGTCCGGGAACTCGCGAAAGGTCTTCGTCTTCGGGTCGACCGCGCCCTTGAAGAGGCCGATCGCGGTTTCGTAGTCGTTGCGGGTATCGATGACGATCGTGTCGGGATCGGAGATCAGCGCGTTCCAGTCCTTTGCCGCCACATAGGTGCCGACGATCCGGTTGGGGTCGATGTCCTCGACGCCCATGGTGACGATCTCCTTCTTGAGCCGCACCTTGAGGCGCAGGAAAGGCATGTCCTGCGACCAGCTTTCCTTGTGCTCGAGCGTGGAAAATTCCGGCTGGGCGCGCAGATGGGCAAGCACGGCGCGGATGCCGGCGGCGGGGCCGGCGATCGTGCCGTTGATGCCCTCGTGGGCGAGCAGGAGCGTTCCCTTGACCCCGCTCTGTTCGCAGAGTTCCGCGAGCGGCTCGCGCAGGTCGCGGAACCGGGGAACGGCTGCAAAGTGGTAGAGGGCGGCGACGAGGTAGCCGTCCCGTTCCGTCGCGGGGCTTTGGGCAGAGGTGTCGGTCATGGCCGCCACATACATCCTCGCGCGGTTTCAGGCAATCGCCGGCCCTGCGACGCTTCGTCAGGCCTTGGCCGCAAGGCGCCACAGCGCCGCCACGCGGCGCGCATCCCCGGCCGGGTCGTCACGGAAGATGTCCGCGGCGAGCTTGAGCACGTCGCCGCGGATGCGGTCACCCTCCGCGATCATGACCGATAGCAGATGGGAAAGATCCTCGGACGGGCCCAGTGCGTCGGGATGATGGTCGGCGAAGGTGCCGAGCAGCGCGATATCCTGGTTGAGGCCGAGCAGGTCGACCAGGCGCTTTGCCTCGACCTGGCTGCTGCGAAGCGCGGCCGGCCAGAGATCGACGAGGAAGCCGCAATGCATCCAGCGGTCCTGCGTGCGCTTGCGCAAGGTGTGGAAATTCTCGGCGTCGCCCGTTGCGCGTGCGTCGGCGAAGGCGCGCTGCGCCTTGCGCGCCGTGCGCTCCCAGCCCTTGGCGACGATCTCCGCCGCGGCGCCCCCGTCCGGCCGGAACATCTTCACCGCGTCACGTGCGTCCCGACAGCCGTCGATCGCGGCGCCGATCATCTCCGCAAGCGGCGTACCGTTTCCCTCTTGGTCGCGCCGGGCGATCAGCCGTTCGCAGATGCGGATCAACGCCATGTGCTCTTCCGCCGTGCCGGCCGCAACGGCGAGATGGCGGGTGATTTCGATCCGAGACGTGGTATCGCGCAGACCGGCCAGGGCGCGGGCGATGCCGCCGATGCGTTCGTTTTCCGCCTCCTGGAAGGCCTTGTCGGCCTCGGCGACAAGGCGATAGAGGCCGCGCAGGCGTTTGAACTGCTTGCGCGCCGCGTGCACCGCTTCATGCGGTCCGTCCGGCTGCTGTTCGAGGGAGGCGATGGCCCTGTCGAGGTAGCCGGCAGCAAGCCTGCGCACTTCCTTGCCGAAGGCTTTGTCAGGCCTGATGGTGAAGCGCATTTACCGCCCCGGTGGCGAGCTCCCCGAGTGCCATGGCCTGGTTCGAATAACGGGCGTCGCCCGTTACTTCGCGACCCACCCAGTCGGGAATTTCGGGGCGATCCCTGGTGCTCGCGAGTTCCACTTCGGCGATGACCAGCCCGTTGTAATCGCCGCCATAGACGTCGACTTCCCAGATGTGCTCCCCGACATGGACCTTGTAACGCACCTTCTCGATAACCTTGCCGACGGCATGGCTCATCATGTCCTCGGCCTCGGTCCGGTCAATGTCGAACTCGTATTCGTCGCGCACCAGGGCGGATTGTCCGACCTTCAGCGTCAGCCGGGCCTGCCCGTCCGCAAAGGTGCGCACCCGCAGCGAGCGGTCATCGAGGGCGGTCAGGTAGGCCTGTCGGATGGCGACGCCTCCATCGGCCTGGAGGCGCCAACGGTTGCTGGACACGAGGAACTTGCGTTCGATTTCCTTAGCCATGACATCCGCTTTCGCGTTGGCGTCCCAGAACGGCGACAGACTACACAATACCGTCGCCAAGGCAAGTTAAGGTTCCTTCACGGGCCGATCGTTGCGCTGGATCAAGCCTTCGGTCTCGACACCGCGGGCGAGAACGGCTATTGCGGAACCAGAATTTTCAATCGTTTTAAAGGAGCCGGCCATGGCGACGAAAACCGACGCGCTTCTCTCGGTCCTGAAACTGCAGCCGGTGGTTCCGGTGCTGATCGTCGACGATGCCAGGAGCGCCGTTCCGCTGGCGCGCGCGCTCGTCGCCGGCGGCCTCAAGGCGATCGAGATCACGCTGCGCACGCCGGCCGCGCTGGAGGCGATCCGTGCCGTGGCGGAGGAGGTCGAGGGCGCGGTAGCGGGGGCGGGAACGATCCTCAACCCGGCGCAGTTCGACGAGGCCGTGAAGGCCGGCTCGCAATTCATCGTCAGCCCGGGCACCACGCCGGCGCTGCTGTCTGCCGCCAGGGCGTCGAGCGTGCCGCTCTTGCCGGGGGCGGCGACGGCGAGCGAGGTGATGACGTTGCGCGAGGAAGGTTTCGAGGTGCTGAAATTCTTCCCGGCGGAGCAGGCAGGCGGTGCAGCCTATCTCAAGTCGCTGTCCTCGCCGCTCGCCGGTACCCTGTTCTGCCCGACGGGCGGCATCTCGCTCAAGAATGCCATGGATTATCTGTCCTTGCCGAACGTCGTCTGCGTCGGCGGCTCCTGGGTGGCGCCGAAGGAACTCGTCGCCAAGGGCGACTGGGACGGCATCACCAGGCTCGCGGCGGAAGCGTCGCAGCTCGGTAAGTAGCCCGGAGGTCGAGGGGCCGCAACGTGCGGGCGGCCGGCGGCCGCCCGTTATGCGTTTGTAATTCGGATCGGGCATTCCTATCTTGCCATTCGGCTCAAGCAAGGGAGAACCGCCGATGTTCGATGCGAAAAAGTTGCTGGACCAGTTCCTCGGTTCGCAGGTGCCGGGCGCGGGCGGCAGCGTGCGTGACAGGGCGGGGCAGGTCACCCAGCTCGCCAAGGACAATCCGCTCGCCACCATCGCCATCGCCGGCGTGCTGCTGGGCACCGGCACCGGTCGCCAACTCACCGGATCGGCGCTGAAGCTCGGCAGCCTCGCGGCAATTGCCGGCCTTGGATATCAGGCCTACAAGAACTACAAGGCGGGCCAGAACCCGGAGACCACGCAGACCGAGCCCGAACTGCCGCCGCCGCCGGCCGACTCCGGTTTCGAGCCGGCAGCCGTCAGCGCCGATTTCGCGCTCGTGCTCGTCCGGGCGATGATCGCGGCGTCGCGCGCCGACGGTCATATCGACGACGCGGAGCGGGCGCGCATTATCGACAAGCTGACTGTCTCGGGGCTCGCCTCGGACGCCACCGCCTTCCTCGAGCAGGAGCTCGCCGGTCCGATCGATCTCGACGGCATCGTCGGGGCGGCGAAGACCGAGGAACAGAAGGTCGAGCTCTACACCGCCTCGCGCCTCGCGATCGAGCCGGAGACCCGGGCCGAGCGCGGCTATCTCGACCTGCTCGCCGGTCGCCTCGGCCTGGCCGATGCGCTCGTCGACCATATCGAGGCGACGGTTTCGTCCGCCAAGGTCGCCGTACAGGCCTGATCGGTCCATCACCACTTTGCATTTGTACGTGCCCGCCGGCTGATCTATGCAGACGGCGGGCCGTCGTTTGCGGACGGTCCCGCCGCCACAGATCGACGAGGAGGGGACATGCGTGATCTCAGCACCTGGAAGGGCTGCCCGCCGCCGGCGCCGGTTGCGCTGGAAGGCCGCTTTGTCCGCATCGAGCCCTATCAGCGCGAGGCGCATCTGACGGCCCTGTGGGAGGCCTTCGGCGGCATGGGCATCAACCCGCTGCTCAAATATTTCGCGCAGGACGATTTTGCCGGCCTCGAGGGCTTCGACGCCTGGTCGGAGGCCGTGATCAAGTCGGGCTGGGTCCGCGAGGTGATCGTCGACAAGGCGACCGGCAGGCCGGCCGGCATGGCGCATTACATGCGGCCCGACCCGGCGAACGGCGTCGTGGAGATCGGCGGTATCGCGCATGGCACCGGGATGGCACGCTCCCCGCTGTCCACCGAGGCGCAGTATCTGCTCGCCAGGCACGTTTTCAAGGATCTCGGCTACCGCCGCTACGAATGGAAATGCGACAACCTCAACGAAGCCAGCAAGCGCACGGCGCTGCGCCTCGGCTTTTCCTTCGAAGGCGTGTTCCGGCAGCACATGCTGTCGAAGCGGAAGAACCGCGACACAGCCTGGTTCTCGATCATCGACGGCGAATGGCCGGTGCTCGCCGCCGCCTTCGAGGCCTGGCTTGATCCCACGAATTTCGATGCGGACGGCAAGCAGAAGCGCCGGCTCGAGGATCTGAGGGCGGAAGCTGGAAAGGCGGCCGCGCAATGAGCGACGGCGCTCCCGGAAAGGGTCCTTCGCCGGCGATTGCCGCTGCCGTGATCCTCGTCGGAACGGGCCTTGCCTTCTTCTTCCTGCCGAGGCTGATGATCGCGCTCGGCGACGTCTCGCCGTGGCTCGCGGCCGTGGTCGGCGCGGGCTTCGTACTCGCCTTTTTCCTGCTCTTCTGGCTGAGGGCCCGCTACCAGCGGCGGCACGAGGACTAAGGTCCGCACTCCAGGTTCAGGCGCTGAGTGCCGCGCCGAGAAGGATGAGACCGAGCACCATGACGAGCAGGGCGCCGACGATTTCGATCGCACTGCCGATACGCAGGGCCGTCGATCCGTCGCGGGCGAAGCGCACGGCGGCGCTCTTGGCGCTGACGGCAAGCGTTGCCAGGACGGAAACCGTGATCGCGGTGCCGATCGACATGGCGAAGACCGACAGGACGCCGCCGAGATAGAGCCCGTTCAGCAGCGCGAAGGTCATCACGATCAGCGCGCCCGAGCAGGGCCGGAGCCCCACCGCGACGATGGCCGACCAGGCTTCGCGGAGCCGGAAGCGCTCGCCGCGCAGCAGGCTCGGATCGGGCGCATGGGCGTGGCCGCAGGTGGCACAGACGTCGCCCGGACCTTGATGACGGTGGTCGTGCGCGCCGACCTCGACGGCGGCGAAGCTGGCCTGCGCGCCGAGCGCCGAGGCGCGCGGCTGGCGGCTCCAGAGCTTGCGGTAGAGAAGCCAGGCGCCGAAGAGGGCGATCAGCGCATAGCTTGCCACTTCGAGCGCATGGGTCGCGTCGGTCATCGATATGGTCGTGCCGCGCAGCACCAGATAGGCCGCGCCGACGAGCATCACCGCAACGGCGCCCTGCAGCAGCGAGGAGAGGAAGGAAAGCGCGACACCGCGCTTCAGCTCCACCTCGTTCGCAAGCATGTAGGAGGAGATGACGGCCTTGCCGTGGCCCGGGCCGGCCGCATGGAAGACGCCGTAGGCGAAGGACAGTCCGACAAGGGTCGAGGCCGCCCACGGATCCGCGCGCATCGCTTTCAGCGCGCCGGTCAGGAGCCGGTAGAAGGCCTGCTGCTCGGCGTTGATCCAGGCGAGGACACCCCCGAACAGTCCCGTCGTCTGAAACGACGGCTCCGCCGTGCCGATGCCAAGCGGCGACTGGGCATGCGCGAGACCGGCGCCGGCGACGAGAAGGACGACGGCGGCAAGGACCAGGTTGCCGGCCGGTCGACGCATCAGCACGTCACCTCCAGCCGCGTCGCGAAGAGCTTCGACATGTCGGTGCCGGTGGGGTCGTTGAAGAAGGCGTCGGTCAGGCTGGCCTGGTTCTCGGCGAGCACCTCATCCGCGTTCGGCCGCACGACGGTGTGTTTGCACACCGCGAATTCGTCGCCGACGACGGTCATGTCCTCGTCATTGGCGAAGTCCATCGAGGCATACATGGTCGGGTCGTAGACGCCGAAGGTCAGCTTGCCCTTGAGCGGCATCGTCGAGCCCGGCTTGACCGAGAAGAACATGAGAAGCTGGCCGTCCTGGAAGTCGACGTTGATCTTGTCCGGCTTGCCGACCTTCACGTCTTTGCCGTCCTCGGTGATCGTGGTGTAATAATTGAACTCCTCGAGAGACTCGAGCACGGTCTGCCCGACGTCGGCGAGTTCGTCAGGGTCGAGCTTGAGATTCGAATTCTTGTCGAAGTCGAGGATGACGCTGGATGAGAACATCTCGTCGAAGCGCCAGACGTTCCTCAGTTCGCTGACGGTTCCGTCCGCGCCCGCCACGACTTCGAGCCGTGCTTCGGCAAAGATATGCGGATGGGCCGAGGCGGCCGCGGGTGCCAACAGAGCGATACTCCCGAGGAGCAGGTGCAGAGGTTTCATGGACTGATCTCGTCCTGTCATTGGGTACGCATGTGATGCGCATCTACTGGCCCGAGAATGCGCCTGAATTGGGACAAGGGCAAGGGACAGAACGCCGCGCCTTAGTCGCCGTTCGTCACGTTCTTGCGGAACCAGTTGTGCAGGAAGTCCACGAATGTCCGTACCTTTGCCGGCAGGTAGCGGCGGTGCGGATAGATCGCGTAGATCCCTCGGTCGGCCGGCAGATAATCCTCGAACAACGATACCAGCCGGCCGCTCTTGATGCGCGACCGGGCGATGAATTCCGGCACCACCGCGATGCCCAGGCCGCTTTCGGCGGCGCGCACCGCGCCGATCGGACTGTTGACTTCGAAATGGCCGCTGACGGGCACGCTGAAACTCGCTCCCTTCTCGTCGACGAAGCGCCAGTTGTTGTGCGATTTGCCGTTGGTGTCGATGATGCAGGGCATGCGCGCGAGGTCGCTCGGGTGGCCGATCGGCCCGGTACGGGCCAGAAAGTCCTCGGAGGCGCAGATCGTCAGGTGGAAATCGCCGAGCTTGCGGGCGATCAGCGCCGAGTCTTCCAGTCGCGTGATCCGGATGGCGACGTCGAAACCTTCCTCGACGAGATCGACGAAGCGGTCGTCGGAGACGATCTCAAGCGACAGTTCCGGATGCTCGCGGCCGAAATCGATGACGGACTGACCGATCTCCGCGTCGACGAAGGTGCGTGGCGCGGAGATCTTGAGGCGTCCCTTCAGGTCGGTGTTCTTCTCGCGGACGAGGTCTGCGAGATTGTCGATCTCCTTCAGAATTTCCGAGGCGGTGCGGTAGTAGGTGTGGCCGACCTCGGTTAGCGAGAACTGCCGAGTCGTGCGGTTCAGCAGCAGGGCGCCGAGCTCGTCCTCCAGTTCGCGCACATATTTCGACAGAAGCGCCTTGGAGCGGCCCATCTTGCGCGAGGCGGCGGAGAAGCCTTCCGCATCGACCACGTCGATGAAGGCTCTGATGCGGGTCAGGGTATCCATGGGCTCCCTTGAGCGTCCTTCGGTGCGGACGGTCGTGTTAACCGTGCCTTTTTACCGCGTTTGGCGAATGTCGCCGGTTCGAAGCCTTTTTCAATAGTTTTTTCCAAAAACCGCTTGATTGCGACGGCGATTCTTCTTATTTCCTCCCTTGCCCAAAGTCGCACGTGCCTGTGGGTGTCCGCCGAACCCTCGAATTGGTGAGGAAATCGGTAAGGTACCTGGAACTAACCGCTCCAGTCGCTATCCCGGCCAACCGGGAAATGCGAGGACACCTTGAAGCAACGACGGTGCGGGCCTTTCTGGTCTCGGCCGGCTTTCCATCAGCCGGGGTTACTGAAGAGGCACACCTTCATTGCCGGAAGTGCGGTCGGGACATCCCACCAATCCATGGCAGACAAAGCCGGATGAAAGCCTAGGCGGGCTTTGATCCACCATTCGCGCATCATGCGCATGCTTGGATCCGGGGTCTCCACCGGCTGGTTCCAGAGCGTGTTCGCATATGCCCTTTGTCCTCCGGTTTTCCGGAGCTTTTGGATATGGGGAATACCGAGATGACCACTGCACGCATTATCGACTTTCTGAACACCCGACGTCCCGAGGGCCCGTGCCTCGTGGTCGACCTTGATGTCGTGCGCGACAATTTCAAGGCTTTCCGGCACGCCCTGCCGGACAGCTCGATCTACTATGCCGTCAAGGCCAACCCGGCGCCGGAAATCCTGCGCCTGCTCGCCAGCATGGGGTCCAACTTCGATTGCGCGTCCGTTGCCGAAATCGAGATGGCGCTCGACGCGGGCGCGACCTCTGCCCGCATCTCGTTCGGCAACACGATCAAGAAGGAGCGCGACATCGCCCGCGCCCACGCGCTCGGCGTCAACCTCTTCGCCGTCGACAGCCATGAGGAAGTCGAGAAGATTTCCCGTGCCGCTCCCGGTGCGCGCGTGTTCTGCCGCGTCCTGACGGACGGCGAAGGCGCCGAGTGGCCGCTCAGCCGCAAGTTCGGCTGCGTGCCGCAGATGGCCGTCGACGTGCTCGTCTACGCGCATCAGCTCGGGCTCGCCTCCTACGGTGTGTCGTTCCATGTCGGTTCGCAGATGACGAAGGTCGATGCCTGGGATTCGGCGCTCGCCGATGCCAAGCGCGTTTTCGTGCAGCTCGCAAAACAGGGCATCGAACTCAAGATGGTCAACATGGGCGGCGGGTTCCCGACCAAGTACCTGCGCGACGTGCCGTCTGCCGAAGCCTATGGCAAGGCGATCTTCGGCGCGCTGCGCAAGCACTTCGGCAACCAGATCCCGGAAACGATCATCGAGCCGGGCCGCGGCATGGTCGGCAATGCGGGTGTGATCAAGGCGGAAGTCGTCCTCGTCTCGAAGAAGTCGGACAACGACAACCACCGCTGGGTCTTCCTTGACATCGGCAAGTTCGGCGGTCTGGCCGAGACGATGGACGAGGCAATCCGCTATCCGATCCGCACGGCCCGCGATGCCGACCAGATGGAGCCCTGCGTGCTCGCCGGCCCGACCTGCGATTCGGCCGACGTGCTCTACGAGAAGAACATGTACCCGCTGCCGATCACGCTTTCGATCGGGGACGAGGTTCTGATCGAAGGCACGGGCGCCTATACGACGACCTATTCGGCCGTCGCCTTCAACGGCTTCGAGCCGCTCAAGGCCTACGTCATCTGATGCTTCGGTGCTCCCGGACAATGCGGGAGCGCCACCTTCACAATTCGTTCTGGATACCGTCTGAATCGGTTTTGAGTTCGGGAGGCCCAAAGATGGCCACTGTTCTTGATTCTGTCCGCGCGTTCTTCGCGCAGTCTGCCTTCACCCTCGACCGGGAAAACGCCGGTGACGTCGTGGCGCGTGAACGCCTGCTCGACCGCGCCATGGGCGAGGGCCGGTTCCGCAAGTCGTCCGAGAAGCTTCGTCGCGGCCGCGTGCCGGCGGACGGGCTCGCGCTCGTCGCCCGCGATCCGTCCGGCCATGTCATCGGTACCGTGCGGCTCTGGAACGTCGAAGCCGGCGTCGACGTGTCGGGCAATGCAATTGCGGCGCTGCTGCTCGGCCCGCTCGCGGTCGATCCCGCTTATGAGGGCAAGGGCATCGGCGGCGCGCTGATGCGCGCGGCGATCACCGAGGCGCGCAATCTCGGCCACGGCGCGGTCCTTCTCGTCGGCGATCCGGAATATTACGAGCGTTTCGGCTTCTTCGCCGAAAGAACGCAGCATCTCGTCATGCCCGGTCCGTTCGAGCGTCGGCGCTTCCTGGCGCTGGAGCTGAAGGGTGGCTGGCTGGACGGCGCCGCCGGCATGCTGGTGGCGAGCGGCCGCAGGCTCCAGTCCGCGGAATTCCGCAAGGCCGCCTGACCCGGCCTGCCGGGGCCCGGCGACCTCGAGTCGCCGGTGCCGCGTTGTGTCTGGGCGGGCGGCGTGAAAGACTGATGTGTCGGTCGCCGCTCAAGGTGTTCTCTTGGAATCGCTGTCCTTCGCTGCTCTGCCGCTCACAACGCTTCTTTCCTTTGCCCTCACGTCCCTTCTCATCGAGCTGACGCCGGGACCTAACATGGCCTACCTTGCCGTCGTGGCGGCGGGGGAAGGCCGCAAGCCGGGTCTTGCGACCGTCGCTGGCGTCGCCCTCGGCCTCGCATTGCTGGGGTTGGCGGCGGCGGTGGGGCTGGCGGAGCTGATCAGCCAATCGCGTCCGGTCTACGAGGTGCTGCGCTGGGCAGGCGTGCTCTTCCTGCTCTACCTCGCCTTCGACGCCTGGCGCGACGCGGCACTCGACGATGCGCCGCGCGACCGGTCCAGCCTCTCCTATTTCCGCCGCGGCCTCGTCACCAATCTGCTCAACCCGAAGGCGGCCCTGTTTTTCATCACCGTGCTTCCGGCCTTCGTCGATCCCGCCGGACCGCTTCTGACCCAGAACGTCGCACTCGTTGCGGTCTATGTGGCGGTCGCGACTGCGGTCCACGCCGCCATCGTCGTCCTCGCGGCTGCCTTCGAGCCGATTCTGACCGACCCGGAGCGCGAGCGGCGGGTCCGGCGGGTTCTCTCCCTGTTGCTCGCCGCCGTCGCCCTGTGGTTCGCCTGGTCGACCCGGATGTGAGTGCGGCGCGACCGGCCGGCATGGCCGGAATTGACGTTTGTGATTGTTTCTGTTGCGAAATTACCGCGCTGGCCGCCTCTCGCCATTGCCGCTTTTCCGGTCCCGTCAGCCGATTGATTCAGCTCAAGGGAAGCGCTCTCGTCCCGGCATCATAGTCGCCCGTCAAGACGAATCGCGTGGATCAAGGAGAGACGACATGAAGAGCGAAGCAACGGGACGGGCAGCCTGCGTGGCACTTGCCGCCGGTCTCATGCTTGTAGCCGGCCAGGCATCGGCCGCCGACCTCGAAGAGCGCATGGCCGCGCCCGAGGCGGGCACGGAACTGGCAGCCCGGAGCCCGTGACAGGTTCGTTTGCGCGGCCTCGGCGTCATCACACAGGATTCCGGGCATGTGAACGGTATCGCGGGGTCGGATCTCTCCTATTCGGATACGGTCGTACCGGAGCTCGACATCACCTATTTCTTCACCGACAACATCGCAGCGGAGCTGATCCTCGGCACCACCTACGCCAATATCGATGCGGACGGCTCGATCGAGGGACTGGGACAGGTCGGCAAGACCTGGCTGCTGCCGCCCACGCTCACTCTGCAGTATCATTTCACCGATCTCGGCGTCTTCAAGCCCTATATCGGGGCAGGCGTGAACTACACGCTCTTCTACGAGCAATCCGGTTCCGGCGCGTTTTCCGATCTGGACGTCGAGAACAAGGTCGGTGCGGCGTTGCAGATCGGGTTCGACTACATGGTCGACGAACACTGGGGCTTCAATGTCGATGTGAAGAAGCTGTTCCTCGAGCCCGACTGGAAGGTGAATCTCGACGGGGCGCCACTTTCGGGAAAGGCGAAGCTCAATCCGTGGCTGATCGGGGCCGGCGTGACCTATCGCTTCTAGCCCCCGCTCTTCCCACGACAGGGTCGTGACGGAATGCACTCGACCGTCGCTGCCGGCTTCGCGCGTCGTGCGCCGCGGCACGGCGGGAGAGAGCAGAGCGGGGTTGCGGCGAGGCCCGGCTCCGCTCAACTTCCCGTGAGAACCGTAGCGTGCCCACTTTGGGGCAAGGGCGGGTGCTACGGTTCGGCATGCTTCGTTTCGCCCTTTCCCTTCTGCTGGCTGTTTTCGCCCTGTCGATCATCGCGTCCGGCCTCCGGACGGCGGGCGCGGCGGAGCCGTCTCCGCAGGAGACAGACTTCTCCGCCATTCTGCAGTCGGCCGGATCGGATGAGAATCTCGCGCGCCTAAGGGCGATCGTCGTCGCCCGCAACGGCAGCATCGTCGCAGAGCGCGGGTATCGCGGCCATGCGGCCGCGGACAGCGCGAACATCAAGTCGGCCTCGAAGTCGATCATCTCGGCGCTCGTCGGGATCGCGATCGACAAGGGGCTGCTCGAAGGGGTCGATCAGCCGATTGCGCCGATCCTGCACGCGGAGCTGCCGGACGATCCGGATCCGCGTCTGGAAAGGGTGACGATCGGTCATCTTCTCTCGATGCAGGCCGGTCTCGAACGGACGTCGGGCGGCAATTACGGCCGGTGGGTGGCGAGCAGAAACTGGGTGCGTGCCGCACTCGCCATGCCCTTCGTGGATGAACCGGGCGGGGCCATGCTCTATTCGACGGGATCGACGCATCTGCTTTCGGCGATCCTCACGAAGGTCGGCGGCAAGTCGACGCTCGCGCTGGCCCGGGACTGGCTTGGTCCGCTCGAGGATTTCCGCATCGGCGCATGGGACCGCGACCCGCAGGGCATCTATCTCGGCGGCAACCAGATGGCGATGAGTGCCCGCTCGCTGCTTGCCTTCGGCGAGCTCTACCGCCGGGGCGGCCGCACGCCCGACGGCACGCAACTCGTTTCGGAGGAGTGGGTGCGGCAGTCCTGGCAGGTGCGCACCAACTCGCGCTTTTCGAACGACGGCTACGGCTATGGCTGGTTCGAGCGCATGATCGGCGGCAAGACGGTGCATTTCGCCTGGGGCTTCGGCGGGCAGATGCTCTACATCGTTCCGGAGCTCGGCCTGACGGTGGCGATGACGTCGGACGAAAGCGGGCCGTCGGCGCGCAACGGCTATCGCGACGACCTGCATGGGGTGCTCGCGAAGATCATCGGAACGGTTGAGAGTTGACGACCGTCAGCCGGTGGCGCGGCGGTAGAAGGCAAGCGACCCGGCAAGCGCCAGCATCGCGCCACCGCAGATCCGATCCAGCCAAACGGCTCCGCTGGTCCGCAGAACGCGGACGGCCTGAGAGCCGAGCGTCGCATAGCCGAGCATGACCAGGAAATCGATCGTGGCGAAGACAAGCGCGAGGAGGGCGAACTGCTCGACCTGCGGCGCGGCGGGATCGATGAACTGCGGCAGGAAGGCCGAGAAGAAAAGGTAGCCCTTGGGGTTCGTCACGGCGACCAGGAAGCTCTTGGCGAAGATCGCGCCTGCCGTCCGGCCGCCGGCAGGGGTTTCGTCCAGCGCGCGCCCGATCGAGCCGGTTGAACGCAGCATCTGCAGGCCAAGGAAGGCGAGGTAGGCGGCGCCCAGCCACTTGACGACGGTGAACCAGAACTCCGAGGCGGCAAGCAGCGCGCCGAGGCCGAGCGCCACGGCGCCGATCAGCACGAAATCGGAGAGCACCGCGCCGGCCAGGCCGGGCATCGCGCGGCGGATGCCGTAGCGCGACCCGTTTGCGAGCGCGAGCAGGACCGTCGGTCCGGGTGTGGCGATGCCGATGAAGGCGACGACGGCGAAAGCGGACAGGGTGACAAGGCTCATCGCGGCTCCTCCCGTCCCATTGCTCCCACGCTTTCGGCGCGGACGCAAGCGCCGTTGTGGCGCCGGATTTGACAAGCGGAGAGCGGGCGGCTAGGGAGGGATCACGGGTGAGAGCCCCGGCCGTCCGCGAGCGCAAGCTTTGGTGAAGTCTCTCTTTAGCACCCCTCGGTCCCGAATTTTCGGCATGCGACGGTGGCAACGCGGACCCCTCCGATACGGCGCATGCGAAATTTTGGAGACCGGAGACATGCGTCTTTCGATACCGCTTCCCTCCCTCGATGCCCTCAAGGATCAGGCGAAGCGCCTGCGCGTCCGCTTTGCGGCCGGAGGCGAAACGATAACCCATGGACGAGCGCTCGAGCTCTTCGCCGCGCAATACGGCTATCGCGACTGGAACACGCTTCATGCTGCGGTCGGCAACCGTCCGCCCTTCGATCCGTGGCGGCTCGGATCACGGGTGCGCGGCCACTATCTCGGCCAGCCCTTCGACGCGGAGGTCCGCGGGGTCCAGATGCTGAGCGGCGAGCGCTACCGGCTGACGCTGCATTTCGACATGCCGGTCGATGTGGTGACCTTCGAGAGCTTCTCGGCTTTCCGTCGGCGCGTTTCCTGCACGGTTGCCAGCGACGGGCGTACCGCAGAGCGTACCTCCGACGGACGGCCGCATCTTGAGCTCGAATGGTAGTGCCGGTCGCGGTCAGAAACACGAGAACGGCCGGGCGCGATCTCGCTTCCCCCAAATCCGGGGCCGGGCATCGTCCCGGTCCCACCGCGGATGCGGCATTGCGCGGCATGACGAAGCCGCGGGCAGCCCGCGGCAGTCGGGCAGATGCAGCCCCGACGCCGTCGATCAGAGAATGTTCTGGTTCATCTCGGCGGCCGGTCGCTCCGAAGCGGCATGGATGCGCACGACCGTCGCCGGCACACCCGCCACCGTTGTATGGGCGGGCACCGGCCGCAGCACGACACTGCCGGCCGCGACCTTGCTGAAGGCGCCGATCTCGATATTGCCGAGGATTTTCGCGCCGGCGCCGATCATTACCCCGCGGCGGATTTTCGGATGGCGGTCGCCGGTCTGCTTGCCCGTGCCGCCGAGCGTCACGTTCTGCAGGATCGACACGTCGTCCTCGATGACCGTCGTCTCGCCGATGACGATGCCCGAACCGTGGTCGAGCATCACGCCACGACCGATCCGCGCGCCGGGGTGGATGTCGAGCCCGAAGACGAGCGCCGCCTGGCTCGCGAGCCAGCGGGCTGCCTCCGTCCGTCCGGACTGCCAGAGGCGATGGGCGAATCGATAGGTCTGGAGTGCCTGGAAGCCCTTGAGATTGCTCAGAACGTGAGCGGCGCCGGGGCAGGCCGGGTCGCGCTCGACGACCGCCGCAAGATCCGCTTCGGTTGCCGCGAGCATATCGCCGTCCAGGGTCTCGGAGAGCAGGGCTGCAATCACTTCGCGCTCCGCGGCCGAAACGGCGAGCCGCGCCGCCAGGACCCGCACGAGCATGACCGCCCCCGACGGCACGTCGATGAGCGGGGAAAGGAGCGTTCGCAGGGCCGGCTCGCGCGCGGCAAGCGCCGACGCCTCGTCGCGGATCTTTTGCCAGACCGCGCCTTCGGTTTCGACGCCGCGTTGCCGGGGAGCCGGCTCGGTGTTCTTCGGCCTGCAAACCATGCCGTTCCTCCTATCCGGCAATATCCACCACGCCACAGTCACCCGCCTCCGTGGCGAATGCAAGCAGCTTGCCGCTCCGGCTCCAGTCCATCGCGGTGACCGCACCCTTTCCGGGGCGGCGCAGCAGCACCTCGCGGCTGTCGGTGAAGCGGGCAGCCAGCACCATTCCGTCGGAATAGCCGATCGCCACGACGTCCTCCACCGGATGGCAGGCGACACTTGTGACCATGACGTCGGCGCGTGTGCCGAGTTCGAGCGGCGCCTTGCCCATCGGGCCGTCCTTCGCCTGGAAGGGCCAGACGATCGCCGCCGGGGCGCCGGAGGACGCAAGCCATTTGCCCTTTGCCGACCAGGACATCGACTTCACCTTGGCGGGATAGCCGGTCATGCGCATGTGCCGTGTCTCGGCGCCGGGTTTCGTGTCCAGCTTCCAGCCGTGAAGGGCGTTCTCCTGCATGCTGGTGACGACGAACCGGCCGTCGGGCGAGAAGGTGACGCCGGTATGGGCGCCCTTCCATTCGAGATCGACCGGCTGGCCGGCCATGCCGACCCAATGCAGCGAGACGCCGTTATAGCGTGCGACCGCGATGCGCAGGCCTCTCGGCGCGAAGGCGATGCCCTCGACCGTCCGGCTTTCCGGGAACTCCCTGACCGTGCCGTCGGCGAGCCGCACGCGCGCAGTGCGACCCTCGGCGAAAGCGACGGCGCTCTGCGGTCCGGGCGCAACGATCGAAATCCATTTGCGCGGCACCTCGGCAAGCAGCGTGACGGAGCCATCCGCCGCAATGCGCTGGACCTTGCCGTCCTCGCCGCCCGTCAGGAGCGTGCCGGTTGCGTCGTCGCGCACGCAGGCAAGCAGCCCGTCGTGGATCGTGGCGGTCTTCCGGCCGTGGTCGAGCCGGTGGACTTCGCCCGATGCGCCAGCGAAGAAGGGCACGTCGCCAAGGAAGGCGGCCGCGACGACGTGGCCGTCCAGATCAAGGGGAGCGACTGTCGGCATCAGTTCGGCTTCGCCTCGCAGGCCCTGAAGGTTCGCTCGATCTTCTCCCGGTCGAGGTCGCGGCCGATGAAGACGAGCCGGCTTTCGCGCTTCTCGCCGTCCTTCCAGGCGCGCTGGTGATCGCCCTCGACGATCATGTGCACGCCCTGCACCACGTAACGCTCCTCGTCGCCGGCAAAGGCGATGATGCCCTTGAGCCGCAGGATGTTCGGTCCGTCCGTCTGGGTGATCTTCTGGATCCACGGGAAGAAGCGGTCCGGGTTCATCTCGCCACCACGCAGCGAGATCGACTGCACTGTCACGTCGTGGATCGGCGACGGGCCGTGATCGTGGTGGTGATGGTCGTGGTGGTCATGCCCGTGATCATGATGATGCTCATGATCGTGATCGTGGTGGTGGTGATCGTGGTCGCAATCGGGGCCGCAGGCGTGGTCCGGATGATCGTGATCGAGGAAATGGGGGTCGTTTTCGAGTGCACGCTCCAGGTTGAACGCACCCTGGTCGAGCACCTTGGCGAGATCGATCTCGGAGCGCGTGGTGCGGTGGATGCGGGCGGACGGGTTGATGACGCGCACCGTCGCCTCGACCCTTGCCAGTTCCTCGGGCGTCACGAGATCGGTCTTGTTGAGCAGCACGACGTCGGCGAAGGCGATCTGGTCCTCGGCCTCCCGCGAATCCTTGAGGCGCAGCGGCAGGTGCTTGGCATCGACGAGAGCGACGACGGCGTCGAGTTCGGTCTTCGAACGAACGTCGTCGTCCATGAAGAAAGTCTGGGCGACCGGGACCGGATCGGCAAGGCCGGTGGTTTCGACGATGATCGCGTCGAAGCGGCCGGGACGGCGCATCAGACCCTCCACGACGCGGATCAGGTCGCCGCGCACGGTGCAGCAGATGCAGCCGTTGTTCATCTCGTAGATTTCCTCGTCGGATTCCACGATCAGGTCGTTGTCGATGCCGATCTCGCCGAACTCGTTGACGATGACCGCGTATTTCCGGCCGTGGTTCTCGGTGAGGATGCGGTTGAGGAGCGTCGTCTTCCCGGCACCGAGGTAGCCGGTGAGGACTGTGACGGGAATGGGCTTCTGGGCGGCGGTGTCGGTCATGGGAGCCTCGAGCGGACAAGATGGGGATGGCCTGCGGCATCCGGGTCGGGCTCTGATATAGGAGATCGGAAGAGGCAGCGCAAATGGCGCGAACGCAAGTTTGTCTTCCCGGCACCGCTCTTGCGGGGAAGGCAGCAGCGGTGTGTCAGGCCAGATCGTCGATATCGAAGCGGTGGACGTCTTCGAGGAGACGCAGGAACTCCCGCGTCGCATGGGCGAGCAGGCGCTCGCCCTTTTCCGCGGTGGCCGCAGCAGCGTTGCCGGCGACGCCTTCCCGGTTGAGGTCGCTCATCTTCCAGCCGAAGGCATGCGGCCCATAGGCGCGCAAATGCCGGTAAGTCTCGGCAAACGCCTGCTGGCGCGACCCGAAGGCCTTCGCCTTCGTCATGTCGACCCTTTCCGGGTTGAGCGCCAGCATGACGGAGGTCTCGATGTCGCCGCCGTGGATGTCGATTGCCTTCTCCTCCGGCGAGATCCAGCCGTCGGGCTGGCCGAAGCGCGTCCAGCTCGTCGCGACGGCCAGCATGTCGAAGCGGATGCGCGCTTCGGTCGCGACGATCGACATCAGCGGCGAATTGCCGCCATGGGCGTTCAGCATCACGAACTTGCGGATGCCGATTGCGGCAAGCCGTTCCGCGATGCCGATCCACCGTTCGATCGCCGCGCCATAGGTGAGGGATCGCGTGCCCGGAACGTCGAGATGTTCCGGCGAATAACCGACCGTCTCCACCGGCAGGAAGGTCACCGGCAGGTCGTCGGCGAGCATCGGGATCAGACGGTCGACCAGTCCGGCGGCAATCAAGCTGTCGGTTTCAAGTGGCAGGTGCGGGCCGTGGCCCTCATGCGCGCCGAGCGGCAGGACGGCGATGCAGTTTTTCCAGGTGCGTTTGTCGAGCGCATCGATTTCTTCAAGGGCGAGCCGTCGTGGCGGCAGCGGCATTGAGGTCGTCTCCTGGTCTTGCGGCGGAAGGGGCTGCTCTGTCATACAATGCGTCGGGTGCGATGCAAGAGATGCGCGGCGGGCGATGCCCTGAGCGCAGCGGGAGAGAGATGGGAAAGAAGCACAAGGACGACAAGAAGGCGAAGGCGGGCAAGAAGAAGCCCCACGACGACGGTCGTGCGTCGGGTCTGGGTGTCGCGATCGTGCAGGCCGCGCGGTCCATGCGTACGGTGCTGTCGCGCAATCTCCTGGAAAGCGGCCTTTATGCGGGCCAGGACGGCGTTCTGCTGGCGCTCGGCGAAAATGGCGGCATGACGGCCGGCGCACTTGCGGCGCATCTCGGCGTGAAGGCACCGACAATGACGCGCACAATCGGCCGGCTGGAGGCGCAGGGCTTCGTCGAGAAGAGGCCGGACAGCGACGACGGCCGCCTGACGGTCGTGCATCTGACGCCGGCCGGCCGGGCATCCCTGCGTGCCATCGTCGAAGCGTCGCGAATCAGCGAGGAGCAGGCGCTCGAAGGCCTGAGCGACAAGGAGACGCGCACGCTGCTGAAGCTGCTGCGTGCCGTGGACGACAATCTGAGGTCGCCGAACGCAAAGCCGGTGGAGGACGAGGAGGGTTCGGTTGCGGAGGAGATTTAAACAGTTTAAATAAATCGTTTAAGACGGTCTTGGATTTTTCGGGCCTGGCCGGGAGGGGATGTGGCACAAAAGATCAAGCTCTCGACGATCGCGGAAACGCTGGGTGTTTCCACGGCCACGGTGTCGCTTGCCCTGCGCGACAGCCCGCTTGTCGCCGCTCTCACGCGCGACAGGATCAAGGAGCAGGCGCGGGCGCTCGGCTACATCTACAACCGTCGGGCCGCGAGTTTGCGCACCTCGCGCTCGGGCATCATCGGCGTCGTCGTTCACGACATTATGAACCCGTTCTACGCGGAAATCCTGAAGGCGATCGAAGGCGAGCTCGACCGCAACCGGCAGACCTTCATCCTGTCCAACCACTACGATTCGGTGGAGAAGCAGCGCACATTCGTCGAGACGCTGCTGCAGCTCGGCGGCGACGGCGTCATCATGTCGCCGGCGATCGGCACGCCGGCCTCCGACATCCGGCTCGCCGAGGACAACGGCATGCCGGCGATCCTGATCGCCCGGTCGATCGACGGGCTCGACGTTCCGATCTTCCGCGGCGACGACACCTACGGCATCTCGCTTGCGACCAACCATCTGATCGGCCTCGGCCATCGCGTCATCGCCATGGTCGGCGGCACCGACCAGACTTCGACGGGGCGTGACCGGTACCAGGGCTACGTCGATGCGCTGCGCAAGGCGAACATCGCGGTCGATCCGGGCCTGCGCATTCCCGGCCCGCGCTCGAAACAGGGTGGCTTCGAGGCTGCCGTCC
>NZ_JAKGBU010000075.1:0-2728 GCF_021555155.1 Rhizobium alarense
GGGTGAGAAACGACCGCAGGGACCGCTTGTCGGAACCGGAAACGGATGTGTGCATGGGCGCAACCGGCCTTACGGCCGGCCTTTCCAACGGAACGAGGGCAGGGTGGTGACCGACGGGACTATCGCAACGGGCGTGTCGGCGTCGACCGGCTGCGACCGTCGGCGCGATCTGAGGATGGTTGTCACCTGCGGCAGGCTCCGTTCGCTGCGTCGTCTCCGGCCGGGCCGGCCATTCGCGGCCCCGGACCCGCCGAACCATGGGCCATCCATGCCCGGCAGATCAAGCCCGCGTTGAAATCCGGCGCGGCTCATCACTCGAAGACGATGCTCGGCGCCGCGCGGGCGCTCACCTTGTCAGCCTGCAGGCCTTCCCAGACCTTGCGGGCAATCTCGCGATAGGTCTTCGCGACCTCGCCGTCGGGATTGGAGACGACGACCGGCGTGCCGGCATCCGAGGTCTCGCGAATATCCATCGTCAATGGCACTTCTCCAAGGAACGGCACGCCGATCTTCTCGGCCTCGCGGCGCGCACCGCCATGGCCGAAGATGTCGTAGCGCCTGCCCGTATCGGGCGCGATGAAATAGCTCATGTTCTCGACGATGCCAAGCACCGGCACTTCGACCTTGCTGAACATATTCAGCCCCTTGCGCGCGTCGATGAGCGCCAGATCCTGCGGCGTCGAGACGATCACGGCGCCGGCGAGCGGGACCTGCTGGGCCATCGTGAGCTGCGCGTCGCCGGTTCCCGGCGGCATGTCGACCACGAGCACGTCGAGTTCGCCCCACGCCACCTCGCGCAGCATCTGCATCAGCGCCGACTGGATCATCGGGCCGCGCCAGATCATCGCCACCTCCTCGTCGACGAGGAAGCCCATGGACATGACCTTGATGCCATAATTCTCCATCGGCCGGATGATGCGCCCCTCGATCTGCTGGGGCCGGCCCGAAATTTTCAGAAGCCGCGGCATGGAGGGACCGTAGATGTCGGCGTCGAGAATGCCGACGCGCAGGCCGTTCGCCTTGAGCCCCAGCGCCAGGTTGACCGCGGTCGTGGACTTGCCGACGCCGCCCTTGCCGGAGGCGACAGCGATGATGGCGCCGACACCCGGAATGTCCGCCTTGCCGCGCGCCTGCCCCGCCGGCGGGTGCGAATGACCGGCATGGGAATGACCGCCCGGGGCGGGGGCTCCGGCGGACGGCGCGGGCTGGCGAGCGGCGGGCGCGCCGGATGCGGCCGCCCGCTTGTCGGCCGTCAGCGCCACCATCGCCGCCTTGATGCCCGGGATGTCGCGCACGACGCGCTCGGCGGCGGAGCGCATCGGCTCGAGCTCCTTCGCGCGTTCCGCGGGGACGGTGATCGAGAAATAGGCCTTGCCGTCGGAGATGAACACGTCGGAGACGAGCCCGCGCTCGACGATGTTGCCTTCCATGTCGGGGCCCCGCACGGTCTTCAGTTTTTCCAGCACCTGTTCCTTGGTCACGTCCGGCATGCGATCCTCACTGCAATGGTGTGACCCGTAGATAGTGCAGGACGATGCGGCCGCCAATCGAAATCAGGTTCGGTTCGCAGCGGCACGCGAAACGGAAAGGCCATCGCCTCGCCGCCGCGTCCGTACATCCGGGATCGCAAACAGCGGGACGGTAACCTTTTTCCTCAGCCGGTCGGGCTTTGCAGCGCCCCCTCGCAACCTTTGGATCCTGAAATGCAGCAAGCGTGTCGGCGGGCACACCCCCACGGTTTCCACGGGGGGCTGCAGCCTCTGGCCGGCCGGCGCCCGAATTTTCGGCAGCGACTGTGCGCCATGCACAGGTCTGCTCACGGCGGCTTGTCAGGCGATGAGGCCGCGCCGGATGGCCTTGACGACGGCCTGGGTCCGGTTCACCGCTTCGAGCTTGCGCGTCACCTGGTTGAGATAGTGGTTGACCGTATGCTCGGAGAGGCCGAGAATCTCGGCGATCTCGAGGCTCGTCTTGCCGGCCGCGGTCCAGCTCAGGCACTGGATCTCCCGTTCGGTCAGGACGATCTGGCCGCTGCGCCAGGCGGCACCGATCTCGGCAAGCCTGTTGAAGACATGGATGGAGATCATCTGGAGCGACAGCCTGTCGCGGATCTCCATCGTTTCGCCGAGCCCGCTCCAGACCACCGCGCCGCGGTTGCCGAGCGCGTCGTGCACCGGGAAGAAGTGGCCGACCTGCATGCCATGTTTCTTCATGGCCTCGCCGAGTTCGCTGAAATCGCCGTCCGCCTCGCCGATCCACTGCGCCATGTCGTAGGAGAACGGGATCGTCGTCAGGCGAAGGCGGCGGATGCTCGCGCTGTGGCGCACCATATGGGCGCCGTCGTACTTCGTCATGACCTCCGGCGGCCAGTTGCTGATGATCGAATGGGCGGAGAGTTTCTCGGCCTCGAAGCCCGGCAGGGTGAAGGCCATGAAGAAGGTGAGATTGTAGATCTCGCACTGTCGACGCATGTAGCGGACGATGTCGAACTGCGTCTCGAGCGCCGCGACCTCCGCGCCCAGATCATGCAGGCTGCTCTCGCCGCCGGGCTCTTCGGTCGTCATCGTGTCCTGCATCCGCTTGCCCGCCGTTTCGCCTTGCACGATGCAGGGCATGCCACCGTCGTCTTCGCCACGCGCCGCTGCCGCATCAGTTCAGCAGCCCGGCGCGTATCGCCTTGGCGACCGCCTGAACACGATTGACTGCGTCGAGCTTGCGGGTCGCGCGG
>NZ_JAKGBU010000075.1:2828-26111 GCF_021555155.1 Rhizobium alarense
AGTTCAGCAGCCCGGCGCGTATCGCCTTGGCGACCGCCTGAACACGATTGACTGCGTCGAGCTTGCGGGTCGCGCGGTTGAGATAGTGATTGACCGTGTATTCCGAAAGACCGAGAATTTCCGACATCTCGACGCTGGTCTTGCCGGCCGATGCCCAGGAAAGGCATTCGACCTCGCGTCGCGACAGCGTGATGGCGGCCATGCGGTTCGTGTGCAATTCCAGCAGCTTCGAAAACGCGATATTGGCGATGGCGTTGAGTTCCGCCATTTCCAGCGGCGTGAGGTCCTCGCGTTCGCCGCCGAAGGCCAGCGCGCCGCGCTGGCCGTGGGAATTGTGCGCCGGGAAATAGGCGCCGCGCGTCAGGCCGAACTGGCCGAACAGCGTGATGGCAATCTGCGCCTTGCCGTCCGCGCGGCGCCGGTTGGTCTTTTCCGTGTCATAGGTGAAGGGCGTCGTGTTGCGGCGCAGGCGATGGATGACCGGGCTGGCGAAGATCAGCCCCGCCTCGTCGTAACGGCGCAGCATCTCCTTCGGCCAGTTGGTCGCAAGGACCGAGCTTGAAAGCTGCGTCGACGTCTCCGACGGCAGCAGCAGCAGCAAATAGCCGTTCAGCCCGTATTCGCGCGTCACGTCGGCGAGTAGCTCGCCGATTTCCGCTTCCGCCGTCACCTCGGCGAGTTCGTTCAGCCATCTGATCGAGGTATTGGCCGAAGTTCCGCAAGATCGCTTCTTCATATGCCTTCATCCCTTAGAAACAGGCACGCCCCGTCGCCCGTGCGCCGCGCGTGAACTTGCCCCAGGAACCCCGCGTCCCAATGCAAAATACAAATAACTTGTTGCGGCGCAACACAATCCGGCCCGGCCGGCGCGTGCAAATCGCCGATACTGCCGCGAAGCTAATTGCCGCCCATATCCGCGTCCAGCGCCAAATTCTAATTTACCGTAAAATGCCTTGGACAAACAATGGGAATAGATGTGCACGTACATCATGGTTCGACTCCTCGTTGAGGCCCGAACCGGATCGCCATGTCTGTCATGATGGCGCCGGCCGCGGCGCGAACAAGCGGCGCCCATGCTTCCAGCCGCGGCTGTTCCACCCTGTAGGCGGGTCCGGTTACGGAAATGCCGGCGACGAGACCGCCGTCGGCAGCGCCGATCGGCGCCGCGACGCAGCGGATGCCGACCTCGTGCTCCTCGCGGTCGAAGGCATGGCCCGTCCGGCGAATTTCCGCGACCTCGGACAGCAGCGCCTCCGGCCCGCCGAGCGTGTTTTCCGTAAAGCGCTGAAAACGCATGGTCTTGAGCAGGGCCTTCAACTGCTCGTCCGACAATGCCGACAGGCACGCCTTGCCGACGCCGGTGCAATAGGCGGGCGAAGCCTTGCCGATCTGCGAGCTCATGCGCACGGCCTGCCGGCTCTCGACCTTGTCGAGATAGATGATCTCGGCGTCGCGCAGCAGCGCCAGATGCACGGTTTCGCCGGTTGCCGCATGCAGTGCCTTCAGGTGCGGCTCCGCGACGATCCGGAACTCGCTGCGCGCCCAACTGTCCGAGGCAAACTTCAGGAGACGGATGCCGAGCTCGTAGCTATGATCGGAGCGCATGGCGAGCAGCCCCTCCGCCACCAGATGGCCGAGCTGGCGGTGCAGCGTGCCGCGCGGCTGGCGCGACCGGCGCAGGATGTCCGTGAAGCGGGGCGCGGTCTCAGAACCCGCCACGATGTCGAGCAGCGCCATCATCTTGCCGAGCGTGCCCGTGTCGATCGCAACGTCTCCGGCCGTCTCCGGTCGCGGCGAATTCGTTCCCTCTTCCGTCATGGCACTCCATCTTGACAAATGTGGTTCCGCGAAGCGATTATTCCAGATATTCAAACAAAGTTCCACTATTCGGAAATAAATTTCCCGGAACATTGCCTGGGAGGGCACCATGGCCACCTTCGCCGATCTCGACGGGCGGAGCGTCTTCATTTCCGGCGGGGGTTCGGGAATCGGCGCCGCGCTGGTGGAAGGCTTCGCACGGGCCGGCGCGCGCGTCGCCTTCGTCGACATTGCCGAAGCGGCAAGCCGGAACCTCGTCGCATGCCTCGCCGGCACGGTGCCGCACGCGCCGCTTTTCCTTAAAGCCGACATCCGCGACGTCGATGCGCTTCAGGCGGCGGTCCGCCACGCCGGCGAGGCGCTCGGCGGCATCGGCGTGCTCGTCAACAACGCGGCCCGCGACGACCGGCACGACATCGAGACGGTGACCGTCGACTACTGGGACGAAAACCAGGCGGTGAACCTGCGCCACCTCTTTTTCGCCGCCCAGGCAGCCCTGCCCTTCCTGACGGCAGACGGCGGCGGATCGATCATCAATTTCTCGTCGATCGCCTATCTCCTCAACATGGGCGAACTCCCCGCCTATACCACCGCCAAGGCCGGCATCATCGGACTCACCAAGTCGCTCGCCGGCCGGCTCGGCCCGCACAACATCCGCGTCAACGCCGTGCTTCCGGGCATGGTGCTGACCGAGCGCCAGCGCCGGCTGTGGATCGACGAGGCGACGATCGGCGCCATGCTGGACAAGCAGTGCCTGAAACGGGCCCTCGAAGCCCAGGATCTCGTCGGCCCCTGCCTGTTCCTCGCATCGAATCTCTCGGCCGGCATCACCGCACAAAGCATCATCGTCGACGGAGGCACACTGTAATGACGGGGCAAAACACGGCACGGAGCCACGTGGCGGTCGACTGGGGAACATCGAGCTTCCGGCTCTGGCTCATCGGCGACGACGGCTCGGTTCTCGCCGAGCGCCGCAGCGACGAAGGCATGACGAGCGCCGCCGGGAGCGGGTTCGCCGTCGTGCTCGACGCGCATCTCGCCGCCATCGGCGCCGGAGCGGACCTTCCCGTCATCGTCTGCGGCATGGCCGGTGCACGGCAGGGCTGGGTCGAAGCCGGCTATCTCGACACGCCGGCCGCACTCTCCGCCATTCCGGAAGCGGCGATCGCCGTGCCGGGCACGGCGCGCGACATCCGCATCCTGCCGGGGCTCGCGCAGCGTGACGACCAGGCGCCGGACGTCATGCGCGGCGAGGAAACCCAGTTGCTCGGTGCGATGGCCGACCTCGGCACGGCCGCCTGGAACGTCTGCATGCCCGGCACGCACAGCAAGTGGGTCCGCGCGGCCGATGGCCGGGTGAGCGGCTTCTCCACCTTCATGACCGGCGAGCTCTTCGATGCGATCTCGAAACATACGATCCTCAGCCATTCGGTGGCGGAGGCCGGCGGCGGCGGCAGCGGGGCCTTTGCCGCGGCCGTCGTCGAAGCCCATGCCGATCCGGCGCTCTTCACCAGCCGGCTCTTCGGCCTGCGCGCCGGCCAGTTGCTGCACGGGCTTTCCGCCGCCGATGCCCGGGCGCGGCTCTCCGGCCTGCTGATCGGCATGGAAATCGCCGGAGCCCGCGCCGGCAGTGCGGACGGCGGTATCGCCCTGGTCGCCTCCGGCACGCTTGCCGCCCTCTATCAGGATGCCTTCGCGGCCCTCGGTCTCGACGTTTCGACGATCGACGCCGACCATGCCGTGCGCCGCGGGCTCGCCGCCGCCGCAAAAGCCCTCTGGAACCGCTGACAGGAACCGTCCCATGCCCCGTATCCCCTTTCCCGCCATGCGTTATCCGCTGATCGCGATCCTGCGCGGCATCACGACCGACGAGACGCCGTCGATCGTCGGCGCGCTGATCGAGGCGGGCTTCACGGCGATCGAGATTCCGCTCAATTCGCCCGATCCCTTCCGCTCCATCGAGGTCGCGGCGAATATGGCGCCCGATGGCTGCCTGATCGGAGCGGGAACCGTCCTGACGACCGCGGATGTCGAGCGGCTGGACGCTGCCGGCGGACGGCTGATGGTCAGCCCCAATGTCGAACCCGAAGTGATTGCGCTTGCGGCGGCGAAGGGCATGGTGACCATGCCGGGCGTCTTCACGCCCACCGAAGCGCTGTCGGCCGCCCGCGCCGGCGCGACGGGGCTCAAGTTCTTCCCCGCGAGCGTGCTCGGTCCCGCCGGCATCCAGGCGATCCGCGCGGTGCTGCCGCCGGAGCTGGAGATCGCAGCCGTCGGCGGCGTGTCCGAGGCCAATTTCGCCGACTATGCAAAAATCGGCATCCGCAGCTTCGGCCTCGGGTCCAGCCTTTACAAGCCCGGCATGCAGGTGGCCGACGTCGCGGCGCGCGCGCGGCTGACGATCGACGCCTATGACGGGGTCTACGGAGCGGAATGACGATGACGACACATCCCTTCACCGGCCGCATCCTCTGCGACGTGGCCTCGGAACTCGGCGAAGGCCCGACCTATGACCCGGCGACCGGCACTGCCTGGTGGTTCGACATCATCGGCCAGAAACTGCACGAGCTGCATCCGGCTTCCGCACGCAAGCGGGTGCATGACCTGCCGTTCAAGGCGAGCGTGCTCGCCGCCGTCGATCCGGAGCGCCAGCTCCTCGCCGCCGACCAGGGCCTTTTCCTGCGCGACAGGGCAAGCGGCACGCTCACGCCCTATGCGTCGATCGAGGACAAGCCCGGCAACCGCTCCAACGACGGTCGCGTGCATGCCTCGGGCGCGCTGTGGATCGGCACGATGGGGCGCTCGGCGGAAAAACACGCCGGCGCGATCTATCACGTGGCGCAGGGGGCGGTGACCCGGCTCTTCGAAAACGTGACGATCCCGAACGCCATCTGCTTCTCGCCGGACGGCGCCATGGCCTATTTCACCGACACCGACGTCAACCACCTGATGCGCGTCGCGGTCGATCCCGCGACCGGGCTGCCGGCCGGCGAGCCCGTGCTTCTGTCCGACGAAAGCGCGACGCCCGGCGGCGTCGACGGCGCGGTCTGCGATGCCGACGGCCTCGTCTGGAACGCGCGCTGGGGCGCCGGCGCCATTGATGTCTTCAGGCCGGACGGTACGCGCATCGCACGCTACGCGCTGCCCGCCACGCAGACGAGCTGCCCCGCCTTCATCGGCCCGAAGGCCGACCGCCTGCTGGTGACCTCCGCCTGGCAGGGTCTTGACGATGCGGCGCGCGCCGCCGACCCGCATGCTGGCAAGACGTTCGAACTCGGCATGACGGTCAACGGCCGCTTCGATCCCGCCTACCGGCTCTGAACCGGCCGACAACCGCCTGCCAGCGGACCGCGTTGCGTGAAAATTCGGCGCTGCCATCCAGTTTTGCCGGAACCAAAGCCGGGCCGTGACGTTTTCAAGGCATCAGCGGTGCGGACGGACCCCAGACAGTTTCGACCGCCGCGCCTTGATACCAACGCAGACGAAAGGCAGGTTTACAATGGCCAACAAGCTTCTTACTTCGGTTGCCGCTGGTGCTCTTTTCCTTGGCGCGGCGATTGCTCCGGCAGCTTACGCGCAGGACACCACGCAGCCGTCGACCAACCAGATGGAAACACAGCCGGTGACGCCGGAGGCCGAACAGGGCACCACCGACATGGGTGCGACCCCGTCGGATGATTCGGCCGCAACCCAGACGACGCCGGAAACCGATCCGGCCCAGGATACGGCCGCAGCTGCCGCCGGCGGCGACTACCTGACGGTCCAGTCGCCGGACCAGATCAGCGCCAACACCTATATCGGCCAGTCGGTCTACAACAGCGCTGACGAAAGCATCGGCAAGATCAGCGACCTGATCCTGGAGAAGGACGGCGGCATCACCGCAGCGGTGATCGGCGTCGGCGGCTTCCTCGGCATCGGCGAGAAGTGGGTTGCCGTTCCCTTCGACAAGGTCGCGGTCAGCCAGATGCCGGACACCGGCGAGGTCAAGCTGTCCACAACGGAAACGGCCGAAAGCCTGGACGCCGCCCCGGAATTCAAGACGGCAGCCCAGCAGATGGCTGAACAGAATTCGGTGGCCCCGGTCGACACGTCGACCACATCGTCCACGACGACGGGCACCGGTACAGCTCCGGCAACGGCTGAATAAGGGAGGCTCAAGGGCTTCACGGACGGCGGCGCTCGAACGGGCGCCGCCTTTTCGCGTCAGACGGCCAGTCCGTAGCGAAGGCCGTCGTAGATTGCCGCATGGATGTTGCGGCTGTGAATGGCGTCGCCGATCCGGAAAAGATCGAAGCGGCCCTCCGGGTTGCGGACGGCAAGCGGCGGCGCCCCGCGGATCAGCGCCTTGTAGTCGACGGCGCCGAGGTTCCGCGAGATGGGCTTGAGTTCCAGATAGAGGTCGGCGAGCGGCGTCGTGCCATGCTCGACGACGACCTGCGCCACACGGCGCTCGATGCTGACGGTCGGCGAGAAATCGGAGCAGAGGGTCGCGACGAGCGCATTGCCGTCGTGCCGGACGGCCTTCAGCCGCGTGTTGATCGTCACGCGCACGTTCCGCTCGGCAAAGACCTTCGCATAGGGCACATGGTTCATGCCGCCGATCTCCGGGGCGAAGAACCGCTCCGGCGAGACGACCTCCAGATCGACGCCCGCCCTGGCGATCATCTCGGCAGCCGTCATCCCCGAATGGGCGCCGTTGTCGTCGTAGAGCAGCACCGGCCCGTCCGGCTTGACGGCGCCGGCGATGATGTCCCAGCTCGAAACGACCAGATCGTCACCGCTCTCCAGTTCCGGATTCTGCGCGATGCCGCCGGTCGCGACGACGACGAGGTCCGGATCGTGCCGAAGCACCTCCTCCGCGTCTGCGAAGACGTTGTAACGGATCGGCACGCCGAGCCTTTCCAACTCGGCAAGGCGCCAGTCGACGATGCCGACGAGTTCCCGCCGGCGCGGGTTGCGGGCGGCAAGCAGGATCTGGCCGCCGGCCTCGCCGGTCGCCTCCAGAACCTCGACGCTGTGCCCGCGCTCGGCGAGCACGCGGGCCGCCTCCAAGCCGGCCGGCCCGGCGCCGACGACCACCGCCTTGCAGACCGGCGCCGTCGTCTTCGAGATGATATGCGGCATCGTCGCCTCACGGCCGGTCGCAGCATTGTGGATGCAGAGCGCGCCGCCGCCCTCGTAGATGCGATCGAGACAGTAGGTGGCGCCGACGCAGGGGCGGATCTGCGCTTCCCTTCCCTCTGCGATTTTCCTGACGATATGCGGATCGGCGATATGGGCGCGCGTCATGCCGACCATGTCGAGCTTGCCCTCGGCGATCGCGTGGCGCGCCGTCGCGACATCGGCGATGCGGGCGGCATGGAAGACCGGGAATTTCGTCGCGGCGCGCACCTCGCCGGCAAAGTCGAGATGCGGCGACGCCGCCATGCCCTGGATCGGGATGACGTTGGTCAGGTGCGCGTCGTGGTCGATATGGCCCTTGATGATGTTGAGGAAATCGACCTTGCCGGAACCGGCAAGCCGGCGGGCGATCTCGACGCCCTCCTCCTTCGAGAGACCGATGTCCCAGTCCTCGTCCGCCACCATGCGGATGCCGACGATGAAATCCGGGCCGACGGCCTTGCGCACCGCCTCCAGCACCATGTCCGAAAAACGCAGGCGATTGTCGAGCGAGCCGCCATATTCGTCCTCGCGCCGGTTGGTGGCGGGCGACCAGAAGCCGTCCATCAGGTGGCCGTAGGCCTCGATCTCGATGCCGTCGAGGCCTGCGGCCTGCATCCTCTCAGCCGCCGCGGCATAGTCGCCGACGATGCGCTCGATGTCCCAGTCCTCGATCTCCTTGGGGAAGGCGCGGTGCGCCGGCTCGCGCACGGAAGAAGCCGACAGCACCGGCAGCCAGTCGCCCTTGTTCCAGCCGGTGCGGCGGCCGAGATGGGTGAGCTGGATCATCACGGCGCAATCGTGCTCGTGACAGTCGTCGGCGATCTTTTTCAGCCATGGCACGATCTCGTCGCAATAGGCGTAGAGATTGCCGAAGGCGGGCGGCGAGTCCTCGGACACAATGGCGGACCCCGCCGTCATGGTCAGCGCCATGCCGCCCTTGGCCTTTTCGAGATGATAGAGCCGGTAGCGGTCCTTCGGCATGCCGTCCTCGGAATAGGCCGGCTCATGCGCGGTCGACATGATCCGGTTCTTCAGCGTCAGGTGCTTCAGCCGGTAGGGTTGCAGCAGGGGATCTTTCGATTGCGTCATTTCACCGTCTCAATACCACGCATCCGCCATCGCGGCCTTCTTGCGGGCGACATAGTCGCAGAGCGCCTCGTCGATGGCGATGTCCAGCGGCGGCGCTTCGTATTCGGCGAGCGTCTTCTTCCACTGGCGATTGGCCCGCGTCGCCATGTCCGTCGAGCCACCCTCCTCGCTCCACTTTTCGAAGGGTTCGTTGTCCGACAGCGTCGAGTCCCAAAAGGCCGTCTGGTAGTTGCGCATCGTGTGGTCGCAGCCGAGGAAATGGCTGCCGGGGCCAACCTGAAGGAAGGCGTCCATGGCAAGCGTGTTGTCGTCGACCACGACGCCGGCGAGATAGGCATGCAGCGCGCCGCAGAGGTCCGCGTCCATCACGAACTTCTCGTAGGACATGGCGAGCAGGCCGTCGAGGAAGCCCGCCGAATGCAGGATGAAATTGGCGCCGCAATGCACGGCCGACAGCATGGACATCAGCCCCTCCTGCATGGCCTGGCCGTCCGGCAGCTTGGAGTTCGAAAAATTGCCGGCGCATCTGAGCGGCAGCCGGAGCCGGCGGGCGAGCTGGCCGATGACCATCGAGCCGATCGCCGGTTCCGGCGTGCCGAAGGTGGGCGAGCCGGTCCTGAGCGACATGGAGGAGAGGAAATTGCCGAAGATCACCGGCGCGCCCTTCCGTTCGAGCTGCGTCAGCGCGCAGCCGGCGAGCGTCTCGGCATAGGATTGGGCGATGGCGCCGGCATTCGTCACCGGTCCCATTGCGCCGCCCAGGATGAAGGGCACGATGACGGCCGCCTGGTTGGCGCGGGCATAGGCACGCAGCGACTTCGTCATGGTGCCGTCCCAGACGAGCGGCGAGTTCACATTGACATTGCCGAGGATGACGCAGTTGCGGTCGACGAAATCGGCGCCGAACACTAAACGCGCCATGTCGATGGAATCCTCGGCGCGCTCCTCCGCGGTGATCGAGCCCATGAAGGGCCGGTCGGAATATCTGATATGGCTGTAGACCATGTCGAGATGACGCTTGTTGACAGGCACGTCGACGGGTTCGCAGATCGTGCCGCCCGAATGGTGCAGCCAGGGGCTCGACTGGGCGAGCTTGATGAAGTTGCGGAAATCCTCGAGCGTGCCGTAGCGCCGACCCTTGTCGAGGTCCATCACGAAAGGCGAACCGTAGGCCGGCGAGAACACCACATTGGCACCGCCGATCTCGACGTTGTTCGCCGGATTGCGGGCATGCTGGGTGAAGACGGCCGGGGCGGTCGAGACGATCTCGCGCAGCATTCCGGGCTCGAAGCGGACGAGCGCGCCGTCAACGCGCGCGCCGGCGCGTTTCCAGTGATCGACCGCCGCAGGGTCGTCGCGGAACTCGATGCCGACCTCCGCCAGGATGCGGTCGGCGGTGCGCTCGATCCGCTCAAGGTTCTCCTCCGACAGCACGTCATAGGTCGGGATGTTGCGGACGATGTAGGGCACGCCGGCCGGCTTGCCGCTGCCGCGCACCGGGCGGGCGCCGCGCATGCGCCTCGCCGGCATGTCCCGGGTGTCCTGCGCCGTATCCATGTCGCTCGCCTCCATAATTTCAGCCGAGGCTAAAGGAGAACGATGGCTTTGTGACGCTGGAAAAAACTTGGCATTGCTATAAACAGGATTTATGGAAAGCTTTCGCCGCCTGCTGCCCTCCGCCTCCAGCCTCGTCGTCTTCGAGGCGGCCGGCCGGCACTTGAATTTCACGCGCGCCGCGCAGGAACTCGGCATGAGCCAGGCTGCGGTTTCTTATGCGGTGCGCGGGCTCGAACAGCAGCTCGGCGTCGCGCTGTTCCACCGGGTGCACCGGGCAGTCTCGCTGACGGATGCCGGCGAACGCTTCCACACCGACGTCTCGCTCGGCCTCGCGCGCATCCAGAAATCGGCGGAGGACATCCGGTCGAAGGGCCGGGAGGTCAATGTCACGCTCGCCGCCTCCACCGCCTTCGCCTCCATGTGGATGCTGCCGCGCCTCAGCCGCCTGCGCGAAGACCTGCCGGACATCGATCTCAGGATCCAGACCAGCGTGCGCGATCTCGACCTCGACGAGGAGCCGATCCCGCTGGCGATCCGCGGCGGCGATCCGGCGACCTGGCCGCGCTACCACGCCGCGATGCTGGCGCCGGAAATCGTGGCGGCGGTCGCAAGCCCCGCCTTCCTCGAACGGCACGGCACGCCGGCAACGCCGCGCGATCTGTTGACCCTGCCGCTGATCCACCTCGAGGAACCGGTGCGCGCGGCCTGCGACTGGGCAGAGTGGTTCGCAAGCGCCGGCCTGCGCTATCCCGGCCATTCCCGCAGGCTGGCGATCAACGACTATGTGCTCGTCATCCAGGCGGTGCTTGCCGGCGACGGCGTGGCGCTCGGCTGGCAGCACCTCATCGAGATGCAGGTGCGCTCCGGCGCGCTGGTGCCGGTGACCGGCCATGTGCTGTCGACCGGGATGGCCTTCCACGTCGTCTGGCCGCGCTCGCGCGAGCTCAACAACCACGCGCGCCGCGTGCGCGACTGGCTGCTCGACGAGGGGCGGCGCGGGCTCGGCGGCTGACGGTCAGCCGCGCAGCACCGGGACAACCTCGCGGTGAAAGAAGCGGAAATAGGAGGCGATCTGTGCCACCGCCCGGCTCGACATCCGGTATTGGATGCCGATGCGGCCGTTTGCGCACCAGCGCACGACGCCGTCGATCTGGCCGAGTTCCTCGGTGGTAATCTCCACCTGCTGGCCCGGCATCACGCGGATCGGCCGTTCGAGATCGATCGCCATGCCGTCGCGCGACAGGTTGACGATGCGCCCGCTGCTCGACTGCTGCATCAGCTTCAGCGTCCCGTGGATGCGCACCCTGGATCGCGAGACGGCCCTCTCCTTCCGGGCCATGGTGGATTTCATCATGCCTTGCTCTCCTGCTTTGTCTCGGAGAGCGAGACTAGACGCGTCCTGGCATGGATTCCGCTAAGGAAATGCCTCGCATTTTAACGAATTGGCGCATTTCGGCACGATTTCGGCCGCTCAGGCGGAGATCGGCCCCGCGTCGATGTGGCGGTAGCGGTCGCTCAGCAGGTTGAGGGTGGCGACGGCGTCCGCCGGCTTGCCGTAGAAATAGCCCTGCCCCATGCCGCAGCCCAGCGCCTTCAGCTTCAGCGCTTCGGAAAAGTCCTCGATGCCCTCGGCGACCACCTCGAGCTCGAGCCCCTCGCACATGGCGACGATCGCCTTGACGATGTGCTCGGAGGCACGGTCGCAGGTGAGGCGCGAGACGAAGGCGCGGTCGATCTTGACCTTGTCGAAGGAGAAATCCCGGAGGCGGCCGAGGCTCGACTGTCCGGTGCCGAAGTCGTCGAGCGAGATCCGCACGCCCGCCCCCCGCAATTCGGAGACGATCTTCTGCGCCGTCTCGGCGTCGGTCATCATCGCCGTCTCGGTGATCTCCATCTCCAGCCGGCGCGGATCGAGGCCCACCCGGTTCAGGATCGCCAGCGTGTTGAACGCGGTCTTCGGATCCATGAGCTGGGCGGAGGAGAGGTTGAAGGAGAGGAAGAGCTCCTTCGGCCAGTTCATCGCCGCCTCCGCCGCCTTGCGCAGCAGCGTGTCGGACAGCGCATCGATGAAGCCGCGCTCCTCGGCGAGCGGCACGAAGGTTGCCGGCGAGACATAGCCGAGGTCGGCGTCGCACCAGCGGGCAAGCGCCTCGAAGCCGACGACCGTGTCGTCCTTCAGATTGACGATCGGCTGGAAATGGACGTCGACCTCGTTGGCGATGATCGCGTTGCGCAGCGCCTGCTCGAGCTGCGTCGCTCGCTTCATCTCCTGGGCGATCTCCTGGGAATAGACCGTGATCTGGCCGCGGCCGCGCCGCTTGGAACGGTAGAGCGCCGTCTCGGCGCTCTTCAGGATGTCGGAGAAGTCTTCACCGGCGAAAGGATAGATCGCAAATCCGAAGGAAGCGGAAAGCCGGACGTTTCGATCGCCGAGATCGAAGGGCGCCGAGAGCACCTCCTTCAGCATCTGGCCGACCTTCTCCGCGGCCTTGCGCTCGAAGACGAGCGGCAGCAGGAAGGCAAACTCGTCGCCACCGTGGCGCGTCACCGTCGCGCCGTCCGGGATGCAGGCCTTCAGCCGATGCGCCACCTGGCAGAGGATCTCGTCACCCGCTTCCGGGCCAAAGAGATCGTTGATCGGCTTGAAACCGTCGAGATTGGCGATGCAGACCGTAAACGGTGCCGGATCCTCGGCCCGCTCGGTCGAAAGCTGGCGCACCTTGTCACGCAGGCGGTAGGGATTGCCGAGGCCCGTCAGCGGGTCGGTGTAGGCCATGGCATGCAGATCGCTCTGGGAAATATCCAGCGATGTGGGGTCTCCTGACTTCATCGATAGGTTTCCGCCCGAGAATTTCGATGCCCGTGAACGTTTTCACGATGGCGCATGACCATTAACAAATGCATAGCAAACGATCATGACTCCTCCCGGTTTTGTCCCTATTTGTGGGGAGTTGACAGCTTGCCGTTGCGTCATGCGGCGGACTTTTTCTGCTTTTCCAATACGTAACGGCGATAGATGGATTCGATCATGTCAGGGCTCACGGGCTTGGTGATGTAATCATCCATGCCCACATCCATGCAGTTTTGCATATCGACGTTCAGCGCCTGCGCCGTGACGGCAACGATCGGCGTGTAACTGCCGGTTTCCTTCTCCTCACGACGGATCTCGAGCGTGGCCTCGAGGCCGTCCTTCACCGGCATGGAGATGTCCATGAGGATCAGCTTCGGCTGGTACCGCCGCCAGAGCAGGACGGCCTCCTCGCCGTTTTCCGCAATGCGGTGGGACACGCCGATGGATTCCAGGATCTGGGAGAAGACGAACTGGTTGATCTGATTGTCCTCGGCAACCAGCACGTCGACGTCGCCCGCACTTGCCGCCGGCAGCGCCGCGACATCCGTGGCGATATACCAGTCGTCGCTGAAGATCGCGCCGACGCCGGACACATCTGCCCGGGCTTTCGAATCGCCGAGCGGCTCCGGCTCATAGCCGATCACGTCCAGTGCATGCGGCCCGACCTTGTCGGCGGAAAGCACGCGGCTCTGCCGGACCGCCCGGGACTGCAGCACCGCGGCGTGGCCGGGCATCGTGTCGTCGACGAGCACGAGGTCGATGACGACGCCCCACTGGGCGGCGGCGGCGGCGAACGTCATGAACTCCGACTCGCTGCGCACCGCGCAGGCATCCGCACCACGCCGGCCCAGTTCGTCGACCAGAAGGCGCTCCAGCCGCCCGTCGGCGGTTGCGACGAGCACGCGCTTTTGCGCAAGGTCACCGAACTCCTCGGTATTGAGCTGCTGCAGGATCAGCTGCCGCTCGGCCTCGATTGCGGGATCCAGACAGTTCTGCGCCTCCACGAACACTTCGGAAGAGCGGATGCACGATGCGCCGTCCGCGTTGTGAAAGACGATCCCGGAGACATCCTCCATATAGGTGACGAGAAGCTGGTGGTCGGGCGAGCCGATGCGGTATTTCCGCGTGATGACATAGAGGTCGCTGCCATCCGCCTTCACGATATGCTCGGCGACGCGGAAGGGTTTGCCGGTCTCGAGCACCGTGCGGTCGCTGTCTTCGATGCGCAGCGCCTGTTCGGCATCCGCGATATCCCAGACCGTCCGGCCGAGCACCGCATCGCCGGTCGTGCCGTGGATCTCGCAGAACGCTCTGTTGGTCGCGATGTAGGACAGGTTGCGGTCCTTGACGAAAACCGGAAACGGCAGCGTTTCCAGGATTTCCTCGGTTATGGCGACCCGGGCGAGGTCCGAGCGCCATTGCTCCTCCTGCTTCGTGTGCTCCGAGACATCGGTCAGCGTCGAGACATTGTAGCCGCTCGGCAGCCGCCGCTTGCGGAAGCGGACCCAGCGGTCCTTGCCGAACTTCTCGGTGACATCATACTGTTCGCGCCAATGGGCGGAGATGCGGCTGGTGATCCACTCTTCGCGATTGATGGTCCTGTGGCGCTGCTCGGAGGTCAGGCCGTAGCGGATGCCGGCATCGAAAAGCGCGCCAAGAAGGTCGCGCAGGCGCGTGCCGGGCGTCAGGAATTTCGGATCGACGGGGAAGAACCGGCGGATGTGGCGGTTGGCCCAGATCAGGCAGTCGTTCTTGTCATAGATAACGACACCGGCCGCGAGCGTTTCGCAAACCGCGTCAAAAACAAGCGTCTGGATGTTCGCGTCCATGGACGCCACATCGTGCATCGTTGCATTCCTCGCCTGAGGGCATTGCCTTGTCCATGCTGATCCGGCAGCGATTGCTGCCGTTGGACGTCGTCGATGTCAGCGACCAGCGCGCTGATACGGTCCACCGGAAGGTCCGGACGGCTTGCGGTCATACAAGCGAGAAAAGCACGTTCGCAGTATTTTGTTAAAGCCGGCTTAAACGCACTTCGACCACCCGAGGTCGTCGGACGAAACTTCCGGACCCTTCAATTCAGAGCTAGGCAGGCGGCCGCGAATCCACGAAAATGCGACGATGACCATCAGGCAGCTTCCCGAAACACTCGTCAACCAGATTGCCGCCGGCGAGGTGATCGAACGCCCCGCGAGCGCGGCGAAGGAACTCATCGAGAACGCGATCGACGCCGGGGCGACGCGAATCGAGATCGCCACGTCCGGCGGCGGCAAGACGCTGCTGCGCGTCAGCGACAACGGCTGCGGCATGACGGCGGCGGAACTGGAGCTCGCGATCCGCCGGCACTGCACCTCGAAGATCAGCGACAGCCTCGCCGACATCCGCACGCTCGGCTTCCGCGGCGAGGCGCTGCCCTCCATCGGCTCGGTCGCCCGCCTCAGCCTGCGCAGCCGCCCCGCGGACGGCGACGAGGGCGCGGAGATTTCCGTCGAGGGCGGCAAGGTGCGCGCCGTTCGCCCCGCGGCGGCCAATCGCGGCACGATCGTCGAGGTCCGCGACCTTTTCTTCGCCACCCCGGCGCGGCTCAAGTTCATGAAAAGCGAAAAGGCGGAAGCGGCCGCGATCTCGGAGGTCGTGCGGCGCATGGCGATCGCCTTTCCGCATGTCCGCTTCGTGCTCTCCGGCACGGATCGCAGCACACTGGAGTTCCCCTCGACCGGCGACGACCATCTGGCGCGGATCGCCCAGGTGCTCGGCCGCGAATTCCGCGAGAACGCGATCGAGATCGACGCCGAGCGGGAAGAGGTGCGGCTGACCGGCTTTGCGGGCCTGCCGACCTTCAACCGCGGCAACGGCCTGCACCAGTTCGCCTTCGTCAACGGCCGGCCGGTGCAGGACAAGCTGGTCACGGGTGCGCTCCGCGCCGCCTATTCCGAGACGGTGCCGCACGGGCGCTATCCGGTCGCGGTGCTGGCGATCGACATCGATCCGGAACTGGTGGACGTCAACGTGCATCCGGCGAAATCGGACGTGCGCTTCCGCGACCCCGGCCTTGTGCGCGGCCTCATCGTCGGCGCGCTGCGGCAGGCGCTCGGCCGCGACGGCGACCGGGCCTCGACCACCGGCGCGGCCGGCCTGGTGCGCGCCTTCCGACCCGAAGCCTCGCCGGCCGACCGGCAGCCGTGGTCGCGCGCGGCATCGCCCTACCGGCCGCTCGATCCGCAAACGGCGCCGCCCCACCGGGGGTTCTCGGAGCAGGCACAGGCCCGCTTCGCCGCCTTCGCCGCGCCGTCCGCCCGGGTCGCGGAAGCGGCCGTGCTCGAACAGGACCCCGTGGCCGAGGAGCCGCGCCATCCGCTCGGCGCCGCGCGCGCGCAGCTGCACGAGAACTACATCGTGGCGCAGACCGAGGACGGGCTCGTCATCGTCGACCAGCACGCCGCCCACGAGCGCCTCGTCTTCGAGGCGATGCGCAAAGCGCTCCATGCCCGGCCGCTGCCCGCGCAGGCGCTGCTCATTCCGGAAATCGTCGACCTGCCGGAGGAGGACTGTGACCGGCTCGCGACCCACGCGGAGAGCTTCGCTCGGCTCGGCCTCGGCATCGAACGCTTCGGGCCGGGCGCGATCGCGGTGCGCGAGACGCCGGCGATGCTCGGCGAGATGGACGCGGCAGGGCTCGTGCGCCAGCTCGCCGACGAGATTGCCGAATGGGACACGGCCGACGGGCTGCAGAACCGCCTCGACTATCTCGCCGCCACCATGGCCTGCCACGGCTCGGTGCGCTCCGGTCGCCGGCTCCGGCCTGAGGAGATGAACGCCCTTTTGCGCCAGATGGAGGCGACGCCCGGCTCCGGCCAGTGCAACCATGGGCGGCCCACCTATATTGAGCTCAAGCTCGCCGACATCGAACGTCTGTTCGGCCGGAGCTGAAAGCAACCTGCCTGCGGACCGGGACTGGAATTTTTCGACATGGCGCGATATGGCAAACATGACGCCTTGATGACACGCGACCGGGCGCGGCGCGGGAGCAAGAGAACGATGAACCGATTCGAAGGACACGGAAACCGCGAGGCCAAGATCCGCTACCTGGATGGCGACTTCCAGGTGCTGATGCCCGGCTCCCATGTCCGCTGCGCCGTCACCGGTGAGACCATTCCGATCGACGAACTGCGCTACTGGAGCGTCGCGCGCCAGGAGGCCTATGTCGATGCCGCCGCATCGCTGGAAGCAGAACGCCGCGCCGGCAACATCTGACCGCCTGCCCGACCGCGGCTATCTTGTCGCCAGGCCGCGCAGGTTCCGCTTCCGGGCAGAGGTGATCGCCGCGTCGATGATCTGGTCCGGCGTCCTCGGATTGTCGAAGCGGATTTCCACCTCGATGACCCGGCTCTTGTCGCGGAGCTCCGCCGAGCGTCCCGGCCCGCCGGCAAGCCGCACGCTGTCCTTGGCGGTCGTCACGAGCCGGTATTCCAGCGCCTCGGCGTGGTCGAGGATGTCGCCGACCTCGTCCTCGCTCAGATGGTGATGATCCGGGAAGCCGCGCGTCACATAGAGATGCGCGCCCGTCTCCGTCACCGTCCTGAAGAACTTCTCGTTGTCGGCGATGCCGGACCACGCCATCACCACCTGACCGTGAAGGTCGCCGGCGTCGATCGTCGCGAGCCTGGCCGTGTGGACCGCCTTGCCGGCACGCGCCGCGCGGCGGATCAGCCGGTCCGCCGCGTTGCCGTCGCCGATCGTCATCAGCGCATGCGCCTGACGCAGCTGCTCGCCGATCGGCGCGCGCACCGGACCGCCGGGCACGACATGGCCGTTGCCGATGCCGCGATTGGTGTCGACGACGAGGAGCGCGTAATCGAAATGGAGCTGCGCGCTCTGGAAACCGTCGTCCATGATGACGAGGTCTGCGCCCGCCTCGACCAGCTTCTTCGCACCCGCCAGACGTTTGCGGGAAATCACCGTCAGCGCCTCGCGCGCCAGCAGAAGCGGCTCGTCGCCGACGGCCTTGGCGCGGTGGTGGTGCAGGTCGACCACGGTCGTGACGTCGAGCGAGCCGCCATAGCCGCGGCTCAGGAAACCGGGCTTCAGCCCGCGTGCCTTCGCGGCGCGGGCAATCGCGATCGCCGTCGGCGTCTTGCCGGCGCCGCCGACCGTGAAGTTGCCGACACAGATGACGGGCACAGGCACGCTCGGGCGACGGGCGCGCCGCAGGCGGCTGCCCGCGACGAGGCCGTAGAGGCACGAGACGGGCCAGAGCGCATAGGCCCGCCAGTCCGGCTTCGTCCACCAGAACGGCGGCGCTTCACTGACCATGTCCCCTCCGTCGCTGAAATCCGCGCCGCGCCGCAGCCTTACGCGATCGCCGTGCGCGCGGCTCCCGTTTCCGGCAGGATGCCGGCAAGCTCCGTGATGTCGTTCAGGCAGAAATCCGAGGCCTCGGCGAGCGACTGGCGCGAGCCCGTGCCCGTCAACACGGCGACCGTCAACCCGACGCCGGCGCTGCGCCCCATGTGCAGGTCGTGATTGTTGTCGCCGACCACCGCCACCTCGTGCGGCGCGAGCCCGGTCGCCGCGCAGAAGCCCAGCACCATGCCCGGCTCCGGCTTGACGCCGAATCCGCTGTCGTAGCCCGCCACGTAATGCAGGTAGGCTTCGAAACCGAAACGCTTCGCCGTCTCGCGGATCGATCGTTCGTTGTCGCTGGAGGCGACGCCCAGATAGTAGCCCTTCTCGTGCAGTGCCCGGAAGAAGCTGCCTAGGTCGGTGACCGGCACGGCGAAGGACGAGGACGTCGCAAAAAGCCCGTCGAAGAGCTCCGACAGGGCCTCGACACCAAAGGGCGAGCCGGCGGCGACCATGCCTTCGGCGATCTCGACCGTGTTGCCGGCGGCCAGCAGGCTGTCGGGCAGGACGTGGCCGGTGTCGGGATCCATGCCGCCGGCGATGAGCAATGCGCGGGCGAGATCGGCGTCGCCGCCGGCCGCAATGCGTGCCAGCTCGTAGTTCACCGGCACCCAGCTCTTGGCATAGTCGAGCAGCGTGCCGTCCTTGTCGAAGAGAATGCCCGAGATGCGCCTGTCGCCAATCATGCCCATTCCTAGGAAATCCGATGCGGATGAAGCCGCGCCTTGACCGTGAGCGGATTGATATAGGGCTCGAGCCCGCGCACCGTCGCCGCCAGCGCGCCGCGCATCTCGTGGATTGTCCCCTGCCCCGCCTCGATCATCTTCCGGCGCACCGCATCGTTTGCCAGCAGGTAGTTCACGCCCTTCGCCAGCATCTCCGCGTCCTTCACCATCTTGGCCGCGCCGCTCTGGGCAAGCTGCCGGTAGGCGTCGCGGAAATTCTGCACATTGGCGCCTGAAAGGATCGCGCAGCCGAGCATCGCGGGCTCGAGCGGGTTCTGGCCGCCCTCGCCCGTCAGCGACTTGCCGACGAAGACAAGGTCGGTCATCCGCAGGTAGAGGCCCATCTCGCCGATCGTGTCGCCGATGAGGATGTCCGTCTCCGCCGTCACCGCATCGTCGCGCGTCCGGCGCACGACCTTGAGCCCCTTTGCGACGAGCGCTTCCTCGATCGCGTCGGCGCGTTCGGGGTGACGGGGCACGACGATTGTCAGCAGGCCGGGAATGCGGTCCTTCAGCGCGCGATGCACGCTGCCCGCCACCATCTCCTCGCCCTCGAAGGTCGAGATCGCGCCCCAGGTCCTGCGCTCGCCGATCTGGGTCCGGTAGCGCCTGAGCGTCGCGCCGTCATAGGGCGGCGCATCGGCCTCCACCTTGAGATTGCCGGTGACAATGACCGGCAGCGCGCCGAGCGCGCGGAAGCGCTCCGCGTCGGCCTCCGACTGGGCTGCGACGAGCGCGAGGTTCTCGAAGAGCGCGTCTGCGAGGGCCGGCCGGCTCTTCCAGCGCTTGAAGGACCGCTCCGACAGCCGGCCATTCACCAGCACCTGGGCGATGCGGCGCGCACCCAGCTCCAGGATGGTCATCGGCCAGATCTCGGATTCGGCGATGATCGCGAGATCCGGATGCCAGTAGTCGAGGAAGCGGGAGATGGCGGGCTTCAGGTCGAGCGGCACATATTGGTGGATGACCTCGCCGCCGAGCCGCTCCTTCGCGACCTTGGCGGAGGTCGTGGTGCCGGTCGTCAGCACGACCGCGATGCCGCGCCGGCGGACCTCGCGGATCAGCGGCACGACCGCGATCGTCTCGCCGACACTCGCGGCGTGGAACCAGACAAGCGGACCGCCCGGCCGGGCGGCGCTCGCGTAGCCGTAGCGCTCGCGCCGCCGGGAGCGATCTTCCTTGCCTTTCGCGGCCCGGAGCGCCAGATAGGTGCCGATCACCGGATAGAGCGCCACGCCCACCCAGCGATAGGTCGAGAGCGCGAAACGGGCCAGCGGGCTGCTCATCGGCTGCCGGCCCTTTCCGCGATGATGAAGGCGATCACAAGCATCGACTGCGCGCGTCCGTTTCGTTCTGCCAATCCGGGGCGGTGGAAACCGGGCTCACGCCTCTTCCGGATCGAGCAGGCGGTGCATGTGGACGATGAAATAGCGCATATGGGCGTTGTCGACCGTCAGTTGCGCCTTCGACCGCCAGGCCGTCACGGCGCTCGCATAATCCGGATAGATCCCGACGATATCGAGCCTGGAAAGATCGCGGAACTGCACCTCGCCGAGCGTCGTCAGCTCTCCACCGAATACCAGATGAAGGCGTTGCTTGTTTTCTGTCGCTTCCGTCATTGTCCGTCTCGTTCTGCCACCGTGTTGCTTGGGGTTTGCGGCATTCCCCGCGAAAGGTCAATGCCCACCGAGGCCGCGAGAAGCGCGGGATGGAGGTCGTTGCCGGCGGCGCAGAGCAGGCCGTGCCGGACGTCGGCGCCGTTATAGGCGAGCAGGGTTCCGTCGCGGCGTGAAAGACGCCCGCCCGCGGCCTGCAGGATGAGGTCGGCCGCCGCCAGGTCCCAGTCATGGGAATTGGGCATGACCAGCGTGCCGTCGATCCGGCCGTCCGCCACCATCGCCAGCCGATAGGCGAGCGACGGCACATGCGCGACGCGATGGACCGCGCCGAGCGACCGACGGTCGAGGCCGTGGACCAGCGGCTCGGCACCCGCGATGCGCAAGGCATCCGAGGCCTGCGGCGCGGCGACCGAAACCGTCAGACCGTTCTTCAAGGCCGGGCCGTCGCCGGCCGCGGTGAAGATCTCGCCGAGCGCCGGGGCGACGAGCACGCCCGCCACCGGACGCCCCCTGTGGACGACGGCGGCGCTGACGCACCAGACGTCCTTTCCCGCGATGAAGGCGCGCGTACCGTCGATCGGGTCGACGACAAAGACGGTTTCGGCGGAAAGCCGCGCGGAATCGTCGTCCGTTTCCTCCGACAGCCAGCCGTAATTCGGCCGCTCCGAGAGCAGCATCGCCTTCAGGATGTCGTTCGCCGCGAGGTCGGCTGCACTGACCGGCGACCGCCCCTCGTTCTTCCACCAGACGTCCGGCTCCTTGCGGAAATAGTCGAGCGCCCTCAGGCCGGCCGCCTCGGCGGCGGCCGTCAGCAGGACGAGATCGTCCCGCCAGCGCTCGGCCAGGGTGTCGATCGGGGTCAGGGCGTCCGACATGGTCATTCCGTTCATGCCGCCGGCCGGGCCGGCGCTGCGATCATCAGGTCCCGGCAAGCGTCATGCCCTCAATCGCCAGCGTCGGCGCCGCGACGCCGAACTTGCGGTCGATGTCGCTTGCCGGCGTGATGCGCAGGAACATGTCGAGGAGGTTGGAGGCGATCGTCACCTCGGAAACCGGGAAGGTCAGCTCGCCATTCTCGATCCAGAAGCCCGAGGCGCCGCGGCTGTATTCGCCCGTCACCATGTTCGCGCCCTGGCCGATCAGCTCGGTCACGTAGAAGCCGGTGCCGACCGAGCGGACGAGGTCTTCCGGCGAGATGTCGCCGGGTTCCAGCGCGAGATTGGTCGAGGCCGGGCTGACGGCGGTGCCGCCGCGCACGCCGCGGCCGTTGGTCGAAAGCCCGAGTTCGCGCGCCGTCGAGGTCGAGAGGAACCAGTGTTTCAGCACGCCGTCCTCGATCATCGTCAGCCGCTCGCCGCGCACACCCTCGCCGTCGAAGGGGCGCGAGGAGGAGCCGCGCACGATCAGCGGATCGTCGGTGACGTGGAGGCCGGTCTTCAGCACCTGCTTGCCCATCCTGTCGCGCAGGAAACTCGTCTTGCGGGCGACCGAGGCGCCGTTGATCGCGCCGGCGATGTGGCCGGCGATGCCGCGCGCCATGCGCGGATCGAAAACAACCGTGACATTCTTCGCCGTCGGCACCTGCCGCGGATTGAGGCGCCTGACGGCCCGCTCGCCGGCGCCACGGCCGATGTCGTCGGCGCTGCGCAGGTCGGCGAAGAAGAGCCGGCTGTCGAAATCGTAGTCGCGCTCCATCTTCGTGCCCTCGCCGGCGATGGCGCTGACGGAACGGCCGAAGCGGCTTGCGCCATAGGACCCGGAAAAGCCGCCGGAGGTGACCAGCACCAGGCCGCCCATGCCGGCCGAGGCACTGGCACCGCCCGAATTGCTGACGCCGTCGAGGGCGAGCGCGGCCGCCTCCGTGGCAAGTGCTGCCTGCGTCAGTTCGCCGGTGCCGATCTCCGTCGGATCGTAGAGGTCGAGGTCCGGCCAGTCCTTCGCAAGGTCGGCGGGATCGGCAAGCGAGGCATAGGGATCTTCCGGCGAGGCCTTCGCCATGGCGACGGCGCGTTCGGCGAGCGCCTTGAGATCGAAACCCGGATTGGCCGAGACGCTGGCGACGCGGCGGCCGACGAAGACGCGGAGCGAAAAGTCGTCGCTCTCGGAGGCTTCCGTACCCTCGACCTTGCCAAGCCGGACGCTGACGGAATTCGACCGGCCGCGCACGACCACCGCGTCGGCCGCGTCCGCACCCGCCTTGCGGGCATGGTCGATCAGTTCTTCGGCGCGCTGGAGCAGGTGCGCGGCATCGATCGCTTCAGACATGAATTGGCCTTTCTTTCGAGCCCCATTTATTGTGCAGTAGCACAGGCATCAAGACCGGTCGCGGCGATTCTTCGGCCGGTCCCAGCCCTTTGCCGATGGGAATTCGAGCCGCCGATGTCCGACAGCCATGCACTATTCTCCGAAGTTCTCGTCATGCTGGGCGGGGCGGTCGTTGCCGCGCCGATCTTCAAGCGGCTGGGGCTCGGCACCATTCTCGGCTATCTCGCCGCCGGCGTCCTGATCGGTCCCGTCTTTCACCGCATCCGGGACGGCGAGGAGATCCTCGGCGTCGCCGAACTCGGCATCGTCCTGCTGCTCTTCGTCATCGGGCTTGAACTGAAACCCTCACGGCTCTGGCAGATGCGGCGCGACATTTTCGGGCTCGGCGCCGCGCAGGTGATCGTGACCGGCCTCGTGCTCGGCGCGCTTGCCTGGCTGAGCGGGCTTGCGGACCCAGCCGGCGCCCTCATCATCGGCTACGGCCTCGCCCTGTCCTCCACGGCCTTCGCGCTGCAGATCCTCGAGGAGAACGGCGACCTCAACACCCGCTACGGCCAGCGGTCCTTCTCGATGCTGCTCTTCCAGGACCTGGCGATCGTGCCGCTGCTGGCGCTGATCCCGCTGCTCGCCGAGCAGGCGCCGGAGGACACGACGACGGCGCTGCAGGATTTCGGCATCGCAGTGGCGGCAATCGCCGCCCTGCTGATCGCCGGGCGCTACGTTCTCAATCCGCTGTTCCAGGTGATCGCGCGCACCGGCGCGCGCGAGGCGATGATCGCGGCCGCCCTCTTCG
>NZ_JAKGBU010000076.1:0-17591 GCF_021555155.1 Rhizobium alarense
GGGCGCCGCCGCGTCCGCATTGCAAATCGCGCGGGCATTCCCATATCAGGCCGAGAGTTCTGACTGGAGACCGACGATGAACGCCGATTTCGACGAGGCCCGCATCCCGACCGCCGACTGGCGCGCCTATCGCGGCGTGCTGGCGCGGCGCATCTTTGCCTTCCTGATCGACTATGCGATCGTGGCGCTGCTGTGGATCCCGGCCGCCGTCGTTGTGTTCTTCTTCGGCATCATCACGCTCGGGCTCGGCTTCTTCCTTTACCCGGCCCTCTTCGCCATCGTCGCGATGCTCTATTTCGGCCTGACGATGGGCGGCTCCAGCCAGGCGAGCGCCGGCATGAGCGTCATGGGCATCCAGATCGCGCGCACCGACGGGCGCCCGATGGATTTCCTGACGGCGATCGTGCACCTCGTGCTCTTCTGGATCGGCAATGCCGTGCTGACGCCGTTCATCCTGCTGATCGGCCTCTTTACCGACCGCGGCCGCCTGCTGCACGACCTGCTGCTCGGCACCGTCATGATGCGCCGCCCGGCCCTCTGACACGCGCCGCGCCTGCCCTTCCCCTGGACCGTGCCCCGTGGCGCGGTCTTTTCGTTGGACCCGCCGCTCGCCGTCTGTTCACCGCCCGGCTTAACCGCTAAGACTGGCGCAGGGGACGTGACCTGCCGCGGGGTGATCGGCGGGAGGCTGCCCCGATTGCCGAAAGCGAAGCGGGGAGGTCGCATGTCCGAATTTCACCTGTTCGCCACCTTTGCCATCATCCTCCTGACGATCGTGGCCTTTGCCTCGGACCGCTTCTCCGTCGAGGCGATCTCGATCGGCAGCCTGTCGGCCTTCCTCTTCATCTTCGGCCTGTTTCCCTTCCTGACACCCGACGGGCGGCTGATCGGCGCGGATGCGCTGCTTTCCGGCTTCGGCAATTCCGCGCTCGCCACCGTCATCGCCCTGCTGATCGTCGGCCAGGGTCTCTTCGCCACCGACGCGCTGGAGGCACCCGCCCACTTCCTCGGCCGGCTGGGCGGCGACCGGCCCTGGGCGGCGATCGTCATCATCCTCGTCATCACCGGCATCACCAGCGCCTTTCTCAACAACACGCCGGTGGTCGTCATCTTCATCCCGATCCTCTCGCTGGTCGCGGCGCAGAAAAGCATCACCGGCTTCCATATCTTCATGCCGCTCTCCTTCGTCACCATTCTCGGCGGCATGACGACGCTGATGGGATCGTCGACCAACATGATCGCCGCCGGCATCGCGGAGAAGAACGGCTATCCGGTCGGCTTCTTCGACTTCACGGGCATGGGAGCGATCCTTGCGCTCGCCGGCACCGCCTATGTGCTTTTCGTGATGCCGCGGCTGCTCGGCAACCGCATGCCGCGCGCCGCCGGCGAGCCGGCCGCCATGAGCGGAACGCAGTTCGTCGGCGAGGTGCTGCTGACGAGCGGCCACCGTTTCATCGGCATGCGCTCGCAGGCCGGCTTCTTTCCGGGCATCAAGGACCTGACGCCGCGGCTGCTTTTGCGGCGCGACGTGCCGATCCTGCCGCCGTTCGACGAGGTCACGCTGGAGGTCGGCGACCAGCTGATCGTCACCGGCACCCGCAAGGCCTTCACGGCGGCGATCGCCAAGGGCGAGACCGGCACCGACCGGGACGTGGCGACGGGCGACGGCTCAGCGGACGTCGCGGACACTGCGGCCGCCGGCGGCCACTATCACCTGGTCGAGGCGGTCATCTCCCCCGGCTCGCGCTACGAAGGCCGCACGATCCAGCTTTCCGGTCTGCAGCCGCAGTTCGGCGTCGCCGTCTTCGGCGTGCAGCGCAAGAGCCGCATGGCGCGCACCGCACTTTCCGAGATCCGGCTGGAGGCCGGCGACACGCTGCTGATCGGCGGCACGCTCGACGCGATCCACAGCATGCGGGGCAATCACGACATCCTGCTGCTCGAACATTCCGCCGAGGCCGTGCCGCAGCGGCGCAAGGCGAACCTCGCCATCACCATCTTCGCGCTCGTCGTCGCGCTGTCGGCCTTCGACGTGACGCCGATCGTCGTCAACGCGATCCTCGGTGCCGCCATGATGATCGCCACCGGCTGCCTGACCCTGCCGCAGGCGGTGCGCGCCTTCGACAGGCAGATCTATCTGCTGATCGGCGCGTCGATCGCCATGGCGACGGCACTCGAGGCGACGGGCGGCGCCGCGCTGATCGCCACGCGGACGGTCATGCTGTTCGAAGGCGCCTCGCCCGGCGTCATCCTGTCGGCCCTTTTCCTCGTGATGGCGGCGCTGACGAACATCCTGTCCAACAACGCGGTCGCCGCCCTGTTCATCCCGATCGCGCTCGAAGTCGCGCGCCGGTTGCAGGCGCCGCCGGAGGCCTTCATCGGCGCGGTCATCTTCGCGGCCAACTGTTCCTTCGCCACGCCCATCGGCTACCAGACGAACCTGCTGGTCATGGGCCCCGGACACTACCGGTTTTCCGACTTCATCCGTGCGGGGACGCCGCTCGTGGCACTCCTGTGGTTGACCTTTTCCTTACTTGCGCCATGGTATTACGGTCTTTGACCGATGACGGAGTCGCGCCGCGATAGATGAATACACAGACCACGCCCTCTCCCCAGTTCTATCTTACCGCGCCTGCGGCATGCCCCTACCTGCCGCAGGAGATGGAGAGGAAGGTCTTCACGCATCTCGTCGGCGAACGGGCGCCGGAGCTCAATGACCTTTTGACCCAGGGCGGTTTCCGCCGGTCGCAGAACATCGCCTACCGGCCGGCCTGCGAGACCTGCCGCGCCTGCATCTCGGTGCGCATTCTCGTCAACGAGTTCAGGCCAAGCCGCTCGATGCGCCGCGTACTTGCGGCCAATGCCGACCTCGTCGCCTACGAATATCCCGCCGAGCCGTCGAGCGAGCAGTATTCCCTCTTCCGCCACTACCTCGACCACCGGCACCAGAAGGGCGGCATGTCCGACATGTCGGTGCTCGACTATGCGATGATGGTCGAGGATACCCATGTGCACACGCGAATCATCGAATATCGGCTGCGGCCGGAGGGAGATGGCATCAACGAGCGGCCGCAGGGCGACCTGATCGCCGTGGCGCTCACCGACCGGATGGGCGACGGCCTGTCGATGGTCTATTCCTTCTACGATACGGACATCGCCAGCCGCTCGCTCGGCACCTTCATGATCCTCGACCACATCCGCCGTGCCCAGGCGCTCGGCCTGCCGCACGTCTATCTCGGCTATTGGGTCAAGGGATCGCGCAAGATGGACTACAAGACGAAGTTCCTGCCGCAGGAACATCTGATGGCGCGCGGCTGGGGGCGCTACCCCCCGCCCGAGAACGACGGGCACGAATGAACCGGGAGCGCTGCCGCCCTTGGCCCTTCAGGCGACGATGACGGACTCGACAGGGCGTCTCGGCGAAAAGGGGAGCGCCGGGCCGGCCCCGAAGCGCAGCAGCAGATCCGGCCTGCGTCCGGCGAACCCGGCCAGCGCCGAGAGTTCGGATCGGAACGCGGCCACCTCGACCGGCTGGTTGACGAAGGCGGTCTTGAGACCCAGCACGGTCGCCATCAGGCAGAAACGCTGGCAGGCACGGCCGACCGCGATCCAGCCCGCTGGCCCGTCTGTCGCGGCGGCAAACACCGCCAGGCCGGCGGAACTGTCCATCTGACGGGCATATTTGTCGTTTTCCGCCGATGCCGTGAATGCCAGTGCGAAGGCGATCGAGCCCAGCCATTCCGGCAGCACCGGATTGCCGCTCGCCGGTGCGTAGAGCCCGTCGCCGCGCGCCATCGCCCTCCCCGGACTGAAGCGGATCCAGTCCTCGAGCTCGCGGCAAAAGGCGCGATCGGCCATTTGCGCGGTGTTGCCGGCGATCACCAGATCGCGCGCCCTGTCGATCGCGTCCCGCGTCGTGATGACGGCGAGGTCGACGCCCGCAACGGCGGCGGCCCGATGCAGCGCCTGCAGATCACCGGCCGCGACGGCCCTGCCGTCATAGAGGCCCCGGGTCGACTGGCGGGCCGGGATGGCGCTGCACAACTGGTCGCGCAGCGCGTCGGTCGCGGATGCCGTACCGCCGGAAAAGACAAAGGCGGCGCCGCCCGCCCCGGTGCCGGCGATCTCCACCTCTCCGCGCCTTCCGCCGGCGGCGGCGGCCAGCGCCAGGTTCTCCAGCGCGCAGCCGAGGCTGACATAGAGATGATGGTCGTCCGGATCGACGACGGGTGTGCGCCGTGAAAAATCCGGCTCGATGCCGATGCCACGCGCCGAGATGCGGAAGAGCCACGGTTGGCTGTTGTGGCCGTTGGGTGCCAGCGTGGCGTAGCGGACAAGATCACGCACGTCGGGCAGCGGCACGAGGGGCCTGCGGAGATCCCCGGCATAGCGCCCGTAGACGGTCGTCGCCCGGCTCGTGGACAGCAGCGACGCGGCCACGCCGATACCGGCGCCCGCCGCAAGCGCGCCCGCACCACCCGCCAGAATCGCCCGCCGGCTCATCATGAGCAAACTCTCCCGTGCCGTTTCAAAGCCATCCTAGCCCGACGCCCGGCAGCTGCCTTGTGCAAGATCAATAGCGACGGAATTGCACCACATGGATTGCGCAGGCGGAACGACAGACACGGTTTGCCGCAGGAACGCCTGATGGCGCGCGGCTTGGAACGCTATAAGGGTGACAACCCGCAACCGTTTCCGAATCGGAACTTCCCGTGTCCGTGCTTTCAGATCAGACCCTGCACCGCAGGGGCCTCCTCATCACCGCCAGCGGCGGGCTCGCGCTCTCCTTCGACATCCCGCTGATCCGCTCCGCCGATGGCGAGGTCTGGTCGGTACTCGCCGCGCGCAGCTTCGCGACCTTCCTGATGGCGCTTGCCGCCTGGTCCGTCATCCGCTTCGTTCTGAAGCGGCCGGTCGCGCTGATACCGGGTCTGCCGGGCCTCGTCGCCGGCCTGCTCTACGGCATCAACTCGCTGACCTTCATGCTCGCCGTGTTCAACACGGAAACGGCGAATGTCGTCTTCATCCTCGCCTTCACCTCGATGTTCGCCGCCCTGCTCTCCTGGATCTTCCTCGGCGAGCGGCCGTCGACGGCGACGCTTCTCACCATGGCGGCCATGGTCGTCGGCGTCGGCATCATCGTCGAGGACGGGCTTGCGAGCGGCAATTTCTTCGGCGACTCGATGGCCGCCTGCTCGGCCTTCCTGCTGGCCTCCGCCATCACCATCAGCCGCAAGAGCGGCGCCGAAATGGGCTTCGTGCCGCTGATCACCGCCTTCATCCCCGGAACGGCGGCGCTCGTCATGCTGCCGGCCGGCGGCCTGTCGATCGCCGAGCCGCAGTTCATCCTGTTCAACGGCCTGGTGATGATACCGCTCGCCTTCTGGTGCCTCGCCACCGGCCCGCGTTACCTCTCGGCGCCGGAGGTCGGCATGTTCTACCTGCTCGAAACGGTGCTCGCGCCGATCTGGGTCTGGATCGTCTTTTCAGAGCGGCCGAGCCCGCAGACCATCGTCGGCGGCACGGTCCTGATCGTTGCACTTCTGCTGCATTCGCTGTGGCAGTTGCGAACCAAGGCAAAGGCCGCGCGGCAGGCGGCGGCCGCGGCGGAGTTTCCCTTCACCGGATAGGCGTTGAAATTGCGGCTGATAATGTTATAATCACGTTATAACAAAGGAGCCCCACCATGAACGTCACCCTGCGCAAGATCGGAAATTCCGAAGGCATCATCATCCCGAAGGAAGTGCTGGACCGCCTCGGCCTGAAGGCGGGCGACCAGTTCACCCTGAACGAGAAGGACGGGCAGATCGAGCTCGTGCCCGAGCAGGCGGAGCTTGCCGAACAGATGAAAGCCGCCCGGATCGCGATGGAAAAATACAAGGTCGCGCTCCGCGAGCTTGCCAAATGAACGATCTCAAATGGCTCAGTCGGGAAGCCGTCGATGCGATGCATCACGAGCAGCTTGAGAAACATGGCAGCCTTGCTGGCATCAAGGACGAGAACGCGCTCGAAGCCGCCCTCGCCCGGCCGCTCAACAAGGCGGCATATGGCGAGAACGACCTTTTCGCGCTGGCTGCTGCCTATCTCTACGGCATCGTGCGCAACCATCCCTATTCTGATGGCAACAAACGCACCGGGTTCCTGGCTGCCTTCACCTTCCTGATGATCAACGGCTACATCATCGAGGCGGGCCAGGCGGATGTCGTCGAGTTCGTCCTCGGCGTCGCCGCCGGCGAGATCGACGAGGAAGGGGCGACGCGCTTCCTGCGCGACGTCAGCGTGCCGCTCTCCGCCTGACTATACCCGCCCGTCAGCCGCTAAATTTGCCGCTGCGCGGAAAACCCTTCGGCACGGTGCGGCCGGCGGTGGCGCGGTCGGCCATCCATTCGGCGAGTTCGTCCTTGCTGCGCACGAAATTGCGGCCGGCGCTGTCGTCCCAGGAAAGCCCGTCGGCGATCGCGAAGCAGCGGATGTCCGAGACGCCGCCGTCCTTGTAGCGCTGCAGGCGGACGCCCTTGCCGCGCGCCATCTCCGGCAGCTGCGCGAGCGGGAAGATCAGCATCTTGCGGTTCTCGCCGACGACGGCGAGGTGGTCGCCCCGGACGGCGACGACGAGCTTCGCCTCGTCCGGCATTGCGACGTTCATGATCTGCTTGCCCTTGCGGGTATTCGCCAGCATCTCGCTTTCGGCGATCACGAAGCCGTTGCCGGCCTGCGAGGCGACGATCACCCGGCGCTGCGGATCGTGCACGAAGGCCGTCAGCACGTCCTGGTCGTTCTCCATGTCGACCATCAGGCGCAGCGGTTCGCCGTGGCCGCGTCCGCCGGGCAGCTTGTCGGCGCCGAGCGTGAAGACCTTGCCGCCCGTCGTGACGACGAGGATCTTGTCCGTCGTCTGCGCCGGGAAGGCGACCTTGAGCCCGTCGCCCTCCTTGAACTGGAGCGCGGACGTGTCGGAGATGTGGCCCCTCAGCGCGCGGATCCAGCCCTTTTCGGAGACGACGACCGTCACCGGCTCCTTTTCGATCATCGCCTGCTGGATCGCCTCGACGTCGGCGTCCGGCGCATCGGCGAAGAGCGAGCGCCGGCGGCCGACCTCGGTCGCCTTGGCGAACTTCTTCTTCACCTCGCTGATTTCCCAGGCGACGGTCTGCCACTGCTTGGCCTCGGAGGCGAGCAGCGCCTCGATCTCGGCCTTCTCCTTGGTGAGCCCGTCGAATTCCGTGCGGATCTCGAACTCCTCGAGCTTGCGCAGCGAACGCAGCCGCATGTTGAGGATCGACTCGGCCTGCAGGTCCGTCAGCGTGAAGCGCTCCATCAGGGCCTGCTTCGGCTCGTCCTCCTCGCGGATGATGCGGATCACCTCGTCGATGTTGAGATAGGCGACGAGATAGCCGCCGAGGATTTCGAGCCGCCGGTCGATCGCCGCCAGCCGGTGGCGCGAGCGGCGCTGCAGCACCTCGCGGCGGTGCGCCAGCCATTCCGAGAGCACCTCGTTCAGCGCCATGACGCGCGGCACGCGGCCCATCGACAGCACGTTCATGTTGAGCGGAATGCGCGCCTCGAGCTCCGTCAGCTTGAAGAGCGATTCCATCAGGATCGTCGCGTCGACGGAGCGGCTCTTCGGCACGAGCACGACGCGGATGTCCTCGGCGGACTCGTCCCGGATATCCTCGAGCAGCGGCAGCTTGCGGGCGATCAGCAGTTCGGCGATCTTCTCGATCAGCCGCGACTTCTGCACCTGATAGGGGATTTCGGTGATGACGATCTGGTAGCCGCCGCGCCCGAGATCCTCGGTCTGCCACTTCGCCCGCACGCGAAAGCCGCCGCGACCGGTGCGGTAGGCGTCGAGCATGCTCGCGCGGCTTTCGACGATCACGCCGCCGGTCGGGAAATCCGGCCCCTCGATGCCGCCCTTCTGCGGGTTCGCGGGATCATAGAGCAGGTCCTCGACGCTGGCGCCGGGATTCTTGATGAGATGGAGCGCCGCGTCGCAGAGTTCGTGCGCGTTGTGCGGCGGGATCGACGTCGCCATGCCGACGGCGATGCCCGAGGCGCCGTTGGCGAGCAGGTTCGGAAAGGCACCCGGCAGGACGACCGGTTCCTCGTCCTCCTCGTTGTAGGTCGCGCGGAAATCGACGGCGTCCTGTTCGATGCCGTCGAGCAGCAGCGAGGCGACGTCCGTCATGCGCGCCTCGGTGTAGCGCATGGCCGCCGCGTTGTCGCCGTCGATATTGCCGAAGTTGCCCTGCCCGTCGACCAGCGGATAGCGGATTGCGAAGTCCTGGCTGAGCCGCACCAGCGCGTCGTAGATCGAGGCGTCGCCGTGCGGGTGGAACTTGCCCATCACGTCGCCGACGATGCGGGCGCATTTCTTGTAGGCCTGGCCGGGGTCGAGCCTGAGCACCCGCATCGCATGCACGATGCGGCGGTGGACCGGCTTCAGGCCGTCGCGCACGTCCGGCAGTGCGCGGTGCATGATGGTCGACAGCGCATAGGCGAGATAGCGCTCCTCGAGCGCCGCCTTCAGGTCGACCGGCTGGATGCTGTCGTCGTCTCCGCCACCAGGCGGCAAAATCTCTTGTCCCATGGCCCTTGACTACCGGCTCGGGCGATTCGCGGCAAGGAAACCGGGCGTTTCGCCTGTGGAAAGGCCCGGTTCATCATGCCGGCCGATCCCGCCATAATCCCGTGGAAGTTTCGGGCGAGGAGAATATATTCGCCGCAAGCCACGTCTTGATGGCGAAGACGGTGCGCGCCGCCGTCCGTTTCCAGCACAGAGGGATACCCATGATCCACACCCGCTTTCACTCCGCGATGCTCGCCGGAGCCGCCTTCGTCGCTCTCGCAGGCCCGGCCCTCGCGCTGGACGGCGCAGACCTCGTCAACAAGCTCAACGCAGCCAACGTCACCAGCGGCGTGACGATCGGCTATGCCAACATCGCGGTCGACGGCACTACGCTGACCCTGCAGGGCGTGACCGTCAAGCCGGCCGAGGGCAATGCCGCCGAGATCGGCGACGTGACGCTGGAAGGCGTCGCCGAGGACGGCAGCGGCGGCTACACGATCGAGACCGTCGCCTTCCCGAACATCAACAAGACGAAGGACGACGTGACCGTCGTCGCCAGCGACCTGAAGCTCGGCGGCGTCAGCATCCCCGCCGAAGCGAACACGGGCACGCTCGACTCGCTGCTGATGTACGAGAGCGCGTCGTCCGGCGCGGTTTCGGTGACGGCCAAGGGCACGGAAGTCTTCGCGATGTCCGGCATGGAAGCGAACATCACCCGGATGGAGAACGACGCCGGCATCGAATTCGACGCGACCCTCTCCGACATCAAGGCGGATCTCAGCCAGGTCGAGGACCCGAAGGCGAAGGACACGATCCAGAAGCTCGGGATGCAGACGCTCGGCGGCGAGGTGACGATGAGCGGAAGCTGGGAACTGGCGAGCGGTACGCTGTCGGTCGACGAATATGCCTTCGACTTCACCGATGTCGGCCGCCTCGATCTCTCCTTCGCGATCTCCGGCTACACGATGGACTTCATCAAGGGCGTGCAGGATGCGATGAAGGTGTCGCAGGCCAACCCGAACAAGGAAGAGGCCAATGCCGCGCTCGGCATGTCGATGATGGGCCTCGTCCAGCAGCTCACCTTCAACAGCGCCAACATCACCTTCGAGGACGCGTCGCTCACCAAGAAGCTGCTCGACTTCGCCGGCTCCCAGCAGGGCGTCACCGGCGACCAGATGGCGCAGTCGCTGAAGGGCCTCGTGCCGATCATGATGGCGCAGCTCAACATGCCGGAGCTGCAGAACCAGGTCTCCGAGGCGATGAACGCCTATCTCGACGATCCGAAGAGCCTGACGATCTCGGCGGAACCGGACAAGCCGGTGCCCTTCCCGATGATCATGGGCGCGGCCATGGGCGCGCCGAACACGATCCCGCAGGTCCTCGGCGTCACGGTTTCGGCCAACGACGAGATGTGACCGGCCCGCTCCGGACTGCGAAAGCCCGGCGGAATTGCTTCCGCCGGGCTTTTTTTTCGTGACCGCGCTCCGGCGACCGTCAACCTCAATGCGGGCTCTGCGCCGCCAGCGTGCCGGTGTCCTTGTCGTGCACGGCGAAACGATCGAGCATATGGGCGCTCGCCGCGTTGAGGCCGATGACCTCCACCTCCACGCCATGGCGGCGGTATTTCAGCACGACCTTGTCGAGCGCGCCGACGGCGGTGATGTCCCAGAGGTGCGCCTCGGAGACGTCGATCGTCACCTTGCGGAGCGGTTCGGCGAAGTCGAAGGCGGCGATGAAGCCTTCCGTCGAGGCGAAGAACACCTGACCAAGGACGTGGTAGGTGCGGGCGGACCCGTCGTCGCTGGACGTTGAGCGGACCTCGAAGAGCCGCGCCACCTTGCCGGCGAAGAACACGCCGGAAAGCAGCACGCCGACCAGCACGCCCTTGGCGAGGTCATGCGTGCCGACGGTGGTGACGACCGTCGCCAGCATGACGATCGAGGACGGCAACGGGTTGCGGCGCAGGTCGAGGACGGAGCGCCAGGAGAAGGTGCCGATCGACACCATGATCATCACCGCGACGAGCGCCGCCATCGGGATGATGCGCACGAGATCGTCGAGCACCAGGATCAGGAAGAGCAGGAAGGCGCCGGCGACGAAGGTGGACAGCCGCCCGCGCCCGCCGGAGGTGACGTTGATCACCGACTGGCCGATCATCGCACAGCCGCCCATGCCGCCGATCAGGCCGGAGGCGATGTTGCTCGCCCCCTGCCCGATGCATTCCTGGCTCTTCGAACTCGTCGTATCCGTCATGTCGTCGACGATCTGCGCGGTCAGCAGCGATTCGAGCAGGCCGACGGCGGCCAGCGCCACCGAATAGGGGAAGATGATCTGCAGCGTCTCGAAGGTCGGCGGCACCTGCGGCAGCGCGAAGACCGGCAGTGCTGACGGCAGTTCGCCGAGGTCGCCGACGGTGCGGATGTCCATGCCGGTCCACCAGGCGAGCACCGTCAATGCGACGATGGCGACGAGCGGCGACGGCACGGCCTTGGTGACATAGGGCAGCAGGTAGACGATCGCGAGGCCGGCGGCGATCATGACATAGGTGACGTTCGGCACGCCGATCAGCTCGGGAAGCTGCGCCATGAAGATCAGGATCGCCAGCGCGTTGACGAAGCCGGTGATGACCGAGCGCGAGACGAAGCGCATGACGCGGCCGAGCTTGAGGAAGCCGGCGCCGATCTGGATGAGGCCCATCAGCAGCGTCGCTGCGAAGAGGTATTCGAGGCCGTGCTCCCTGACGAGCGTCACCATCAGCACGGCGGTGGCGGCGGTCGCGGCGGAAATCATGCCGGGCCGGCCGCCGGCGAAGGCCGAGATGCAGGCGATGGCGAAGGAGGCGAAGAGCCCGACCTTCGGATCGACGCCGGCGATGACCGAGAAGCCGATGGCTTCGGGGATCAGCGCCAGCGCCACCACGATGCCGGAGAGGATGTCTGCGCGAATGTTCGAGAACCATTCGCGCCTGTAGGTCGCAAGGTTTGTTTTCATGGGAATGTCCGCAAAAGTAGTGCACCCAGGCCGGCGGGAGGTCCGGCATGTCATCTGGTTTGATGCTGTTGCGTTGTCTGGCGGATCGGCGGCCAGAAGAGCCACCCGGAGTTTCACCGGGTCCGGGGCGAATGCCGGGGCTTATAAACGCTGCGATGCTGCGATGCAACACAGTTTCGCCGCATTGCCCGCCTGGCCCGGCGCCGGGCGGACAATGCGCGTCGGTCAAGCGACCGGCGCGGGATTGCCGGCAGGAACCCGCCATTCGATCCGCCGTGTCGCATACATGGTTGCCGCGATCGTGACGAAGGAGATCAGCGCGCCGGCGAGCAGCGCATATTCGTCCTCGCGCAGCACCAGGTACATGACGCCATAGGCGAGTGCCAGGACGGCGCCCAGCGCCGCGCCGTTGCGGCGGCTTGCCGTCGCGGCTCCGAGATAGGCGGCGATCAGCAGCGTCGTCGCGGCGGAGGCGATCCCATAGGCGACGGTGAAGCCGGCATGCTCGGCGAGCGCCAGCAGCAGCACGTAGAAGACGATGAGCGCGAGGCCGGTCAGCACGTACTGGACCCAGTGCACCAGCCGCCCGCCCTTCAACTCGACGATGAAGACGGCGAGGAAGACCAGCGAGATGAAGCCGATCGAATATTTCAGCGTGCGGGCGATCACCTGATAGAACTGCACCGGTTCGACAAGGTTGACCGTCATCAGGCTGGAGGCGAGCGGCAGGGTCGGGCCGGACACCACGCGGTCGACGCCGCGCGCCAGATAGGGGATCGTCCACGTCGCCTGGAAGCCCGCCTGCGTCACGGTCTTCGCCTCGGGCAGGAAGAGGCCCTCGAAGCCCGGATGCGGCCAGTTGGCGCTGGCGGCGAGGCTCGTCGTCTGGCCGGCCGGCGCCACCGCAAAGCTCTTCGAGCCGTTGAGCGACAGCGCGATCTCGAAGGCGAAGCCGCTTTCGACGAGCGGCCGCTCGATCTGACGGTGCACGCCGGCGCTCGTCAGCGGCGCCGCATAGCCCTCGGCCGGCAGGACCGTCATCGCCGAAAGCTCCCGCATGCCCGGATCGAACGGCCGGACGGCACCGCCGTCGATACGAACACCCGCCTGCGAGCGGATGCCGGTGATGTCGGCGATGTTGAGCACGAGGATCGCCTGGTCGAGCCGCGGGATGCCGGGGAAGCGGGCGAGATCCTGCAGGATGCCGCCGCCGAAGCGGCCCTTCAGCGCCAGCGCGCCGTTATAGACCGGCAGCGTGTAGATCGACAGCCGCCGCTCCTCCGCCGTAAGGTCGGCCGTCACGTCCAGCGTCTCGGGCATGACGAGCGCCCATTCGACCGTGCGGTCGACGACGGTGCGGCCGTCCACCTCGCGGCGGCGCTCGACGTCGAAGGGCACGGCGAGATAGGGGCCGTTCAGCACCTGGTCGCCGCCCCAGCCGCCGGCGATGCGGCGGGCAACGTCGTCCGCCCGGCGGGCGCGCTCCTCGGTCAGGCCCCAGACGAGGAGCAGCGGCACCAGCAGCGCCACCGAAATGGCACCGATCATCAGGAATTTGACGCCCGGCGAGCGCATGAACGCGGCAAGGCCGCGCGGCTCCATCGCCGGCCACGGACCGGTCAGGCCGCCGGGATAGGTGTCATCCGTATCGTTCGTTGACATGGTTTCGTCCCTTCAGTCGTGAGCGCCCTTTCCGGACGCCGCTTCACGCTAAAGGTGCATTTCGGCCGATTGCGCGCCGAATTCGGATCGGCCGGCGGCGAATTCGCGGCATTGTGGCGTCACGCGCATCCGAACGAAACGGGGCCGGCGCATGGCGCCGGCCCCCTGCTACCGGTGGTGAACCGGGATGCCTCAGTCCTTCTTCGACGGGATGACGCGCAGCGCCAGTTCGCGCATCTGCGCCGGCGTTGCGGGCGACGGCGCGCCCATCAACAGGTCCTGCGCCTGCTGGTTCATCGGGAAGAGCGAAATCTCGCGGAGATTCTTGGCGCCGACGAGCAGCATGACGACGCGGTCGATGCCGGCCGCCATGCCGCCATGCGGCGGGGCGCCGTACTGGAAGGCGCGGTAGAGGCCGCCGAAGCGCTCCTCGACGTCGGCCTTCGACAGCCCCACCTTTTCGAAGGCGGCGACCATCAGCTCCGGCGACTGGTTGCGGATCGAGCCCGAGGCGATCTCGAAGCCGTTGCAGACCATGTCGTACTGGAAGGCCTTGATCGACAGCGGATCCTCGCCGGCAAGCGCCTCCAGCCCGCCCTGCGGCATGGAGAAGGGATTGTGGGCGAAATCGACCTTCTTCTCGTCCTCGTTCCACTCGAAGAAGGGGAAGTCGACGATCCAGCAGAGCTCGAAGCGGTCGCGGTCGACGAGGTTCAGTTCCTCGCCCGCCCGCGTGCGCGCCTCGCCGGCGAACCTGTAGAATTTCGCGGGATCGCCGGCGACGAAGAAGCAGGCGTCACCGTCGTCGAGGCCGAGTTGGCTGCGGATCGCGTCGGTGCGCTCCGGGCCGATGTTCTTGGCAAGCGGACCGGCGCCTTCCAGCACCTCGCCTTCCTTGCGCCAGAAGATGTAGCCGAGGCCCGGCTGGCCCTGGCTCTGCGCCCAGGCGTTCATGCGGTCGCAGAAGGCGCGGCTGCCGCCGGTCTTCGCCGGGATCGCCCAGACCTCGACCTTCGGGTTCGACGCGATCATGCCCGCGAAGACCTTGAAGCCGGAGCCGGCGAAATGTTCGGTGACGGCCTGCATCTCGATCGGGTTGCGCAGATCCGGCTTGTCGGAACCGTAGGTGCGGATCGCCGTGTCATAGGGGATGCGGCGGAATTGCTGCGTCACCGGCTTGCCGTTGGCGAACTCCTCGAAGATGCCGCGGATGACCGGCTCCATCGTGTTCCAGACGTCTTCCTGCTCGACGAAGCTCATCTCCAGGTCGAGCTGGTAGAATTCGCCCGGCAGGCGGTCGGCGCGCGGGTCCTCGTCGCGGAAGCAGGGCGCGATCTGGAAATAGCGGTCGAAGCCGGCGACCATCAGGAGCTGCTTGTACTGCTGCGGCGCCTGCGGCAGCGCGTAGAACATGCCCTCGTGGATGCGGCTCGGCACGAGGAAGTCGCGCGCGCCCTCCGGCGAGGAGGCCGTCAGGATCGGCGTCGAATATTCGGTGAAGCCGACGTCGGTCATGCGGCGGCGCATGGCGGCGATGATCTGGGTGCGCTTGACGATGTTCCTGTGCAGCGTCTCGCGGCGCAGGTCGAGGAAGCGGTACTTGAGGCGCACGTCTTCCGGATAGTCGGGTTCGCCGAAGACCGGCAGCGGCAGTTCCTTCGACGCCGACAGCACCTCGATCTCCAGCGCATAGAGTTCGATCTCGCCGGTCGGCATGGCCTTGTTGACCGTCTCGTCGGTACGCGCCTTGACGCGGCCGTCGATGCGGATCACCCATTCACCGCGCACGGCTTCCGCCAGCTTGAAGGCCGGGCTGTCCGGATCGGCGACGACCTGGGTGATGCCGTAGTGGTCGCGCAGGTCGATGAACAGCACGCCGCCGTGGTCGCGGACGCGGTGGACCCAGCCGGACAGGCGGACGGTGCCGCCGACGTCGGACTTGCGGAGGGCGGCGCAGGTGTGGCTGCGGTAACGGTGCATGATACTATCCCGGAATGCTTGCGGGCCGCGCCGAAGGAACGCGCGGCCATGTCTCGAAAATCGCGCGGACAAGCGCATGGCCCGGCCGATTTGTCAAGGCTCGCGGACGTTCCGGCAACGGCCGGAGGCCTGCCCCGCCCGCGACCACGGAGGGCGACAACAGGAAATCACGGCTCCACGGCAGGCGGCGCCCCTGCCTCCGTGCCCTGCCCCTCCGGCCCCGACGGCCACGCCTTGCCGGGCGTCTCATACAGGCGGGCGGGATGCAGCTTGCAGGCGGGATCGGCCAGCCGGACGGCAAGCATCTGCGGCAGATAGTGCCGGAACAGGGCGAGGGTTTGCGCATCGGCGTCGTGCAGGCAGGGCGGGACGTCGGAGAGCGCGACGCGCCGGCCATCCGACAGGTCCAGGGGGGCGCCTGCGACCACCGGGCCGCAGCAGCCGTTGCGCCGGCACGCCCGGCGCCGGCAGCGCAGGTATTCGTGAAGCAGCGTCGCGACATGCCGCACGGCCGGTTCGGCCAGCGCCAGCAGGTCGTCGACGGCACAGGTCTGCAAAGGTCTTTCCATCGCCGTCTCTCCAGCACCCGAAGCCACGCGATGCGTCCGGCATCCGTGGGTCTCCCTCATCAATGCCCCGGCAGGCCGGGCTCGGACGGGGCGCCGCAAGGAGCCTCATCTAGAATGTAAACAATGACGCCTCGCGGCGCCCCGTTCGGTGTCTTGGCACGGCAACTCCGGTTTCTCTGCGCGAACCGGCGCCTTTTCCAGGGCAGCCGCTCACCGGCGGCGATCGCCGGGGCGGCTCGAAAGGCCGGCGCGGCGGGCAGAACCTCCGCCCGCGGCTCCGGCCAGTCGCCGGTCATGTCCTGTGTGCCGCACGGGCACGCCACGGTTCCTTGAGGAAACGTGAGGGAAACCATTTTCTGCCGCGTCCCGGAATCCGGCGTGCGTTCGCACCGAAACCCCGGGGCACCGGTCCCGCCTCGCCGGCAACGCATTCCGGTGTATCCGAAGGCGGGACGGGGAATTCTAGGCACGGATCGGGCGGGCGGGGAAAACGGGGACGATCACTTTTCGACGCGGGGTGGATGGGGCTGCGGAAGCAGGAGACGTCACTCCGCCGTGCCGGCCTCTGCGTCCAGTGCCGCAAGGATCGCATGCGCCGCGCGCACGCGGTCGGGGATCGGGTAGTTGCGGTTGGCGAGCAGCACGACGCCGATGCCGCGGGCCGGCACGAAGGCGACATAGGCGCCGAAGCCGTTGGTCGAGCCCGTCTTGTTGACGAGCACGGCGCCTTCGGGCGTCAGCGGCGGCGAGAGGCGCTCCGCCGCATTCGGCTTCATCACCATGTCGGCGGCGTTGCCGGCAAGCAGCGTGTCGAGCGCCGTCGGCCAGGGGTAGAATTCCCAGCCGAGGCCCTGCACCATCGGCCCGACGCGGTAGTAGCCGGCCTGCGTCGCCGCAAGCGCCCGCTGCAGCGGCTCGTCGAGAGCAGAAGCATCGATATGCGCCTCGACGAAATGCATCAGGTCGGCGGCGGTCGTCTTGACGCCGTAGGCCTGCAGGTCGAAGGCGCCGGGCGAGACGCGCATCGGCCTGCCGTCCTTCGTCATGCCCCAGGCATAGTCGCCCATGCGCGCCTCGGGCACCTGCAGAAACGTGTCGGCCAGGCCGAAAGGCTCGAAAATGCGCTCCCGCATCAGATCGTCGAAACGTGCACCGAGGCTGTTTGCGGCGGCATGGCCGAAGAGGCCGATGCTCGGGTTCGAATAGACGCGCCGGCTGCCCGCGGCATAGGCCGGCCGCCAGCTGCGATAGAAGGCGAACATCGACGCCTCGTCGGTCACGCTGTCGGGGAACTGCAGCGGCAGGCCGCCGGCCGAATAGGTGGCGAGGTCGAGCAGGCTCACCCGGTCGAAGGCGCTGCCGGAAAGCTCCGGCACGTGCTCGCCCGCCGCGTCGTCGAGCGCCAGCGCGCCCTCGGCCCCGGCATAGGCGCCGAGCGTGGCGGTGAAGGTCTTGCTGACGGAGCCGATCTCGAAGAGCGTCGCGTCGTCGACCTCGCGGCCCGTCTTCGGGTCGGCGAGGCCGTAGTTGAAGACATGGCGCCCGCCGCCCGTCACGACGGCGACGGCCATGCCGGGAATGCCGTGGGCCTGCATGACGGGACGGACGGCCGCGGTGACGGCCTGGCGGAGGCGGCCGGCGGCGCCGTCGTCGGCCGCGGCAGAAGACGCCGCGAGCGTGAGACAGGCGGTGGCGGCGATGCGAAGCGTCAGGGCGGGCAGTCTGCTCATGGCGGTTCAAATCCTTCTCGGCACAGGCGGCGGCGGGCCGGCAAACGCGGGTGAACGGGTGTCGTCGGACGATGCCGCCCGCACGCCGGA
>NZ_JAKGBU010000076.1:17691-19594 GCF_021555155.1 Rhizobium alarense
ACAAACGACGATACCTCGGCCGAGCCATGAGAAAATCTGGGGCATGGGTTTCACCCGGCCGCGGGCCGGCCGACACCGGAGGCCTCGACGGGCCCTGCGCCATCCAACGCCGTCGCGTAAAGAGGCAGCAAATTAATCCTTGCACGGCATGGTTGCATTCGCTAGAGTCCGGCGCAATTGCATCCAAACGCAGCACATCGCGGGGCCGCAACGCCGACCGTCGGCCGGACCCGGCGGTCCTGCCGGCCCGGTCGACGTCGCGTCCACCGGTCCTGCCAGCATGTCTCGATCCCCACCCGGCAGCCGCCAGCAGCGCGTCCGCCGGCAGCCCCGACCCCTGCCCCTGGAGAACGACGATGGAACGCGGCGACCGCGGCAGCCTGACGAAGCGCGAGCGGCAAGTCCTCGCCCTGATCGGGCAGGGACTGGACAGCCGCAAGGTCGCCGCCGTGCTCGGCATCGCCTATTTCACGGTGCGCAAGCACCGCTCCAACATCCTCGCCAAGCTCGGCCTTCACGACGCCGCGGCGCTCTCTGCCTTCGCCGCGGCCGGGGCCGGCCCAAACGGGCGGCAAAACCCCGCTTCCGCCCTGCCTGGGCCGCCCTGAGCCCGCGGCGACGGGAAATTGCCGCGCTCGTCGCGGGCGGCATGAGCAGCAAGGAGATCGGCCGGCGGCTGGCGATCAGCCCGCTGACCGTGCGGACGCACCGCCGCGCGGTCTTCGCCGCGCTCGGCGTGCGCTCCGTCGCGGAACTGGCAGTTCAGGTTCTGGCGCTCGCCGCGGCGGATACCCCATCGGAGTGATTCCCTTCCGTTCGGCAGGCGTGCATTTTCAGGTTGCATATTATATTTATATGCAATCAAAAGGAGAGAGACCATGCCCAGCGAAACGATCATCGCCTATATCGATCCGGCCCAGATCGCGGCCCAGAAAAACAACCAGTTCAGCCTCTATCTCGCCAAGAAGGTGAACGGCCAGTTCACCGTCATCTGGCAGTCGATGGGGCCGATCGCCACGGTCAACACGCCGAGCTACGAATACGAGAACACCTTCAACATCGCGGTGCCCTCCTACCAGGTGAACTACGGCAACGTCACGATCAGCGAGGGGACCGTGTCCTTCACCTCGGCGGGCGACCCCGTCAACATGAACATCGGCCAGGTGGTGGCGCTCGACCAGAACGGCGTTTTCGGCACGCCGCAGAACGGCGGACCGGTCGGCGCGCTGCTGGTCAACAACAGCCTGCAGGGCAACCCGCACGAGGTGCTCGCCGACAGCGACGGCAATCCGATCTTCGTCAATGTCGACAGCGGCATGGACATCGGCCAGTCGACGCTGACGCCGATCGACCAGTACCAGATCTGGTTCGACAACTTCCAGCAGACGGGCACGATCATCGCCGAGAATGTCAGCAACGCGATGATCGTCACCTTCGACGGCGGCAGCCTGAGCCAGACGATCAGCTACACCGCGGACGGCCAGTGGCAGCAAGGCCCGCTGCCGCCGTCGACCGTCGCGCTGTCGACGGGCGAGAGGGCGGCCACGAAGGTGAACGAGATCGCCGTCATCGTCGCGGCGACCTTCACCGCGGCGCTGACGACCGCCGCCGTGACCTACCTGCTCAGCAAGCTGATCGACAAGTTCAGCGGCGGCCTCAAGCCGAGCCACTTCAAGACCTCGGTCGGCTCGCTGAAGCTCGAAATGACCTTCGACAACAAGAAGGGCGTCGCGGCGATCATGCTCGACCAGTACGAGCAGGCGGTGAACGCCGCGCTCGCCGCCGCCGTCAAGGACAAGAACTCGCCGCTTGCCGGCGAGAGCTGGACGCTCAGCGAGACCGACCTCGTGACGAGCTTCTGAGGACAGCGTTGCGGCGCGGTCCGCCGGTCATCCCGGGGCCC
>NZ_JAKGBU010000076.1:19694-25396 GCF_021555155.1 Rhizobium alarense
CCGGGGCCCGACGTCCGGAATTTTTTGCCGTGCGGAGCGGGAAATGCCGCAGCACTTTGCGTGCGCCTCCCCCATACTCTGCCAATGTCGCCGATTCGCCCCCTCATCCCCCTGCTCGTCACCGCCGGCATCCTGATCGGCGGCAACGGGCTGCAGGGTACCTTCATCTCGCTGCGCGCCTCACAGGAAGGCTTTTCGACCTCGCTGATCGGCGTCGTCGGCGCGGGCTACAATATCGGCTTCGCGATCGGCTGCATCTACGTCACGCGCATCCTGCGGTCGATCGGGCACATCCGCGCCTTCTCGGCCATGGCGGCGATCGCCTCGGCGGCGGCGATCGCCATGGTGCTCGTCATCGACCCCGCCTTCTGGTTCCTGATGCGGCTCGTCTCCGGCCTCTGCTTCGCGAGCCTGTTCGCCACCGTCGAGAGCTGGCTCAACGCCAAGGTGACGAATGCCAACCGGGCGCGCACGCTGTCGGTCTACCGGCTCGTCGACCTCGGCTCGGTGACGACGGCGCAGTTCCTGATCCCCGGCATCGGCATCGGCGGCTTCGAGCTCTTCGCCATCGCCGCCATGGCGCTGTCGCTGTCGCTCGTGCCGATCTCGCTTGCCGACCGCTCCAGCCCGGCCGTGCCCGAGGCGATCCGCTTCGACGTGCGCAGGCTCTGGAACATCTCGCCGCTCGCCACCGTCGGCTGCATCGTCGTCGGGCTCACCAATTCGTCCTTCCGTTCGCTCGGGCCGATCTACGGCGAGCAGATCGGGCTGTCGATCACCGCCATCGCCAGCTTCATGAGCGCCGGCATCATCGGCGGCGTCGTGCTGCAATATCCGCTCGGCGCCTATTCCGACCGGCTCGACCGGCGGCTGATCATCCTCGTCGCCACCTTCGGCGCCATGCTGTCGGCGCTCTTCCTGGCGCTCGTCGCCGGCAGCGACGAATGGCTGAACATGGCGGCGATCTTCGTCTTCGGCGCCTTCGCCATGCCGCTCTATTCGCTCTGCTCGGCGCATGCCAACGACCATGCCGGCGAAGGCGAACATGCGCTGGTCTCGGCGGGCACCCTGTTCTTCTGGTCGATGGGCGCGATCATCGGGCCGCTCTTCGCCTCGGTGATGCTCGACATCTTCGGGCCGCAGGCGCTGTTTGCCTATACGGCCGTCGTGCTCGTCGCCTTCATGGCCTATACGGCGCTGCGCATGACGGCGCGCGGGCCCGTGCCGGCCGCGGCGCGCGGGAGCCGGTTCCGGGCGCTGCTGCGCACCTCCTTCTTCTTCAACAAGCTTGCCGGCACCGAGAAGGACCGCGACGGCCGGCGCTAGAGGCCTGCGGCAATGCGACCGCCCCGCCCGCATTGCCGCGTCTGCCGGTCAGGTCTAGACAGGACCGATTGACGGAGGACGGGCATGCTGACACGACGACGGCTGATGACGGGCGCGCTGGTGGCCGGCGCCTATGCGGGCGGCATGGGGCTGGCGCGCCGCTTCGGTCGCGCGGCGGCGGCCGGCGCCGCGACCGTGCTGACGGCCCGGCCGGGCGAGGCTTCCATCACCGACGGCGGGCCGACACGGGGCATCATGACCTATGAGACGGATACGGCCGGGCCCGGCGGCCTGCCGCCCGTGCTGCGCATGCGGCGGGGCGAGCCCTTCGCGGCGCGGCTCGACAACCGGCTCGACGAGCCGACGACGGTGCACTGGCACGGGCTGCGCATCGCCAACGCCATGGACGGCGTGCCCTTCCTCACCCAGCCCTATGTCTATCCCGGCGACGGCTTCGACTACCGCTTCACGCCGCCCGACGCCGGCACGTTCTGGTACCATCCCCATTGCAACACGCTCGACCAGATGGGGCGCGGGCTGGCCGGCGTCCTCGTCGTCGAGGATCCCGCCGATCCCGTCTTCGACGCCGAGATCGTGCTCAACCTGCGCGACTGGCGGCTCGGCGGCGACGGGCAGTTCATCGCCCAGTTCAGGCCGCGCGACGCGGCGCGGGCCGGCACCTTCGGCACGGTGCGCACCGCCAACTGGCGCCGGGTGCCGCAATACGACGCGCCGGCCGGCGGCCTCGTCCGCCTGCGGCTCGCCGCGACCGACGTGACGCGCATCCTGCAGCTCGTCGTGGCGGGGGCGGCGGCGGAGGTGATCGCGCTCGACGGCAATCCGGTCGCGACCCGCTTTCCGCTCGACCGGCTGATGATCGGCCCCGGCCAGCGGGTCGACCTCTGCCTGCGCATGCCGGACACGGAGGGGGCGATCGCGACGCTCGGCGACGTTCGCGGCACGAAGCCCGCCGACCTCGCGACGTTCCGCGCGGTCGGCACCTCGCTCAGGCGGGCGGTCTCCGACCTGCCGGCGCTTGCCGCAAACCCCATTGCCGAGCCCGATCTTTCGGCGGCGACGGAAATCCCGTTCGTTCTCTCCGCTTCCGCAGAGGAACGGCCGAAGGACGGCATCTGCGGTTCGCTCGGCTACAATTTCTGGGCCATCAACCGGGTGCCCTGGGCCGACGACACCGGCGACCCGACCGCGCCGCTCGCCGAGATGAAGACCGGACGCAGCTATGTCTTCAACGTCGAGAACCCGACGCCGCAGATCCATCCGCTGCACCTGCACGGCCTTGCCTTCCGGCCGATGAACTCGAACAGGCAGGCAGTCCGCCCGGGTTTCTCCGACACCTACCTGATCCTGCCGGACGAAAAGGTGCAGCTGGCGCTCGTCGCCGACAATCCCGGCGACTGGGTGTTCCATTGCCACATCATCGAACACCAGAAGACGGGCATGACGAGCTATCTGCGCGTCGCCTGAGGCGGGCGCCGGCAAGTTTTCGATTGTGGCGAAAACATGAAGGGTCTAAAGCTCCTCGATTGCCCCAGACGCCCTGCCCGTCCGAACCGCCCGAGTGACTTGATGCACATTATCGAAACGACCGAGGCCCTTGCCGAAGCCTGCCAGATCCTTGCCCGCTCCGACTATCTCACCATCGACACGGAATTTCTGCGCGAGACGACGTTCTGGCCGGAGCTCTGCCTGATCCAGATGGCAGGGCCGGAGGCGGCGGTGATCGTCGATCCGCTCGCCCGCGGCCTCGACCTTTCGCCGTTCTTCGCGCTGATGGCCGACACGTCCGTGCTCAAGGTGTTCCATGCCGCGCGGCAGGACATCGAAATCATCTACAATCTCGGCAAGCTCATCCCGCATCCGATCTTCGACACGCAGGTCGCCGCGATGGTCTGCGGCTTCGGCGACAGCGTCTCCTACGACCAGCTCGTGCAGAAGGTGACGGGCGAGCATATCGACAAGTCGTCGCGCTTCACCGACTGGCGCCGCCGGCCGCTTACCGACAAGCAGCTCGACTACGCGCTCGCCGACGTGACGCACCTGCGCGACGTCTATCTCTTCCTCAAGGGCAGGCTGGAGGCGGAGGGCCGCACCACCTGGCTCGCCGAGGAGATGGCGGTGCTGGAGGCGACCGAAACCTACGACATGCATCCGGACGACGCCTGGCGGCGGCTGAAGATGCGCATCCGCAAGCCGATGGAACTCGCCGTGCTGCAGAAGATCGCCGCCTGGCGCGAGCGCGAGGCGCGCGGCCGCAACGTGCCGCGGTCGCGCATCCTGAAGGACGACGTGCTTTTCGAGGTGGCGCAGCAGCAGCCGGCGGATGCCGAGGCGCTGTCGCGGCTGAGGACCATCCCCAAGGGCTGGGAACGCTCGCAGGGCGGCGCGGCGCTGCTCGAGGCGATCAACGAGGCGCTCGCCACGCCGAAGACGGACCTGCCCAAGCTGCCGCGCCAGGTGCAGCCGCCGGAAGGGGCCGCAGCGGCGACCGAGATGCTGAAGGTGCTGCTGAAGCTCATCTCGGAAAAGCAGGGCGTCGCCGCCAAGGTGGTCGCCAGCAGCGACGACCTCGAAAAGATCGCCATCGACGGCGAGACGGCAGAGGTGCCGGCGCTTTCCGGCTGGCGGCGCGAGCTGTTCGGCGACACGGCGCTGGCGCTGATCGGCGGCAAGGTCGCGCTGCGCTTCATCGACCGCAAGATCGAGGCCGTGGAGCTCTGACGGGGGCGCGTCATACCAACCTGCCCTGATATTGAGCGATTGCGCCGGAGCGATTTTGTCCTGCGGCCAGGAGAAAACCGCAGTCGGACCTTTTGGTCCGGCGAGGATTTTCGACGCCGTCCGCAGGCCAAAAGCGCCCGGCCCTCCGGGTGGGCCGTCTGTCGGCCACCGGCAGTGTCGCAATCCTCGACCGATGCCAGGGCATCGCTCTGCGGTATGCTCCTCGCCGGATGACCGCAGACGGTCCCACGCAATCGCTCAATATCAGCGCAGGTTGGTATCAGGCGTGCAGCTTCGCACCCCTGGTGATCTTCTCGACGAGCTTCTTCTGCGCGTGCAGCGCGATGCCGACGACCTTCGCGTCGTCCGGGCCGAAGGCGGCGAAGGCGGCGCGGTTCGCCGTATCGTGGCCGGTCGCGAACATTTCCTCGACATAGACCGAGGTCGTCACGGCGCGTTCGAGCGCGCGGCGGTGGATCGTGCGGATCAGCCTGTCGTCGGCGGCAAGCACGATGACCGGCTGGACGGGAAGCGCGGTGTAGACATGGCCGGCGGCATCGCGGTAGGCTTCGCCGAGAAGCTTCGGCCTGGCGCCGACCAGGCCGCCGGCGAGGAAGGCGGCGACGTTCAGCTTCTGCCAGGTCTCAAGATCGTTGCGGATGACGATGGCGAATTTCGTGTCGAACATGGATGAACACTCCGGGAAAGCGGCCGGCGACGGCCGGCCCACCGGCAATGTGCTAGCCGGTGCGGTCGGCGACGATCTTGAAGGATCGTGCGGCGGCGACCGGATCCGGCTCGCCCCCGCCTCCGGCGGCATCGAGCGCATCGAGGCGCGGTTCACGGGCCGCGGCTTCGAGCCGCACCGCCACGACACCTATGCGATCGGCATGACGCTTTCCGGCGTGCAGACCTTCGCCTACCGCGGACGGCGGCACGCGAGCCTGCCCGGCAACGTCATCGTGCTGCATCCCGACGAGTTGCATGACGGCGGCGCGGGCACCGAGGACGGGCTCACCTACCGCATGATGTATGTGCCGCCGGAGCGCCTGGTCGCAGCCATGCCGTCCGGCGCGGCGCTTCCCTTCGTTCAGACGCCGGTCTTCGAGGACGCGCGCTTTGCGGCGTTCCTGCGGGGCGCGCTCGCCGATATCGACCATGCCGCCGATCCGCTGCAGCTCGACGACATGCTGGTCGAGACGCTCGCCGGGCTGACGCGGCATGCCGGCGCGCCGGTCCCTGCGCCGGGCAAGGCGGCGCCGGACGCCGTGGCGCGTGCCTGCGCCTTCCTGCGGGAGAACCTGGAGCGCACGGTGCATTCGGAGGAACTCGAGGCCGAAACGGGGCTCGATCGCTTCGCGCTTGCCCGCCAGTTCCGCCGCGTGGTCGGCACGAGCCCGCACCGCTACCTCGTGATGCGGCGGCTGGAACGGGCGAAGACGATGATGCGCGACGGCGCGGCGCTGGCCGAGACGGCGGCGGCGACCGGCTTTGCCGACCAGGCGCATTTCTCCCGTCACTTCAAGGCAACCTTCGGCATGACGCCGGGGCGCTGGCTGACGCTTTCGGCAGCGTGACGCACGCGACGCCGCGCAATCGGACCAGCCCGCCAAAAAGACGACCGCGCGCCGGCGGAT
>NZ_JAKGBU010000077.1 GCF_021555155.1 Rhizobium alarense
AGCCCTCTCGGACCGTCCGCGAAACTCCGCCGCCCACGTTTCTCTTTCTTCCATCTTCAATTGTCAAATAACTGACGGTCGAAAGTGACCGTCCCAGTCCCGCGAAGCGGCAAATCGATCGAACCGAAGTTCGATGCAAATCACCCTGCCCCTTTCGGAAACCTTAGAGCGAGTTCGTCGGCCGCCAGAAGCGCCGCCGCCCTCGTCGATGAGCGGGGTTCTAGAACCAGTCGTTTTCGAAGTCAACACCGCATCTCAAAAAAAATGAACTATGTTTCAATCCATTGATTTGAAACAAGAAATTTCGCCGCCCCTTGTCCTGCCCCGCCAGACGGCGTCAAAGGCAGCCAGTTTTCTTATCCAACCGGTAAAAATCACCGACTTGCGCCTGCGCGGCGAAACCGCGGCGGTTTCGCGCCGTTTCCCGCCGCCGGGCCGCTTCCGCACCGGCGCCGGAACGGCTATGGAGGAACCTCGAAAGAGAGGACCTCCCATGCTCGTACTCGACGCCGACCAGACCCGCGACGCCCTGCCCTTTCCCGCACTGATCGAGGCGCTTTCCGCCATGTTCGCCGGCGACTGCGTCATGCCGGTGCGCCATCACCACGCGGTCGCGGTGCCCGGCGAGGAGGAGGCGACGCTGCTGCTGATGCCGGCCTGGCAGCCGGGTGCCCATATCGGCGTCAAGCTCGTCACGGTCTTTCCCGGCAACCACCGCCGGGCGCTTCCGGCGATCTTCGGCAGCTATCTTCTCTCCTCCGGCAAGACCGGCGAACTGCTGGCGATCCTCGACGGCGGCGAGCTGACGGCGCGCCGCACGGCCGCCGCATCGGCGCTTGCCGCCCGCCACCTCGCGCGGCCCGACAGCCGGCGCATGCTGATGGTGGGGGCGGGACGGCTGTCGCTGAACCTGATCGCCGCCCACAGCGCCGTGCTGCCGATCGGCACGGTCGGGATCTGGGCGCGCGATGCCGCCAAGGCGGAGGCGACGGCCGCACAGGCCCGGGCGCAGGGCTTCGACGCCGTCGCGGCGCCCGATCTCGAGGCGGCGGCCCGCACCGCCGATCTCATCTCCTGCGCGACGCTCTCGGACAGGCCGCTGGTCCTTGGCGACTGGCTGAAGCCCGGCACGCATCTCGACCTCGTCGGCGCCTTCAAGGCGACGATGCGCGAGACGGACGACACGGCGGTGCTGCGCTCGAGCCTCTTTGCCGACACGCGGGCCGGCGTGCTCGGCGAGGGCGGCGACATCCTGCAGCCGCTGCGCGCCGGGCTGATCACCGCGGACGCGATCCGGGCGGAGCTCAGGGACCTGGTGACCGGCGCCCATCCCGGCCGGCGGTCCGCCGGGGAGATCACCCTCTTCAAGTCGGTCGGCGCGGCGCTCGAGGATCTCGCCGGGGCGATCCTCGCCTATCGCAGCCGGGCCGGCTGACACGGGCCGCTCACCGCATCGTGACGGCCGGCGCGGCGGCGGCGGATTGACCGCCGGTCGCCGGCCGCTAGTGTCGGGTGCCCGAAACCTTCCGGAGGAGACGATGACCGTGAGCAGCGCCGGCCTTTTCACCCGCATTGCGGCCATCGCCGGATGGCTTGCGCTTGCTCTTCCGGCGGGCGCCGCCGATCCCGCGGACTGGCCGGCCGTGCTCGCCGAAGCGCGCGGCGAGACGGTCTATTTCCACGCCTGGGGCGGTTCGGACGCCATCAACCGCTACATTTCCTGGGCCGGAGAAACCGTGTCGGAGCGCTACGGCGTCACGGTGAAACAGGTGAAGCTCGACGACACGGCGCGGGCGGTTGCCGCCGTCGTCGCCGAAAAGGCGGCCGGCCGCGATGCCGGCGGATCGGTCGACCTAATCTGGATCAACGGCGAAAACTTTGCCGCGCTGAAACAGCAGGGCCTGCTGCTTTCGCCCGGCTGGGCGGACAGGCTGCCCAACTGGCGCTATGTCGACCACGAGAACCAGCCGACGGTGCTCTCCGACTTCACCATCGCGACCGACGGGCTGGAGAGCCCCTGGGGCGGCGCGAAACTGGTGTTCTTCCACGACGCGGCACGCACCAAGGCCGCCGACATGCCGCGCTCGGCGGTGGACCTGCTCGCCTGGGCGGAGGCCAATCCGGGCCGCTTCTCCTATCCGGCACCGCCGGACTTCATCGGCTCCACCTTCCTCAAGCAGGTGCTGAGCGAGCTTGCCGCTGATCGCGAGAGGCTGCAGCGGCCGGTGGACGCGGCGACCTTCGCCGCCGACAGCGGGCCGCTCTTCGACTATCTCGACCGGCTGCATCCGCATCTCTGGCGCAGCGGCAAGGCCTTTCCGCAGAACTATCCGGACATGAAGCAGAAGCTTGCGGACGGCGAGCTCGACATCGTCTTCGCGTTCAATCCGGCCGAGGCTTCCGCGGCGATCGCCGGCGGCGAACTGCCGGACACAGTCCGCGCCTTCACCTTCGCGAAGGGCACGCTCGGCAACACCCATTTCGTCGCCATTCCCTACAACGCCAACGCGGCGGCGGGCGCGCTGGTGCTCGCCGATTTCCTGCTCTCGCCCGAGGCGCAGGCCCGCAAGCAGGATCCCGCCATTTGGGGCGACCCGACGGTGCTCGCGCTCGACAAGCTCGGCGCGGCGGACCGGCGCGCCTTCGAGGCGATCCCGCTCGGCGTGGCGACGCTCGGCCCCGAAGCGCTCGGCCCGGCGCTGCCCGAGCCGCATCCCGACTGGATGACGCATATCGAGGCCGAATGGACCCGGCGCTACGGGGCGGCGAACTGACGGCGGCGACCGTGCCGCGCCGTCTGCTGCCGGCGGCCGTCGCGGCGGTCTTTCTCGCTCCCGTCATCGCCGGGCTTGCCGGAACGATCCTGCCTGCCCTCGGCATCGCGCCGCCCGCGGGCGGCGGGGACGGGGCATCCGACGCCCTGCTGCGGCTCGCCGCGACGCCGGGCATCCTGCGGTCCGCCCTGCTGTCGCTGGCGACGGGACTTGTCGCGACAGCCCTGGCCCTCGCTGCGGTGGCGGCTTTCTTCGCGGCCTTCGCCGGAACGCCCGTGCTCGGCCGCATCCAGCATCTCGTCTCGCCGCTGCTCTCCGTGCCGCACGCGGCCGCGGCCTATGCGCTCGCCTTCCTGGTCGCGCCATCCGGCCTGCTGCTCCGCCTTGTCTCGCCGGCGCTTACGGGCTTCGAGCGGCCGCCGGACTGGCTGATCGTCAACGATCCGCTCGGTCTTGCGCTCGTCCTCGGGCTTGCGGCGAAGGAAATGCCCTTTCTCTTTCTGATGGCGCTTGCGACCCTGTCGCAGCTGCCGCTGCGCGCCGGGCGGAACCTCGCGGCGGGCTTCGGCTACGGCCGCATGGCGGGCTTCCTCGTCACGCTGTGGCCGGGGCTCTACCGGCGCATCCGCCTGCCGGTCTTCGCCGTGCTCGCCTATGCGACCTCGGTCGCCGACGTGGCGACCATCCTCGGACCGGACCTGCCGCCGACGCTTTCGGTGCGGATCACCGAATGGATGGCCGACCCGGACCTGTCGCTGCGGGGCCTCGCCTCGGCGGCGGCCCTGCTCCAGATCGGCGTGACGCTGGCAGCGATGGCCCTGTGGCTGTGCCTCGAACGGCTGGGTTCGGCGCTCCTCCGCCGGTCGGGCGAGGCAGGCCTGCGCTTTTCCGCCGACGGCCCCGCCCGCATCGTCGCCGCACTTGCCGTCAGCCTTCCGGCGATGGCAATCGGCCTCGGCATCGCGGGCCTCGGCCTGTGGTCCGTCGCGGGCCTCTGGCCCTTTCCCGATCTGCTGCCGGAAAGCCTGGCGCTCAAGATCTGGCTGCGCCAGGCGCCGGCACTTGCGGATCTGCTCGCAACGACACTGGCGATCGGCCTTGCCGCCGCGGCGCTGGGGCTCGCCGTTGCCGTGCTGCTTCTCGCCCTCCCGGGGTCGCGGCAGCGCGACGCGCCATCGATACGCTTTCTCTATCTCTCGCTGCTGGTGCCGCAGGTATCCTTCGTGTTCGGCCTGCATGTCTTCACGCTCGTCCTCGATCTCCGGCCGTCGATCGCGCTGATGGTCGCGGTCCACCTGGTCTTCGTGCTGCCCTACATGCTGCTGTCGCTCGCCGACCCCTGGCGGGCGCTCGACCCGCGCTACGAGCGGATTGCCGCGGGACTCGGCGTCGGCACCGTCAAAACGCTGTTCCTGATCCGCCTGCCGCTGCTGACGCGGCCGCTGCTGACGGCCTTCGCGGTGGGCTTCGCGGTCTCCGTCGGCCTCTACCTGCCGACGCTGATCGTCGGTGGCGGACGCTTTGCGACGATCACGACGGAGGCCGTCGCGCTGTCGGCCGGCGGCGACCGGCGCGTGATCGGCGTCTATGCGCTGGTCCAGGCGCTGCTGCCCTTTCTCGGCTTCGCGATTGCCTTTGCCGTGCCGCGCCTGCTATTCCGCGGCCGACGCAGGATGAGGATCTAGATGGCGGATGGAGGAACCGGGCCGGCGCTGCGGCTCGAAGGTGTCCGGATCGGGCTCGGCGCGCGCCCGCTCGTCGCGGTCGATGCCATCGTGCCGGCCGGCGACGTGCTGACGGTCATGGGCCCCTCCGGATCGGGCAAGTCGACGCTGCTCGCCTATATTGGCGGCTTTCTCGACCCCGCCTTCGAGGCCAGGGGACGGGTGACGGTCGGGGGTGCGGAGCTCACCGCCCTGCCGGCAAACGCGCGGCGGGCCGGCCTGCTCTTCCAGGAGGCGCTGCTCTTTCCGCATCTTTCCGTTGGCGGCAACCTGTTGATCGCCATTCCCGAGGCGATCCGCGGCCGGGCCCGGCGGCGGGCTGTCGCGGAGGCGGCGCTTGCCGCCGTCGGGCTCGACGGCTTCTTCGACCGCGATCCGGACACGCTGTCGGGCGGGCAGAAGGCGCGTGTCGCCCTGCAGCGCGCGCTTCTCGCCGAACCGCGGCTGCTGCTGCTCGACGAGCCTTTTTCCGGCCTCGACCAGGCGCTGCGCGGACAGATGCGCACGCTCGTCTTCGAACGGGCCCGCGCCGCCCGGCTTCCCGTCGTGCTCGTGACGCACGACCCGGCCGATGCGGACGCGGCCGGTGGCCGCGTCGTTCACGTCGGAGAGCCTGCATGACCGTGCCGCTGCTGCCGCTTCTTCCGGTTTCAGAGGTGCTCGACACGCTCGGCGCAGCACTTGCCGGCGGAACGCGCGCTGTGCTTTCCGCGCCGCCCGGCGCCGGCAAGACCACGATCGTGCCGCTGCACCTGCTCGCCGCACCCTGGCGCGGCGACGGACGGATCGTCCTGCTGGAGCCGCGCCGGCTCGCCGCACGCGCCGCTGCGGGCCGCATGGCGAGCCTTCTCGGCGAGGCGGTCGGCGAGACCGTCGGCTATCGCATGCGCCTCGACAGCCGCGTCTCGGCACGGACGCGGATCGAGGTCGTGACCGAGGGCGTCTTCGCCCGCATGGTGCTGGACGATCCCGAACTCGCCGGGGTTTCGGCCGTGCTGTTCGACGAGTTCCACGAGCGGTCGCTCGACGCCGATTTCGGCCTGGCGCTGGCGCTCGACGTGCAGTCGGCGCTGCGGGAAGACCTCCGGCTCGTCGTGATGTCGGCGACGCTCGACGTGGCGCGCATCGCCGCCCTGCTCGACGACGCGCCGGTCATCCTCAGCGAGGGACGCAGCCATCCGGTCGATATCCGCCATGTCGACCGCCCGGCGGGCGAACGCATCGAGGACACCGTCGCCCGCGCCGTCCGCGAGGCGCACCGCGCGGAGACCGGTTCGATCCTCGCCTTCCTGCCCGGCCAGGGCGAGATCCTGCGCACGGCCGAGCGGCTCGCCGGCCGCTTCGGCCCGGAGACCGACGTCATTCCGCTCTACGGCAACCTGACGCAGCGTCAGCAGGACGAGGCGATCCGGCCGGCCGCGGCCGGCCGGCGCAAGATCGTGCTCGCGACCTCGATCGCCGAGACCTCGATCACCATCGACGGCGTGCGCGTCGTCGTCGACAGCGGTCTGCAGCGCCTTCCCGTCTTCGAGACGTCGACCGGCATCACGCGGCTCGAAACCGTGCGCGTATCGCGCGCCTCGGCCGACCAGCGCGCCGGTCGTGCCGGACGGACGGAACCGGGTCTGGCGATCCGCCTCTGGCATGCCGGCCAGACGGCCGCCATGCCGGCCTTCACGCCGCCGCAGATGCTGGCAAGCGACCTTTCCGGCTTCGTGCTCGATCTCGCCCATTGGGGCGTTGCCGATCCTTCGGCGCTGAAATTCCTCGACCAGCCGCCGGCTGCGACGATCGAGGAGGCCCGCGCGCTGCTCCGGCTGCTTGGCGCGCTCGACGGGGACGGCAGCCTGACGCCCAGCGGTGCGGAGATCCGCGCGCTCGCCCTGCCGCCGCGGCTGGCCGCCATGGTTATCGGCGCGCGGGCCGAGCGTGCGGCGCTTCCGGCCGCCGAACTCGCGGTGCTCCTGACCGAACAGGGCCTCGGCGGGCCGGCGATCGATCTCGACGACCGGCTGCGCCGCTTTCGTTCCGAGCGCGGCGAACGGGCGGATGCCGCCCACCGGCTCGCCCGCCGGCTCGCGGGACAGGACGCCGGCACGGCATCGCCTGACGCCGGCAGCCTGCTGCTGGCAGCCTTTCCCGACCGCCTTGCGCTCCGGCGCGGCGGACGGGGCCGTTTCGTCATGGCGAACGGCCGTGGCGCGGAGATGGAGGAGACCGAGCGGCTGGCCGACGCCGAGATGATCGTCGTCGCGGACCTGACTGGTCAGGCGGCCCGCCAGCGCATCCTCGCCGCGGCCGAAATTCCGCGCGCGATCGCCGAAGGCATCATGGCGGAAAGGATCGTGCGGGAAGACCAGACGCTGTTCGACCGGACGAGCCGGCAGGTGCGCGCCCGGCGCGTCACCCGGCTCGGCGCGCTGATCCTCGAGGAAAGCCCGCTGCCGCGGCCCTCCGGCGCAGCGGCAGCGGCCGCCCTGGCCGACGGCGTACGCCAGCTCGGCCTCGACGCCCTTCCCTTCTCGAAGGAGGCGCTGCAGCTGCGTGACCGCATCGGCTTCCTCCACCGGTCGATCGGCGATCCCTGGCCGGACATGACGGACGAGGCGCTTGCCGCCGCGCTCGACCGCTGGTTCGTGCCCTTCCAGCAGGAGGCGCGCAGCCTGGACGACATCCGGCCGTCAAGCCTTGCCGACGGGCTGATGGCGCTCGTGCCCTACGAGTTGCAGCGCGACCTCGGCCGGCTGGCACCGACCCATTTCCAGGCGCCGACCGGCCAGCGCCACCCGATCCGTTACGACGGCAGCGAGCCGGTGCTGGCGATCCGGGTGCAGGAACTGTTCGGACTGAAGGAACATCCGAGCGTCGCGGGCGGGCGGCTGCCGCTGCTTCTCGAACTGCTGTCGCCCGCACACCGTGCCATCCAGACGACGCGCGACCTCCCCGGCTTCTGGGGGGGCTCCTGGCGCGACGTGCGCGCCGACATGCGGGGCCGCTATCCGAGACATCCCTGGCCGGAGGATCCTGCCGCGGCCGCGCCGACGACACGAGCGAAGCCCCGTGCTACATGAGCCGCCAGCGAGGGCGGAAACGGAGACGGCCATGGCCAGCCACCACGACATCGGCGAGATCGGCGCCAGCCGCCGGCTCCGGCTGGAAACCCTGATCCGGCTGCGCTGGCTCGCCGTCGCCGGCCAGGCGATCACCGTCATCGTCATCGCCTTCTGGCTGGAGTTCCCGCTGCCGCTCGTGCCGGCCGGCGTGCTGATCGCGCTCTTGGCGGCGGTCAATTTCTTCCTTGCCGTGCGCTATCCGCCGGCCCACCGGCTCTCGTCCGAAGCGGCCCTGGCGCTGCTCGCCTTCGATCTCGCACAGCTTCTCGCCCTCCTCTTCATCACCGGCGGGCTCGCCAATCCCTTCGCGCCGCTCGTCTGCGTGCCGGTCATCATCTCCTCCTCGTCGCAGCCGATCCGCCACAGCCTGGCGCTCGGCATCCTGGCGATCGCCGGCATCACGGCGCTCGCCTTTTCACCCTTTCCGCTGCCCTGGTTTCCGGGCACCGTGCTCGTCGTGCCGCCGATCCTCACCGCCGGCTTCTGGTTCGCGATCGCCTCGACCACGGCCTTCGCCGCCTTCTATTCCTACCGCGTCTCGTTGGAGGCGACAGAGCTCTCCGAGGCGCTCGCCGCCACCGAGCTCGTGCTGCAAAGGGAGAAGCACCTGTCGCAGCTCGACGGTCTGGCCGCCGCCGCCGCGCACGAACTCGGCACGCCGCTCGCCACGATCAGCGTCGTCGCGAAGGAAATGGAACGCGAACTCGGCAACGACGAGCGTTTCGGCGAGGACGTGCATCTCCTGCGCAGCCAGAGCGAGCGCTGCCGCGACATCCTGCGCCGGCTGACGACGCTGTCGGCCGCGGACGAGGCGCATATGCGTCTCCTGCCGCTCTCCTCGCTGCTGGAGGAGGTGATGGCGCCCCACCGGGAATTCGGCATCCGCCTGACGCTGGTCGAAAAGGGGGATCGGGCGAAGGAACCAGTCGGCAACCGCAATGCCGGCATCATCTACGGCCTCGGCAACCTGCTTGAAAACGCCGTCGACCATGCGCGCGAGGAGGTCACCGTAGCGGCGGACCACACCGCCGACCGGGTGACGCTCGTCATCGAGGACGACGGCGAGGGTTATGCCGCCGACATCCTGCAGCGCATCGGCGAACCCTATGTGACGAAGCGGCAGCGCGACGAGCGGGCCGGCGGCCTCGGTCTCGGGCTCTTCATCGCCAAAACGCTGCTCGAGCGTTCCGGGGCGCGGCTCACCTTCGCCAACCGGTCCGGCGACCGGCCGGGCGCGCGGGTGACGGTCGAATGGCCGCGGTCCCGCATGGAGGCGCGGAGCGCAAAATGACTTTACCCGCCGTCATGAACCGGTCATAAGCAGGTGGCGCAAGAATGATCGGAAAACGACGCGGAAACAGGCATTATGACAGAGAATTTCGATGAAGCAGACGCCGCGGGCGAGGATTTCATCGGGCCGGACAAGTCGCTTCTCATCGTCGACGACGACGGGCCGTTCCTGAGGCGGCTCGCCCGGGCGATGGAAATCCGCGGTTTCGCCGTGGAAACCGCCGAATCCGTCGCGGAAGGCATGGCCAAGGCAAAGACCACGCCCCCGAAATATGCGGTCGTGGACCTGCGGCTCGGCGACGGCAGCGGCCTCGACGTGATTGCCGCGATCCGCCAGCGCCGGGACGACACGCGCATCATCATGCTGACCGGCTACGGCAATATCGCAACCGCGGTCAACGCGGTGAAGCTCGGGGCCGTCGACTATCTGGCGAAGCCCGCCGACGCCGACGACATCTTCGCGGCGCTGACCCAGAGGCCGGGCGAAAAGGCGGAGCTCCCGGAAAACCCGATGTCGGCCGACCGCGTGCGCTGGGAGCATATCCAGCGGGTCTATGAAATGTGCGAGCGCAACGTCTCGGAGACGGCACGGCGCCTCAACATGCACCGCCGCACGCTGCAGCGCATCCTCGCCAAGCGGGCGCCGAAATAGCCTTCGGGCTTTCGCTCAGCCCATCTCGCCGTCGGCGGCTCCGGATACGATCGCTTCGATCTCCGGCGGCCCGTCGCGCCGGTCCGTCGAGAATTCGGCCAGCAGCAGCCGGCCGGCGGCCACACGGGCGAAGGCGAAGGTGACCGACTTGCGCGTCGGCGCCGGCAGGCGATGCTCCGGTGCCTCGCGCAGGATATGCGCGCCGTAGCCGTCCGACAGGATGAGTCCGCACTCCTCCGGAAAGATGTCGAGCGGCACATCCTTGTGGGTCGCGAAGAACAGCCGGTCGCAATGGCGCCGGTAGTCGGGCCACTTGCGGTCGACGCGGAAATCCTCGATCGAGGTCTTGATCTCGACGATCCAGATCTCGCCCTTCTCCGACAGCGTGATCAGGTCGGCCCGCCGGCCGCTCGCAAGCGTCAGCTCCGGCAGCACCGCATGGCGCATCTCGGACAGCAGCATCTGCACGCCGCGCCGGACCATCATGGCGCGCGCGGACTGGCGCCCGTCGATCAGCGGATTGTCGTTGTGCAGCGAAACGATCGTCATGATTCGGCTCCGACGCGGCAGCCCGGCGGCCGGGTGATTCGGTGTTTTCCCAAGCCTAGCGTCCTCCGCCCGCCTGCCAAAGCGGCCAGATCCGGCCGCGCGGCCCAGAAATGTTGCAAAAAAACCATCGCCCGCCTTTTTGCTTTTGCGGGACGCACGCGTACCGCCGCCGACCTTGCAATGCAGCGGCTTATCGAAAATAAACCTTGGATATCGAACGTCTTGCTCCGCAAGCGTTTCAATCCCAAGAACGAGAATCCGATGCGCCTTCGCAATGCCCTCCTTTTGTGCGGCCTCGCAGCCACGCTTGCCGTCGCAGGCTGCTCCACGACGCCCGTGACCGGCGAAACGGTCGCAACCAACGCGATCTTCACGTCCGAATACGGCTCGGTCCAGGACAGCGGCTACACGCTGCCGGCCATCCCGATCGCCCGCGTGAAAGAGAAGTATCACCGCCAAATCGTCGATTATAAGACGGACGAGAAGCCGGGTACGATCGTCGTCAACACGCCGAGCCGCTTCCTCTATTTCGTGCTGCCGCGCGGCAAGGCCGTGCGCTACGGCATCGGTGTCGGCAAGCAGGGCTTTGCCTGGGAGGGCGAGGCCTATATCGCCTGGAAGCAGGAATGGCCGATGTGGCATCCGCCGGAGGAGATGGCCGCCCGCAAGCCGGAAATCGCGAAATACGTGAAGGAAGGCATGGGGCCGGGACTGAGCAACCCGCTCGGCGCCCGCGCGCTCTATCTCTTCAACGAGAAGGGCCAGGACACGCTGTTCCGCCTGCACGGCACGCCGGAATGGAACTCAATCGGCACGGCCGCCTCCTCCGGCTGCATCCGGCTGATGAACCAGGATATCGTCGACCTCTACAAGCGCGTCCGTCCCGGCAGGAACGCCCGCGTCATCGTCCAGCAGTAAGCCGGCGCGACCGAACAAAAAAGCCGCCGCGGCTCTCGCCCGGCGGCTTTTTCATGAGCGGGCGCAGGCCATCAGGCCGCCTGCTTCGCCTTGAGCTCGAGGCGGCGGCGGTGCAGCACCGGCTCGGTGTAGCCGTTCGGCTGCTCGCGGCCCTTGAGCACGAGGTCGAGCGCCGCCTGGAAGGCGATCGAACCGTCGAAGTCCGGCGCCATCGCACGGTAGTGCGGATCGCCCGCGTTCTGCCCGTCGACCACCGCCGCCATGCGCTTCATGGTGTCGATGACCTGCGCCTCGGTGACGACGGAGTGGTGCAGCCAGTTCGCCATGTGCTGGGCGGAGATGCGCAACGTCGCGCGGTCCTCCATCAGGCCGATGTTGTTGATGTCCGGCACCTTGGAGCAGCCGACGCCCTGGTCGACCCAGCGCACCACGTAGCCGAGGATGCCCTGGGCGTTGTTGTCGAGCTCGCGCTGGATCTCCTCCGGGGTCCAGTTGGGGCGCACCGCGACCGGAACGGAGAGGATATCGGAAAGCTTCGCCCGCGCCCGGCTTCGGAGGCTTGCCTGGACCGCCGCGACGTCGACCCTGTGGTAATGCGTCGCGTGCAACGTGGCGGCCGTCGGCGACGGCACCCAGGCAGTATTGGCGCCGGCCTTCGGATGGGCGATCTTCTGTTCCAGCATCGCCGCCATCAGGTCGGGCATCGCCCACATGCCCTTGCCGATCTGCGCGTGGCCGGAAAGCCCGCAGGCAAGGCCGATGTCGACGTTCCAGTTTTCGTAGGCGGAAATCCAGGCGGCCTGCTTCATGTCGCCCTTGCGAATCATCGGGCCCGCTTCCATCGAGGTGTGAATCTCGTCGCCGGTGCGGTCGAGGAAGCCGGTATTGATGAAGACGACCCGTTCCCTGGCGGCGCGGATGCATTCCTTGAGGTTCACCGTCGTGCGGCGCTCCTCGTCCATGATGCCCATCTTGATCGTGTTCGGCGCCATGCCGAGCGCCGCCTCGACGCGGGAAAAGATGGCGCAGGCGAAGGCGACTTCCTCCGGCCCGTGCATCTTCGGCTTGACGACATACATGGAACCGGCGCGCGAATTCATCCGCCGGCCGTTCGGGCCGATGTCGTGCAGGGCGATCAGCGCCGTCACCATGGCGTCCATGATGCCTTCCGGCACGTCGTGGCCGGCGCGGTCGCGGATCGCCGGGTTGGTCATCAGGTGGCCGACATTGCGCACCAGCATCAACGAGCGGCAGACGACCGGAACGGTGGAGCCGTCCGGCGCGGTGTAGTCGAGGTCCGGGTTGAGCCGGCGGGTGAAGGTGTTGCCGCCCTTCCGGACCTCCTCCGACAGGTCGCCCTTCATGAGGCCGAGCCAGTTGCGGTACACGACGACCTTGTCCTCGGCATCGACGGCGGCGACCGAATCCTCGCAGTCCATGATGGTGGTCAGCGCGGCTTCCAGCCGGACATCGGAAATATGCGCCGGATCGGCCTTGCCGGTCGCTGTCGTGGCGTCGACGAGAATCTCGACATGCAGCCCGTTGTTGCGCAGCAGGATCTGGCCGGGTGCCGCGGCATCTCCGAGATAGCCGGTGAACCGCGAAGGCTCGGCGAGGCCGGTTTTCGTGCCGTTCGCCAGCGTGACCGCGAGCGCACCCGCCTCGACGGCGAAGCCGGCCACCTCATTCCAGCGCGCGCCGGAAAGCGGTACGCTGTCGTCGAGGAAGGCCCGCGCCCAGGCGATGACCTTGGCACCGCGGACCGGATTGTAGCCGTTGCCCTTCTCCGCGCCGTCGGTTTCCGGGATCGCGTCGGTGCCGTAGAGCGCATCATAGAGCGAGCCCCAGCGCGCATTGGCGGCATTCAGCGCGTAGCGGGCATTCATGACCGGTACGACCAGCTGCGGGCCGGCGACGGCGGCGATCTCCGGATCGACATTGTCGGTCGAGACGGCGAAATCGCCGCCTTCCGGCAGGATATAGCCGATCTCCCGGAGAAAATCCTCATAGGCGCCGAGATCCAGCGGCGCGCCGTGGCGGCGGTACCAGGCGTCGACCTTCTCCTGCAGCATGTCGCGCTTAGCGAGCAACGCCCGGTTTTCGGGCGCCAGCGCATGCACGATGTCCGAGAAGGCGGAGAAGAAGCGGTCTTCGGCGACACCGGTGCCGGGCAGCGCCTCGTTCACGATGAAATCGACGAGGGAAGGGTCGATGCTCAGGCCGTGCTTGTCGATATGGCTCATGGCGTACTCCGTAGGCGCGCATTTCACGGGCGGGATGCTGCCACTATCCCGCGCATTCATTCATAGTCAATTCGGCAATGGTTCAAAGAATTTGTTCCAAATCGGAAATAATCGTATTCTATACATCGTGCGCTATGCGCGGCCGCCCGCTGGCGGTCGCGGTGAAGCGGGCTTCCACCAGCTTCCGGCTCCCTTCGATCTCCGGCGCATCGACGTCCTCGCCGAGCGCCACCATCGGTTCGTCCGCGCCGCTCGCGCGGGCAGCATGCAGCGCGGCCTCGACCGCCCGTTCACGTGCCAGCGAGAAGGCCGCGGACTCGTCGAGAAGCCGTACGCTGTCGCCCGCTCCGTTGACGATGAAGATGCCGTCCTCCGGCATGGTGACGAACACCGTCACCGCCGAGCGCACCTGGCCGACCACCGCGCCCACCGCATTCGCCACGTCCGCATCGTAGGGGATCGACGGCCGCGCGCCGATCATCTCGGCGATCGCCGGGTAATAGACCGGTGCCGACGCGCCGAGCCCGACCAGCGGCCGGTCGAGCGCGACCTCGAAGCGCACGATGCCCGGCTTGCGGATCAGCGCGCGGTCGACGGCGACGGAGGTGACGGGATCGACGCCGGCCACGCCGTCGTCCGCAAGGCACGCCGCGAGGATCACGTCGGAAGACTGCCGCGTCAGGCGGTCGACGATCAGCGTCGCGAGGTCCTCCGGCGACCCGGCGACCGGGCGGCCGGAACCGTCCTTCAGGCGCGTCGCGAGCTGCAGTCCGAGACGCGCCGCCGCGCCGTCCCACTGGCCCTGGCCGCCCAAAACATGCATCGCGTCGGATGGCGTGATGCCGGCGATATGGACGAGACCGCGGGCGACGAGCCGGTCGAGCGTCGCCTTCTGCAGCGTCGTCGCAAGCAGCGTGTCGAGCGGCTCCGGTGCATCGCCGAGCCGGTCGAAGAGCGCCTGTTCCTGCGGCTGCAACCCGCTTGCCAACTGGTCCGGAATGCCGGTGCGGATCGCAAAACGCCCGTCGTGCCGGCCGGGATGCGGCGCCCGCAACTGGCGTTCCAGCACCGGAACGACCGCCCCGGGATGCTGCTCCGACAACAGGCTGAGCGGCAGGAAACGGCGGGGGCCGAGCTCTATCTTCGCCCTCAGCCCGCGGTCGTCGATGCGGACCTCCGAATCGCCGCCGAGCCCGTAGGTGCGCATGGCGACGGCCTCGACCATGGTGCGGTAGCCGCCGACGACGGCACCCTCCGCGTCGAGCTTCGGCCTCCCGCGGTCGAGAACCGCGACGTCCGTCGTCGTGCCGCCGATGTCGGAGACGACGGCATCGTCGAGCCCGGTCAGGTGCCGCGCGCCGACGAGGCTTGCCGCAGGGCCGGAGAGGATCGTCTCGATCGGCCTCAGCCGCGCCTCGGCGGCCGAGATCAGCGCACCGTCGCCACGCACCACCATCATCGGCACGTCGAGCCCGATGCGTTTCAGATAGTCCTCGCAGGCGCCGATCAGCCGATCGATCATCGAGACGAGCCGGGCGTTGAGCAGCGTCGTCAGTGCCCGGCGCGGCCCCCCGAGCCTGGAGGACAGTTCGTGGCTGCAGGTCACCGGCAGGTGCGACACGTCGCGGATGCGCTCACGCACGCGGCGCTCGTGATCCGGGTTGCGCACGGCGAAATAGCCCGCGACGGCGAAGGAGGAGACCGACCGGGCGAGGTCCGGAAGCGCCGCGTCCAGCGCCGTCATGTCGAGCGCCGTCTCGGTGCCGTGCACGTTGTGGCCGCCGGGCAGGAAGAGCACGGGGTCGCTGCCGAGCGCATCGGCAAGACCGTCGCGCTTCAGGTCGTCCGGGCCGAAGCCGATCATCACGAGCCCGGCGCGCCCGCCTTGTCCTTCGACCAGCGCATTGGTGGCGAGCGTCGTGGAGAGGGAAACGAGGCTGATCGCCTGGACCGGCACCCGTGCCTTTTCCAGGACCGCTTCGACGGCGCGGGAGATGCCGACCGAAAGATCGTGGCGTGTCGTCAGCGCCTTGGCCTTGGCGACGACGCCCGCCGTTTCGCTGAAAAGCACGGCGTCCGTATAGGTGCCGCCGGTGTCGATGCCGAGTAACAAGGGGTCTGCCACGGGTGCTGTTCCGAACATGGGTCGCGCCGAAGCGCTTTGCATCTGGTCAAAGTCGACCGCCGATGGTGTTATTGCATCTCGACGGAGAACACCACGCCCGGAAACGACATCGCCGGCGACAGCATGGAGAGGAAAACCGGAATGCGGCTCATGAAGAACCTGGCATACGCCGCCCTCGGCGCGGCGCTCGTCTTTTCCCTGCCTGCCCGGGCGCAGGAGGACGAGGAGGAATACAAGCCGGAGATCCCCGACGTCTCGATCTACAAGGCGATGCTCGACGCCAACAAGCCGACGGGCTGGATCCAGTTCCGCAACTACGACGACCGGCAGCTCGTCTATTTCACCGCGCTGCAGACCATGCATTGCCGGCTCTCGGCGATCCGCTACTCGATCAACGACGATTCGCTCGACAGGAGCCTGCCGCTCGCCAAGTGCGACCCGCAGTTGCCCTTCAATCTGCCGTCCGACGACACCGCCGACTATATCTACATCTCGCTGAAGAAGAACGAGGCGGAGACGATCGCCGTGCAGGCGGTCTGGGACGACGGCAGCGGCAGCGAGATCGTCATCTACAAGCCATGCGAGAACGTCGGTGAGGCGACCTGCGCAGCGATCAAGACCATCAAGAAGTCGAAGAAGCGGGTGGACGAGCCGTCACCCTCATCGGCAGTCCGTTAGAAGGCTGCGTCGTCAGCCTTTGCACGGGCCAGGGTGCCGTCTCGCCGGTCACATCGAAACGGTAGCGCTGCATCAGGACGGCAAGCGCGATGACGGCCTCCTGCATGGCGAAGGTGGCGCCGATGCAGATGCGCGGGCCGGCGCCGAACGGCAGGAACTGGAAGCGGTGGATGCGGTCGCGGTTCTCCGGCAGGAAACGCTCGGGCATGAAGGCGCGCGGCTTCTCCCAGTAGAGCTGGTGGCGGTGCAGCGTCCAGGGCATGATGAGGATCGTCACGTCCTTCGGGATCTCCACCGTCTCGCCGGCCTCGTTCGTCCAGCTGTCGTCCGCGATCGCCGCGCGGTTGATCGAAGGCGCCGGCGGGTAGAGGCGCAGCGCCTCCTCGAAGGCGGCGCGCGTATGGGGCATGCGGTCGAGCCATTCGACCGGATCGGCGCCGGTCGCGAGCACGGCGTCGATCTCCGCCTCCATCGCGTCGCGGATATGCGGGCTGCCGGCGACACAATAGAGCGTCCAGGCGAGCGCCCGCGCCGTCGTCTCGTGGCCGGCGCCGATGAAGGTCAGGATATTGTCCTCGACCTCCTCCATCGTCAGCCCGTCCGGCCCCATCTGCTTCAGGAGCAGCGTCAGGAAGTCACCCGGCGCCGCGTCCGCGCCGTCCTTCATGCGCGACAGCCGGAGTTCCATGGTGTCCCGCACGATGCGCCGGAATTTCTCCATGACCTTGCGCCCGCCGAAGCGCGTCAGCCGCGGCACCCAGGGCGGCGCCCGCAGCAGGTCCATCGGATCGACCCGGCCCATGCGGTGCAGCAGTTCGTCGACATCGTCGGCGAAATGGCCGGACGACGAGACGATCTCGCCGGAGAACAGTGTGTCGGAGAGAATCGCGAAGGCGAGTTCCGTCATGTCGTTGCCGATGTCGAAGACCTGGCCGTCCGCGCCATCGTATTTGCCGGCATAGCGTTGCGACTGGGCCAGCATCTGGCGGGCGAAACCTCTGGCGTGGCGCGGCGTGAAGATCGGCGCGACCGCCTTGCGCGAGCGCTTCCACACCGCGCCTTCCGCCGTCAGCAGGCCGTCGCGCAGGATCGGCCGCAGCACGAGCTGGCGCACCACCGCCATCTTGTAATTGGCGGCATTGTCGACAAGCACATGCTTGATGAGGCCGGGGTCGTTGACGATCAGCGTCCTCTCGCCGAAGAAGCTCGTCATGATCCAGGGCAGCGTGTAGGAGGGCTCGCCCCAGAGCTCCAGCGGATTGCGGAAGACCGTACGGATGATCTCGAGCTTCGACGGCGGCACGGTGCGCGGCACCGGCGCCGGCGGTTCGAACGGTTCGGGACGCATGTCCATGCCCTGCCCTCCTCTAACTTCCGCCCCGCACGCGCACCGGCGGCAGGATCGGTCGCAATCGGGGCGGAAGTTAGAGCAGGCCTTGCAGTTCCGCCAGCTTGTCGTTGATGAGCCAGCCGTAATAGTTTTCTTCCGGCCAGGTCGCCTCGCCGGCCGCCCGCCGCGCAGCGAAGGCCGCGGCACGCGCATCGGGACTGCCGACATTGTAGAGCGTCGCGGTGAGGCCGGGGTTCTTCGAGATGTCGACGCCCGCAATCTTGCGGTAGGCGTCGATCGACCGCTTGATCGAGGCGGCCATGTAGGCGAGCGAAATATCCGGATCCATGATCGCCTTGTAGACGGCGGCCGCGTCGGATTCCTCCAGCCGCGGATAGCCGGAGACGCGGGCGACGTCGTCGGTCAGCGTCAGCGCCGTCAGCGGGTTGATCTGGCCGAGACCGAAGGTCTGGCCGGCATAGAAGGGCTGGAAGAAGACGACGCTGAAGCGATTGCGCGGAAAACTCCTGCCGCCGACCGTCCTGCCGGCAAAGGAGGCGTTCCAGACGGCCTCGCGGCAGGTCCACAGCGCGTAGGCGCCGTTCTTGCCCGCGCATTTGTCGAATTGCGGGCGGGCGACGAATTCGGCGATCGTTTCGCCGTCATAAGCGAAGCGGAAACTGTCGCCGGCATAGGCGGCTGCCTTCACGTAGTAGCTCTGCAGCCGGTCGTAGGCGTCGACATTGTAGGTGTGCTCGCCGACGATGGCGCCCACCATGTGGATCGGGTCGATGCCGTAGCGGCCGGCGATGCTCCTGATCTTGCCCGTGAGCTCGTGGTCGGTCGCCAGAAGATCGCGGACTTTCTCGTATTTCGCATCGAAGGACGTCTTGCCAGCCTTGGTGCGGCGGACCGATGCGCCGGGAACGTTCGGCTGCTCGGCATTCCGGTTGCCAGCCGGCACCACGTCGAGCGCGGCTGCCGGCAGCGCGGCCCCGGCGAGCAGGGCGGTCGCAAGGGCCAGGGCGGTGAAAAGAGTGCGCAAGATCCGGTATCCCGTCGGTTGATCGGTTTCGACGCTCGGCGTGCCGACGCCATGCAAAACAATCGTGTCGGAATGATGCCGGGCGCCGCCAAATCCGAGCAGCCACTCCCTAATGCGCCGGTGGAGCACTGTCGAGGGCGGGGACCATCAAATTTGCGGGACCGGCGCCGCGAAAACGGCGCCGATTTTGCAGGAATCAGAGGATGTAGCGGGAGAGATCCGCGTTGGCCGCAAGCTCACCCACATGCTTGCGCACATAGTCCGCGTCGATTGTCAGTGCGCCGCCCGCCTTGTCCGGCGCCTCGAAGGAAATCTCGTCGAGCACGCGCTCCATCACCGTCTGCAGCCGCCGCGCGCCGATGTTCTCGACGCTGGCATTGAGCTGGACGGCGACGTCGGCGAGCGCATCGATCGCGTCCTCGGTGAAGTCGAGCATAAAGGCCTCGGTCTCCATCAGCGCCTTGTACTGGCGGATCAGGCTCGCCTCGGTCTCCGTCAGGATGCGGCGGAAGTCCTCCTTCGTCAGGGCGCGCAGCTCGACGCGGATCGGCAGGCGGCCCTGAAGCTCCGGCAGCAGGTCGGAGGGTTTCGCCACATGGAAAGCACCCGAGGCGATGAAGAGGACGTGGTCCGTCTTCACCGGGCCGTATTTCGTGGCGACGGTCGTGCCCTCGACGAGCGGCAGCAGGTCGCGCTGCACGCCCTCGCGCGACACGCCGGCCCCCATGCCGCCGTCGCGGGCCGCGATCTTGTCGATCTCGTCGAGGAAGACGATGCCGTCGTTCTCGACGGAGCGCACGGCCTCGCGGGCGATCTGCTCGTTGTCGAGAAGCTTGTCGGATTCGTCGTCGATCAAGAGCTTGTAGGAAGCCTTGACGGTCGTCCTGACCTTCTTGGTGCGCCCGCCCATCGCCTTGCCGAACATTTCCGACAGGTTCAGGACACCGATATTGGCGCCCGGCATGCCTGGAATCTCGAAGCCCGGCATGCCGCCGCCGGCATCGGCGACATCGATCTCGATCTCCTTGTCGTCGAGCTCGTTGGCGCGCAGCTTCTTGCGGAAACTGTCGCGGGTTGCCGGTGAGGCCGTGGCGCCAACCAGCGCGTCGAGCACGCGCTCCTCGGCATTGGCATGCGCCTTCGCCGTCACCTCGGAGCGCTTCTTCTCGCGCACGAGGCCGATGCCCACCTCGACGAGGTCGCGCACGATCTGCTCGACGTCGCGGCCGACATAGCCGACCTCGGTGAACTTGGTCGCCTCGACCTTGACGAAGGGCGCACCGGCGAGCTTCGCCAGGCGGCGGGAGATCTCGGTCTTGCCAACGCCGGTCGGGCCGATCATCAGGATGTTCTTCGGCATGACCTCGTCGCGCAGGTCGTCCGAGAGCTGCTGGCGGCGCCAGCGGTTCCTGAGCGCGATCGCCACGGCACGCTTGGCGTCCTTCTGGCCGATGATGTAGCGGTCGAGCTCGGAAACGATCTCGCGGGGGGAAAAGTTGCTCATGATATCTCGTTCGCTTTCGGATCGTGTTGCATGATCAGCACGCCGCCACCGGTGCGGCCCATCAGGGCCGGCATGGCCCGGAAGCCGGCTTTTTCGTAAGCCCGGACGGCCCTTGTGTTGGCGGGATCAGGGTCGATGACAATGGTCTCGTGGCCTTCGCGGCGGAGTCTGGCGACGAAGGCCGCAAGCGCTGCGGACCCGAGGCCGACCGACAGTTTCGACGCGTCGCCGATCGACAGGTCGACGCCGACTGTTCCGGACGGCAGTTCCCGAAGCCAGGGGGTGTCCTTCGTCCAGTCCTCGTTCTGGTGATGGCCGATGAACCAGGCCTGGATATAGCCGACGGGCGCGCCGTCGAGCAGGATCAGATAGGGACGCGTCGTGTCGCGGCCCTCCACCATGTCGCGGATGAAGCCGAGTTCCTCCTCCGGGTCGCCCCACCAGGCGCAGATGTGCGGCTCTTCAAGCCACCTCGAAAGAAGCGGATAGTCCGCCGCCGCCACCGGACGGAAGCCGATCCGGACGAGATCAATCGGCATCCAGCGTCTCGATGACGAAATTGTGGTTGGTATAGACGCAGATGTCGCCGGCGATCTGCATGGCGCGTCGCGCAATTTCCTCGGCCGACCGGTCACTGTCCATCAGGGCCCGCGCCGCGGCATAGGCGTAGTTGCCGCCCGAGCCGATGGCGATCGTGCCGTGTTCCGGCTCCAGCACGTCGCCATTGCCGGTGATCGCGAGCGTGATCGACCTGTCGGCGACGAGCATCATCGCTTCCAGATTGCGCAGGTACTTGTTCGTCCGCCAGTCCTTGGCAAGCTCGACGGCCGCGCGCATCAGCTGGTCGGGATACTGTTCGAGCTTGGCTTCCAGCCGTTCGAGCAGCGTGAAGGCGTCGGCCGTCGCGCCCGCGAAGCCGGCAATCACCTCGCCCTTGCCGAGCCGGCGGACCTTGCGCGCGTTGCCCTTCATCACCGTCTGGCCAAGGCTCACCTGACCGTCGCCCGCCATCACCACCTTGCCGTCCTTGCGCACGGTGATGATGGTCGTGGCATGCATCGTTCCATAAGGATTGTGTTCGCTCATCCTGCACCTGTTGGCCCGCGATCCGCGGGCAGTCGCCGTCCCGGGCGGACGGTCTCGTCGAGCCCTATGTAAGCGGCCTTCCGGCAAATGCAAACGAAGGAAGGTGCTGCCCGGCGGGCCGGCCGGCCGGGGCCGCGCGGGGGTTCCTGCAGCGGCGGGGGCGGAAAACGCCGTGACGCGACCGCGGAGATGCGCCGGCGGCTTGCCGCTTGCCAAAATATGCCTTGCATTTTCCATGACATGAGCGGCTATGATCCCCGATCAACATGCGGGGAGACGACAATGGCCAAGGGTCAGGTTCGAGGCAACAAGGAAGTGCGCAAACCGAAGAAGGACAAGGGCGCCGCCAAGGCCGCTCCCGCAACGCTCGGTTCGCAGGTCAAGAACAGCGAAAGCACGCTGAAGAAGAAGTGACGGCGGCGGAAGAGGCTCGGGCGCATCGCCTACTCGACCCGCCTCCGCTTTGCTCGACGAACCTCTCCCCCGAGGGGAGAGGAAGATCGCAAACGTCGCGCCATACCTCTTCTCCCCGCCGGGGAGAAGGTGCCGGCAGGCGGATGAGGGGGTGGCCAGGCGCGATACACAAGCCCTTCAGCGCACCCGTCTTCCCCATTGTCCCGGACCCTCAACCTCGCGCGGGCTGTCTTCTCTTCCGCCGTTGAATGGTTCCGAACCCGCTGCAAGGCGCGCGGGAGGACTTGCCATGCGCAAAGGACCGATGCGCTGGCAATTTGCCAAGAGCCCTGTTATGGAGCGCCGACAGCAGTCCGGAGACAGCGCATGAGCCGCACAGCCAGCATTTCCCGCAAGACGAACGAGACCGACGTTTCCGTCGCCGTCGACATCGACGGCACGGGCGCGTCGGCGATTTCGACGGGCGTCGGCTTCTTCGATCATATGCTGGACCAGCTGTCGCGCCATTCGCTGATCGACATGCAGATCTCGAGCAAGGGCGACCTGCATGTCGACGACCATCACACGGTGGAGGACACCGGCATCGCGATCGGCCAGGCGATTTCCAAGGCCCTCGGCGACCGGCGCGGCATCACGCGCTACGCCTCGCTCGACCTCGCGATGGACGAGACGATGACGCGCGCCGCCATCGACGTGTCCGGCCGGCCCTTTCTCGTCTGGAACGTCGTCTTCTCCTCGCCGAAGATCGGCACCTTCGATACCGAGCTGGTGCGCGAGTTCTTCCAGGCGCTCGCCCAGCATGCCGGCATCACGCTGCATATCCAGAACATCTACGGCGCCAACAACCATCATATCGCGGAGACCTGCTTCAAGGCCGTTGCCCGCGTGCTGCGTTCGGCGACAGAGATCGATCCCCGCCAGGCGGGCCGCGTCCCCTCGACCAAGGGCTCGCTGGCCTGACGGCGCCATCAGGAGGCCAGCCATGGCCACATTCCTCGTTTTGACCCCTCCCGGCGGCGGGCCGCAGGATGAAGAGGCCCGCTTCCTGCGCGACGGCTTTTCCTGGCTCGCCCTGTTCTTTCCGGTCGTCTGGCTGCTCTGGCACCGGGCTTGGCTTGCGGCCCTGCTTGCCTTCGCGCTGCAGGCGATCGGCTCAACACTTGCCGCCGACCCGGTCTTCTGGCCGGCCGGGCTTGCCGTCTCGCTCGGCACCGCCCTCCTCGTCGCACTCGAGGGTCCGACGGCGGTCGTCGCGGCGCTTCGGCGCCGGGGCTGGACGCTCGACCGGGCCATCCTGGCCGAGGACCGCGATACGGCCGAGGAAATCTACTATCTGAATATGACCGACGAACCGGCGCAGGCGCGACCGCTTCCCGTCCTGCCGGCCTCCGGTTCCTCGGGTCGCGCGCACCAGCCGATGATGGGCCTCGTCGGTTTCGGGGAAGGACGCTGAGCATGCGGGTCGCCATCATCGACTACGGATCGGGCAATCTCCGCTCCGCCACCAAAGCCTTCGAGCGCGCCGTGCGCGAGGCCGGCATCGACGCCGAGATCGACCTGACGGACCGCGCCGAGCGCGTCGCGACGGCCGACCGCGTCGTGCTGCCGGGCGTCGGCGCCTATGCCGACTGCCGCCGCGGCCTCGACGCCGTCGACGGCATGGTCGAGGCGCTGACGGAAGCGGTCGAGACGAAGGGCCGGCCCTTCTTCGGCATCTGCGTCGGCATGCAGCTCATGTCGTCGCGCGGGCTGGAAAAGACCGTGACGGAAGGGCTCGGATGGATCCCCGGCGACGTGGTGCTGATGACGCCCGACGATCCCGACCTCAAGATCCCGCAGATGGGCTGGAACACGCTGGACCTCGCGCGGCCGCACCCGCTTTTCGAGGGCATTCCGACCGGGCCCGATGGCCTGCACGCCTATTTCGTGCATTCCTACCACCTTGCCGCGGAGAACCCGGACGACGTGATCGCGACCGCCGGCTATGGCGGCCCGGTCACCGCCTTCGTCGCGCGCGACAACAAAGCCGGCGCGCAGTTCCACCCGGAAAAGAGCCAGGCGCTCGGCCTCGCCCTCATCACCAACTTCCTGCGCTGGAAGCCTTGAGAACGGAAATCCGATGATCCTCTTTCCCGCCATCGACCTGAAGGACGGCCAGTGCGTGCGCCTCAAGCTCGGCGACATGGAGCAGGCGACCGTCTACAATCCCGACCCGGCCGCCCAGGCGAAGGCCTTCGAGGACCAGGGCTTCGAGTGGCTGCATGTGGTCGACCTCAACGGCGCCTTTGCCGGCGAGACGGTCAACGGCGCGGCGGTCGATGCGATCCTCGGGGCGACGAAGAACCCGGTGCAGCTCGGCGGCGGCATCCGCACGCTCGCCCATATCGAAACCTGGCTGTCACGCGGCCTCGCCCGCGTCATCCTCGGCACCGTCGCAGTGCGCGACCCGGCGCTCGTCATCGAGGCCTGCCGGAAATTTCCCGGCAAGGTCGCCGTCGGCATCGACGCCAAGGGCGGCAGGGTGGCCGTCGAGGGCTGGGCGGAAGCCTCGGAACTCGGCGTGATCGAGCTTGCCCGGAAATTCGAGGGCGCCGGCGTCGCCGCCATCATCTATACCGACATCGACCGCGACGGCATCCTCGCCGGCATCAACTGGGAATCGACGCTGGCGCTTGCCGACGCCGTCGCGATCCCTGTCATTGCCTCCGGTGGCCTCGCCTCGATGGCCGACATCCACCGGCTCGTCGCCCCCGATGCCCGCAAACTCGAAGGTGCGATTTCGGGCCGGGCGCTCTATGATGGCCGGATCGATCCGACAGAAGCGCTGGCGGTGATCCGCGAAGCGCGAGGAGTATCGGCATGACCCTTAGGGCCCGCGTCATTCCCTGCCTGGATGTCAAGGACGACCCGCGACGCCCGCAGCCGCCTCGCGGCGCGGACGCGCAAATCAGCAAGAAGGAGGCCGTCCTTTGACCCTTAAGGCCCGTGTCATTCCCTGTCTCGACGTCAAGGACGGCCGTGTCGTCAAGGGCGTCAGCTTCGTCGACCTCGTGGATGCCGGCGATCCGGTGGAATCCGCCAAGGCCTATGACGCGGCCGGCGCCGACGAGTTGTGCTTCCTCGACATCACGGCGTCGGCCGACAACCGCGACACGATCTTCGACGTGGTGGCGCGCACGGCCGAGCATTGCTTCATGCCGCTGACCGTCGGCGGCGGCGTGCGCACCGTCGCCGACATCCGCAAGCTGCTGCTCGCCGGCGCCGACAAGGTGTCGATCAACTCCGCCGCCGTCGCCAATCCCGATTTCGTGGCCGAGGCGGCCGACAAGTTCGGCAACCAGTGCATCGTCGTCTCGATCGACAGCAAGAAGGTGTCGACAGAGGGCGAGGCGGACCGCTGGGAAATCTTCACCCATGGCGGCCGAAAGCCGACCGGCATCGACGCCGTCGCCTTTGCGGAGAAGATGGTCGAACGTGGTGCCGGCGAACTGCTGCTCACCTCGATGGACCGCGACGGCCAGAAGGGCGGCTATGACATCGCGCTGACGCGCACCATCGCCGATCGTGTGCCGGTGCCGGTCATCGCGTCCGGCGGCGTCGGCAATCTCGATCACCTGGTCGAGGGCATCCGCGACGGGCACGCGACGGCAGTGCTCGCCGCCTCGATCTTCCATTTCGGCACGCACACGATCGGCGAGGCCAAGCGCTACATGGCCGAGCGCGGCATCGCCATGCGGCTCGACTGAACG
>NZ_JAKGBU010000078.1 GCF_021555155.1 Rhizobium alarense
GCGCACACCTTCTTCTCCGCAATATGCATCGCCGCGACCGTCATCTTCTGGCTCTGATCAATGAGTCCTGAGCCTAGCTGTCGGCCACCGCGTCGAGGCCGATCTCTGCACCGGAACAGTGTTTTCCGCGGGAGACCACCGGCCGGCGTTAAATGGCCTCACGACAGGGTGAAGCCGACGGCAGCGGGCTGCTTCAGGAGGGCGTGCGGCGCGGTATCGTCCTGCGCCGGAACCGGCCGCTCGGCATGGCCGGCCTTGGCCGCGCTCATCAGGCCGAACACCATGACCACGCAGGCCGCGAGCGCGGTGATGGCCATATAGAAGACCGCGCGGGTCTCGCGCGCCTTCTGCTTCTTGCTCGTGGTCTCGTCGTCCAGAAACATCGTGTCCCCCGGTTCTTGACCGTTGTGGCTCTTCGCCTTTGTCACGGGTCAGGGAACACGGCCATGGCGGCGCCATGGAGACTGAATTGCGACGTCGTCCGGCTCTTGTCGTGGCGAAAATGTGGCGGGCCTGAAACGCCGGTGGCTGCGGCCGCACTCACGAATAAATTCAGCCTGTTACACGTTTTCATGCGACCATTTTCCATGCCGCCGGAGAACCGTTTCCGAGGGCGCGCTGGCACAGCCGAACGAGGGTGCCGGTGCGGCCGCCTCATACGCCCTTCCGCCCGAAGGGCATGACCGCAACGGCGGCAGCCAGGCGGTGCGGGCCGGCTGCCGATGCGTGGTCGTCGTCTCGGGCCTCCATGCCGGGCCGGTCGTCCGCCGGATAGCGCAGGTCGAAGGTCGTCGGCGCGAGTTCCGGCCGGCCAAGGAGATACCCCTGCACGAGCGGCCGGTCGATCTCGTCCGCCAGCGCCAGCTGCCAGGTCTCCTCGACGCCGGCGAGAACGGCTTCGGTTCCCAGCCGGCGCAGCTGTTCGACCGCGAGGCGCAGCAAGGTGGCGCCGGCGCTGTTCTCCGCCACCCGCCGCACCCAGATCGTGTCGAGCTTGGCGATGTCCGCACCGAGGCGGTCGATGCGCTCCATGTCGCGGTCGTCGCCGGCAAAATCGTCGATCGCGACCAGGAAGCCGCCGCGGTGCAGGTTGGCGGCGAAGTCGGCGAGCATGGCGGGATCGTCGTCCGGCCGGGCACGCAGTTCGCAGGCGATGCGGCCGGGCCGCAGGCCGGCCTCGTGCGCGGCGAGCCGCATGCGCTCCACCTCCTGGCGGATTGCATGGCCGGTGACAAACAGGCCCGGTTGGAAGTTGACGAGGAGTGCCAGGTCGCGAGACGCGAAAGGCCGGGCATTCAGGATATGCAGGCTGCGGCACAGGCTGTCGACCGCGGCCCTGTCATCGTCGGCAAGCCGGGCGAAGAACTCGGCCGGCGCGACGGTTTCGCCCGCGCTGTTCGGACGGATCAGTCCCTCCACCGCGCGCAGTTCAAGGCCGCCGCCCTCCTGCTGGCGGAAGATCGGCTGAAAGGCGCTTCTGAGCGTGTAGGGGCCATGGCGGCTGCAGAACGTGCCGTCCGGCTCCCGCGTCAGGCTCGCAAAGATGCTGCGCTCCGACATTCGGCAGCCTCCGTGGACGGGTTCCCGCTTTCCGGCCATGCTACACCGGCCGCGTTAACACCGGCTTAACGTTTCGCGTAAAACTGATCGTATGTGCATTGCTGCAATTAAAGCGTGCTTTGGCGCCGGCCTTGGCGACCGCGTGTGCATGCGCGATGGTGATGCGATGCATGAAACTTGCTGATGAGGCGCGGCAACGGGCCGGAATGGGCTGTTTCTGGTGCGGGGGTGCTTGCAAGACCCGGCCAGTTTCGACATAGAGCTAACCGCTATGGAGCCGGCAGCGCCGCTCCTGGCCTTCCGCTGTCTTTGAACCCGAACTGGACATTCGACCATGGCCTTTCTTGCAGACGCCCTTTCCCGAGTGAAGCCCTCCGCCACCATCGCCGTGTCGCAGAAGGCGCGCGAGCTGAAAGCGAAAGGCCGGGACGTGATCGGGCTCGGCGCCGGCGAGCCGGATTTCGATACGCCCGACAATATCAAGCAGGCGGCGATCGAGGCGATCAACCGCGGCGAGACGAAGTACACGCCGGTCTCGGGCATTCCGGAACTGCGCAAGGCGATCGCCGACAAGTTCAAGCGCGAGAACGGGCTCGATTACAAGCCCGAGCAGACGATCGTCGGCACCGGCGGCAAGCAGATCCTGTTCAACGCCTTCATGGCGACGATGAACGCCGGCGACGAGGTCGTCATCCCGACGCCCTATTGGGTCTCCTATCCGGAGATGGTGGCGCTGTGCGGCGGCACGCCGGTCTTCGTCGCGACGACGCAGGACAACAAGTTCAAGCTGAAGGCCGAGGACCTCGACAGGGCGATCACGCCGAAGACCAAGTGGTTCATCTTCAACTCGCCGTCGAACCCGTCGGGCGCCGCCTACAGCCATGCCGAACTGAAGGCGCTGACCGACGTGCTGATGAAGCACCCGCATGTCTGGATCCTGACCGACGACATGTACGAGCACCTGACCTATGGCGACTTCAAGTTCGCCACGCCGGTCGAGGTCGAGCCCGGCCTCTACGACCGCACGCTGACGATGAACGGCGTCTCGAAGGCCTATGCGATGACCGGCTGGCGCATCGGCTACGCGGCCGGGCCGCTCGCGCTCATCAAGGCGATGGACATGATCCAGGGCCAGCAGACCTCCGGCGCCTGCTCGATCGCCCAGTGGGCGGCCGTCGAGGCGCTGAACGGCACGCAGGATTTCATCCCCGAGAACAAGAAGATCTTCGAGGGCCGCCGGGACCTCGTCGTCTCCATGCTGAACCAGGCCAAGGGCATCGAGTGCCCGTCGCCGGAAGGGGCATTCTACGTCTACCCGTCCTGCAAGGGGCTGATCGGCAAGACGGCGCCGTCGGGCAAGGTCATCGAGACGGACGAGGACTTCGTGTCGGAACTGCTGGAAGCGGAAGGTGTGGCCGTCGTACACGGCTCGGCCTTCGGCCTCGGCCCCAACTTCCGCATCTCCTACGCCACGTCGGAAGAACTGCTCGAGGAAGCCTGCAAACGCATCCAGCGCTTCTGCGCCAATTGCAAGTAGGCGTGAGGCGCCCCTGCCGCTTTCGAATGCCCGCCGCCGGCGGGCATTCTGCCTTTCAGATTTTGATTCATCGACCTGACTGAATGATTCAGGTGGCGGAAAAACCGATTCCGGATATGGCGACAACCCTCTGAAAAAGCTGAATAAGGATCGTCAGCATCACAAAGGTGCGCAGAGGATGACATGCGTCATGCCCTCGATGGCGTTGCTCGCGCCGTCGGCAGTCTCCGGCGCGGCGCCCGTCAGTTGCGGAAGACGATGCAGGCGCCGCCGCTCCTGCGGATGGAAGCGCAGACCGCTTCCGCCTCGGCCCGGCTCTCCCGGCCGATGCGGGCCGTGTAGCGGGCGCGCGAGCCGAAGCGCGCGTTGCGCTCCCGCCGGATGAGCGGCTTCTCCGCGTCGAGCGGCGCCGGCAGGCGGGCAACGGCCATCAGGAACAGGCGGCGGGCGACGGCCTTGTCGAAATGCGCCGCGAGTTGGATGCCCCAGGGCGCCCATTCGCCCTCATCGGCATAGACGATCTCCTTCAGCCGCCGCCGTTCGGACAGCGCGATGCAGGCCGTGCGGAACGGCGTGTCCGCGTCGAGCCGGAAATCGGCTCCGGGAAGCGTTTCGTCCGTCCAGCTCTCGGCCGCATGTCCGGTGATCGCCATCACATAGGCGCGGGTTTCGAAGGGCAGGCGGCCGTTGGCGATGAAGCGCTCGACGCCCGCCTCGCCGGCATTGTAGGCGGCGGCGGCCAGTCCGAGATTGCCATAGGTCCTGCGCAGCGCCGCGAGATAGGCCGCCGACGCCGACAGGGCCTGAAGCGCGTGGAAACTGTCGTCCAGCCCGCGCCGGCGCGCCGTCGCGGGCATGAACTGGGCGATGCCTTCCGCCCCCTTGGGGCTCACTGCGTCCGGCCGGAACAGGCTCTCGCGCCAGATGAGCCGGGCGAAGAAGCCAGGCGGCAGGTCGTGGCGAATGGAAAAATGCTCGATCGCGCTGCAGATGTCATGGCCGAAGGTTGCCTCACGGATGCAGAGGCGCGGGCCGTCCTGCGGCGTCATTTGATAGAGGCACGGCGGCGGCGCGCGGAATTCCGGCTGGGCGGCGGCCGGAGAAGGGGCAAGGCCCGCCGCGAGCAGGGCGGCGGCAAGGGCAGGGCGCGACGGCTTCATGGTCTCCTCCGCTGGGCGCCGTGGACGTAGCACGTTTCCTTGCGGCAGGGGAGATCGGCCGGCACGACGGGCCGCCGCGGGCGGCCCGTCGGTCGTCGCGTCAGGCGACCTTTTCGATCACCGGATAGTCGGTGTAGCCCCTGGCGCCGCCGCCGTAGAAGGTGGCGTTGTCGGGCGTGTTCAGCACCGTGTCGTCCTTCAGGCGCTGCACCAGGTCCGGATTGGCGATGAAGAGCTTGCCGAAGGCGACGAGATCGGCCTTGCCGCTTTCCACCGCGTCGATCGCCAGTGCCCGGTCGTAGCCGTTGTTGACCATCCAGGCCGCCGTGCCGCCGGCGGCGCGATGGGCGGCGCGCAGGGCCGCATAGTCGAACGGCTTGTCGCCCTGCTGGTGGTCGCGCGGCCCGCCGGTCGCGCCCTCGATGACATGGATATAGGCGAGACCATACCTGGCAAGGCCCTCGACCACATGAGTGAAGAGCGGCTGCGGCTCTGGATCGGAGGCGTCGTTCGCGGGCGTTACCGGCGAGATGCGGACTGCGGTGCGGCCGGCGCCGATCTCCGCGGTGATCGCATCCGCGACCTCGAAGAGCAGGCGCGCCCGGTTCTCGATCGCGCCGCCGTAGTCGTCCGTGCGGGCGTTGCTGCCGGAGCGCAGAAACTGGTCGATCAGGTAGCCGTTGGCAGCGTGGATCTCGACGCCGTCGAAGCCGGCATCGATGGCGGCGCGCGCGGCACGGCGGTAGTCCGCCACGATGCCCGGGAGTTCGTCGCGCTCGAGCGCGCGCGGCTCGGAGGTTTCGGCGAAGGTGCCGGTGCCGTCCGGATTGATCAGGTAGGTCTTCGACTTGGCGCGGATCGCCGACGGCGCGACCGGCTTGCGGCCGACGTGCCACATCTGGACGACGATCTTGCCGCCAGCCTTGTGCACGGCGTCGGTCACCTGCTTCCAGCCGTCGAGCGCCTCCTTCTTGTAGAGGCCGGGCACGTCCGCATAGCCCTGGCCCTGCTGGGAGATGGCGGTTGCCTCGGTGATCAGCAGGCCGGCGGTCGCGCGCTGTTCGTAATAGGCGACGTTCAGCGTGTTCGGCACCGCACCCGGCGAGCGGTTGCGCGTCAGCGGCGCCATGACGACGCGGTTCGAAAGGGCGATGTCGCCGATCTGGATGGAGTCGAAGAGGGTCGTCATTGTCTGTCCTTCTTGCTGGGGAGCCTTGCTCGTCAGAGCGCGGCGGAGAGTTCGTTCAAGAAACGGGCGATCGTCTTCTCGTCCCGCCGGTAGAAGACCCACTGGCCGACCTTGTCGGTCGTCACCAGTCCGGCCCGCTGGAGCATCGCGAGATGCGACGAGACGGTCGATTGCGAGAGGCTGCAACGGCCCTCGATCTGCTTGGCGCAGACGCCCATCGAGAGGGGATGGTGCTGGTCGCTGAAATAGCGCTCCGGCTCCTTGAGCCAGCCGAGAATTTCCACACGCTTGGGGTGGGCGAGCGCCTTGAGGATTTCGTCGGTGTCCATGTCGAATCTTTGATCGTTAAATCGCGATTGATCGATATTTGGTTCGGCGAAGATCGATCTTCAAGGCCATGGCAAAAAAAGAGGGCCGCAAGCAGCGCCTGGGCCCTATTAGTTGTGAAGGTCTATGAACCTCCAGAGGGGAACAGCTGATGCGCGGTACTGGGAGGAGAAAGACCGCAGATGCATCAACTGCAATGAGATATGGGGGAGGAATGTGTTTCTTTCAAGAGAGGATGTTGCCAAGTTTTTCGGCCTCGGCAGAAAATTCTTCCATTAGAAAATAAGCAAAAAAAGAGGGCCGCAAGACGAACTTGGGCCCTTTATAGTTTTGAAGGTAATTAAACCTCCAGAGGGGAACAGCTGCTGCGGTGGCACTGGGAGGAAAAAAGCCACCAAGATGCATCAGCTGCGAGCGATATGGTGGTTTTTTGGGCATACATCAATCATTTAATGTGCATGCCAGCCATGCGTCATGCGCAGGCCTTGCGTGTGTCGCTCGTCAGAAGTTCCAGTTGCGCGCCTTGGCCACGATGAAGTCCCTGAAAACCTTGAGCTTCGCGGCGTTCTTCATTTCGCTCGGATAGCAGAAATAGGTGTCGAAGGACGGCACGTCCGCGTTGGTGACGAGCTGCAAAAGCCCCGGATCGCGGCCGACGATGTAATCCGGAAGCATCGCGATGCCGATGCCGAGCAGGCAGGCGCGCTTGATGGAGGTCAGGCTGTTGATCTGAAGCGCCGACTGGCGCGGATTGTCGGAATCGCGTCCCGCGATCTCCAGCCAGTTGACGTCGAGCAGGTAGTTCGGGGCCGGCTCGCCGAAGGTGATGATCTTGTGGTTGTCGAGATCGTCGATCGATTGCGGCTCGCCGTAGCGGTTGATGTAAGAGGGCGCCGCATAGACGTGCATGTGCACGGTGAAGAGCTTGCGCTGGATGAGGTCCGACTGCTGCGGCTCGCGCAGCCGGATGGCGCAGTCGGCATGGCGCATGTTCACGTCCAGCTCCTCGTTGTCGAGGATGAGCTGTACCTGCATGTCCGGATAGAGCGCCAGGAATTCCTGCACCTTGTCGGTCAGCCAGCCCTGGCCGAGACCGACAGTGGTGGTGATGCGCAGCTTGCCGCTCGGCTTCTCGGTCGTTTCAGTGAGCTGGACCTTGACGCTCTCCAGCTTCATCAGCACTTCGTGGGCGGTGCGGTAGAGGATTTCGCCCTGCTCGGTCAGGATGAGGCCGCGCGCGTGGCGGTGGAAGAGCTTGATGCCGACATCCTGCTCGAGCGCGCTGACCTGACGGCTGATCGCCGATTGCGACAGATGCAGCTTGTCGGCCGCATGCGTGAACGAGCCCGCTTCGGCCGCGGCATGGAATATCCGCAGCTTGTCCCAATCGAGCGGCATGTTTCCCCCATATATCCTTTTAGGCGGGGAACGCGTGGTTTCCCGCCGGTCGCTGATCATACTGTTCCCACTTCGGTGGCTCCCGTTCGGGTGCCCCGTTCTTGGCGGCTTCTATTCGGCCGCAATTGCGACAGGCATATGGCCCGCCAGATACTTTTCCGCCTCCAGGGCCGCCATGCAGCCCATGCCGGCGGCGGTGACCGCCTGGCGGTAGACATCGTCCGTCACGTCGCCCGCGGCGAACACGCCGGGCACGTCGGTGGCGGTGGAATCGGGCGCTGTCCAGAGATAGCCGTTCGGCTTCAGACGCAGTTTGCCCTTGAAGAGCTCGACGGCCGGCGCATGGCCGATCGCCACGAAGACGCCGTCCGTCGCCATGTCGCGTGTCTCGCCGGTCTTCACGTTGCGCAGCTTGACGCCGTTGACGGAGGGCGGCATGGGCGGCTTTGCCTCGGTGCCGAGATATTCGAGCACCTCGTGGTCCCAGACGATCTTGACGTTCTCCTTGGCGAAGAGCCGCTCCTGGAGAATGCGTTCCGCGCGGAAACTGTCGCGGCGGTGCACGACGGTCACGGTCTTGGCGAGGTTGGAGAGATAGAGCGCCTCCTCGACGGCCGAATTGCCGCCGCCGACGACGATGACATCCTTGTTGCGGTAGAAGAAGCCGTCGCAGGTGGCGCAGGCGGAGATGCCGAAGCCCTGGAACTTCTGTTCGGTCTCGATGCCGAGCCACTTCGCCTTTGCGCCGGTGGCGATGATCAGTGCATCGGCCGTCCAGTCCGTGCCGCTGTCCGTCGAGATGCGGAAGGGGCGCACGTCGAGATCGACATCGGTGACGAGGTCGTTGACGATGTCGGCGCCGACATGTTGGGCCTGCTTGAGCATCTGCTCCATCATCCAGGGGCCCTGGACGGGATCGGCATAGCCCGGATAGTTCTCGACATCGGTCGTGATCATGAGCTGGCCGCCCTGTTCCATGCCGGCGATGAGCACGGGCTCCAGCATGGCGCGGGCGGTGTAGATGGCGGCGGTATAACCGGCCGGTCCGGAGCCGATGATCAGCACCTTGACGTGACGGGCAGACATGCTGCGTTCCTTTCCTGTAAGGCCCGGCCGCGCATATGGGCGCCGCTGCGAGCCCGAATTCGACTTCTGAGCACATTTATGGATGGCGGCCGGGGATATTCAAGCCTGCCGTGTCGGTTGCCAACAGAGATGGGTCGCCGCCGTGACATTTTTGTGCCTTACTCCGTAACAATCTTGCGCGGAAAGGCCGAGTCGGAACAGAAGCGGTCACTCCTCACTCCAGATTGGTCCATCCTCCCGTGTTTCGCGCAGACCTCGACGCCATCGACATCAAGATCCTGAAAGAACTGCAGGCCGACGGCCGCATGACGAATGTGGAGCTCGCGGCGCGGGCCGGCATCTCGGCACCGCCCTGCCTCAGGCGCGTGCGCAAGCTCGAGGAAGCCGGCATCATCGAGGGCTACCACGCGATGCTGAACGCACCGGCGCTCGGCCTCGACCTCGTCGCCTTCTGCATGGTCGGCCTCAAGCACCAGTCGGAGGCCAATCTCAAGGCCTTCGCGGCGGCGACCGCCGAATGGCCGCTCGTGCGGCAGGCCTGGATGGTCTCCGGCGACAGCGATTTCCTGCTGCACTGCGTTGCGGAGAACCTCACCTCGTTCCAGGACTTCGTTATCGAGGTCCTGACCGCCAACGAGCAGGTCGACACGGTACGCACCATGCTGACGATCCGGCAGGTGAAGAAGCTCGGACTGGTGGAACTTTGAAGCGCCGGGCGGCTCACCACCAGGTCGTGCGGTCCCGGTGGTGCAGGGCGCGGAAGCGGGCGAAGGCGGTCGGATTTTCCTGCATGCGGTCATAGACCGTTCGGGCGAGACACCCGACAGGGCCATGTTCGAAGAACGGCTCGAGCCGCCAGCGCATGTTGCGCAGCGTATCGTCGGAGCCGACGAGGAAGAGGCGCATGCCCTCGAAGAGATCGCGGCGGTTCGCTTTCAGATCCTCCGTCCGCGCCGGCAAGGGGGTTTCGGAGGTGTGGCCGAAGACGAAGCGGTCCGTCTCGTAGATCTTCACCGTGTTGGCGAAGACCGACACCATCATGCCGATCGCGCGCACGCCCATGTCCGGGTCGTGGTCCGCGAAGGTGTCGGCCGCCGAGACGAGCCAGCGCAGGTTGAGGTTCGCGCAGAGGAAGTCGCCTTCCTCGTCCCAGAGCCTGCGGAAGCGGGCGTAGTTCTGCGCGACATCGAATTCCCGGCGGATCAGCACGACGAGCTTGCCGTGCTCGTAGACGAGTTCCGGTCTGCCGGAAAATTCTATGCGCAGGTTGGCGAGATGCTCGTCGATGGAATCGATGTGACCGGTTTTCGCCATCCTGTCGCTCGGTTCGACGAGCCGATGTTTCAGGGGCTCGAGGTCGCCCGCGAGCGCGCTGTACCTTCCGGCGCCCCAGCGCTTGCGGTGGCGGCTGAAGGAGAGGAAGGCCTCGATCCTGCTTTTCTTGCGCGCCATTCCCTGCTCCTGCTCCTGCCCCTGGTTCTGTTCGGACGTCAGGCCGCCGTGCCCGGCGTCCGTCGCCGGTGGCCCGCTTCATAGCGAACGACCCGGTCCTGCGCGCCGAGCGCCGGACGTCCGTCCGCGTCGCGCCACTGGTCGAGGCCGCGCTCCGCCCAGATGCGCTTTTGGGCCCGGGTGGTTTCCTTGACCTGGCGGCTGTTGAGGCGCATTTCCGGCGTCACGTAGCCATGGCCGTGGTGCAGGTGCAAGAGCACCGTGGAATAGCGGATGTGGCGCGGCCGGATACCGGCATGCTGCAGCCTGAGCCCGAACTCCACGTCGAGGCCGCCATACTGCATGTCCTCGTTGAACCCGTTGACGCGGATGGCCTCGCTCCTCAGGCAGGAGCCGCTGTGGCCGTTCCAAGTCTTGCGGGCCGGCGACAGCCGGTTGAACAGGCCATCGGCCGGCCGTCCGACGACGAGCTTCAGGAAGTTGGAATTCGGCCGCATGCCGTGGCGTATCAGCCAGCGGACCTTGAAGGCCTGGCGGCTCTCGACGGTCTCCCGGTCGATCTTGTCGGAGACCGACTTGGGCAGCTTGAAATAGGCGCCGGTCAGGAAGTGGCCGGGTCGCGCCAGCCGCAGGTGCGTGTCGACGAAATCGGTGCGCGGCACGCAGTCGCCGTCGCTGACAATCAGCCTGCCGTCGGCGCTGACGGCGATCGCCTTGTTGAGGATCCTGCACTTCTGGAAGCCCTCGTCGGGCTGCCAGACGTGGGTGATCGCGACAGGACTCTGCGCCGCGAGGGCTGCGATCATCGCACGCGTTTCGTCCGTCGAGCCATCGTCGGCGATCACGATCTCGAAGTCATGCCGGTTCTGGGCGAAATAACCGTGCAGCACCTTCCTGAGCCACAGGGGGGAATTGTAGGTCGATAGGATGACGGTGGTCTTCATATCCGGTCAGGTACGCTCGAAGATGAAATTGAGGCGGGTCGCCTTGCCCAGGCGGTAGCCGGCGGCCTGCAGGAGATCCGGCGTGCCGCCGGCGGCGTGGTTCTTGAACTCGCTGATGATGACGCGGGGCAGCAGCGAAACCGGTGCCGCGGCGAGAAAGTGGCCGAGAACGGCATGCTCGTGGCCCTCGACGTCGATCTTCAGCATGTCGATGCGCTCGATCCGGCGTTCCTGCAGCAGCGAGAGCAGCGTGCGCACCGGCACGCTGACGGTGATCCGTTCGCCCGATTTCGGGTCGCTCTTGCCGGCCAGGAGCGTGTTGGTCCCGCGCTGGTTCGGATTGACGTAGAATTCCGCCGTGCCGTCCCGGTCGCTCAGCGCCACCGGCACGAGTTCGATGTCCGCCAGGGTATTGGTGCGCAGATTGAACGCAATGCGCCGGCCCATTTCCGGGTCCGGCTCGATCGCGAGGATGCGGCCCCGGCCCTGCATGCAGCGATGGGCGTGAAAACTGTAGATGCCGGCATTGGCGCCGATGTCGAGGAAGACATTGCCGGGTTTCAGCCTGCGGTCCATGAGCGCGAACTCCTCGGGATCGAAGAGGTGCGGCGCCGTGTAGAACTTCTCCTCGGAGATATTGCCGCGCGGCAGCAGCCGCAGCTTCAGGCCGCGGATGTCGAGATCGAGCGGGGTGTCGAGGCCGTATTTGACCGGTTTGCGCAGCGCCAGGGCCGTCTGTTTCAGGAACGGCGGCAGCCGATGCGCCAGGGCAAGCCTGAGGGCAATCGCCGCCGTCGGGCGGTAAGTCCCCCAGGGCGAGCGGTCGTCGAATTCGGGGGGCGGGGAGAGGGGTCTTGCCATGATCTATGCGGTCCAGGCGTCCCGCAGCCACGACGTGTCGCCGATGCGGCGGTACCACTTCTGCCCGCCGCCGGAAAGCACCTCCCCCATTTTCGGGGTGCCCGCGAAGACCACGATCCGCGCACCCGACGGCGCGGCCGGATCCTGGAAGAAGCTCCTGGCGTAGCGCGGCACGCAGGCATTCTTGAAGCTCACGCACCAGTCGCGCGGCCAGTATTCCAGATGGCCGTGCCGCGCGAGCTCAGCACTCTGGAACTGCTGGGAAATCTCGTAACGCTCCGTGGCGGCAACCGGATCGGCGACGTAGGCGTCGAGGATATAGGCATGCGCACCGATCTCGTAGCGGAAGACCGAGCTGTTGCCGACGGAGGCGAGAAACCGGTCGCGCGTCGGGTTGACCTTGCGCAGCGGCTTGGCGCGAAAGAGGTCGTCGTCGCGGATGATGAGAAAGATACCGGGTTCCTCGAAGAAGCAGTCGATGTCGTCGACGATCACCAGGTCGAGGTCGAGGAAAAGGGCGATGCCCTTCAGGTCGGCGAGATCGCGGCGGAAGAGGCCGAGCTTGCGCCAGCGCTTGTCGCCGTGGCCTTCCGGCAGGTCGAGCGCGGGCAGCGGAAAGGTTTCGATCCCGTCGTCGAGGCCGGCCGTATCGTCGGTGAAGCAGACGAAGCGGTGCGGCCGCTTGAGGTGCCGCTGCACGCCGCGGTAGAGGTTGTTGACGTATTCCGGCCCGTAGAGTGTGCCCCATTTCATGCAGATCACATTGACCGGCTCTGTCGCGTTCTTGTCATTCTGCATGTGTGTCTCGTATTCCGGAACCGGGGGCGGCGGTTCGCTTTTTGCCTGCGTCGCGCGGGTTCATGCCTGTCCGTTACCCGGATCGGCCAGATTTGCATAGATGGCGTTGACGGCCCGCGCTTCTCTTTCGAGCGCAAATGTGGCGCCGACATGGAGAAGGGCGGCCCGCCCGGCCTGCTCCGCAAGGTGGGGATCGGCAAGATAGGATGCAAGCGCGGCCTTCAACGCTTCGCCGTCGCCAGCCGGCACCACCGCCCCGGTCAAACCGGGAACGATCATCTCGGCGTAGGCGCCGGCGTCCGAGGCGACCACTGCAGTCTGCGAAGCCATCGCCTCGAGCGGCGTCAGGCCGAAGCCCTCGTTGCGCGACGGGGCGACATAGAGCGTCAGGCGCCGGTACCAGGGCTTGATGTCGTCGACCTCGCCGAGAAAGAGAATCCGGTCTGCGAGACCGGCGTTCAGCACCTCCTGCTTCAGTCCGTCGGCGAAACGCTGGTGCTCCGCGGTCACGCGGCCGCAGACGATCGCGGTCCATTGCGGATGGTCCGGCAGCAGCTCTATCATCGCGCGCACGAAAAGGTCGGTGCCCTTCTGGTGGCGCACGCGGCCGAAGCAGCCGACGAGATGCCGTCCCCGGAAGCCGGCCGCGGCGGCGGTATCCGCTTCGCCCGCCGGCGGGCGGAAGAGGTCGAGATCCACCCCGTGGCGGACGACGCTGTGCGGCACCTCCAGGAAGGAACCGGACCGGCCGCTGGTCGCGATCACCGCATCCATGCGGCGGATGAGGAAACGCGTATAGGCCGTGTGGCGGCGCTGGGCGGCGGAGGTGAAGACGAGCTTCAGCGGCATGCGCAGCACGTCGCGCAGAAGGATGCCCGCCGCCATCTCGTTGTTGCGGCGTGCGTGCCAGATGCGCAGACTGCGCCCGGCGGGCGGCGTCCACAGCCACACGAGGTCGCGCCAGCGCAGCGCCGGAAGGCTTTTCGGCAGGCCGGGACCGAGCGTGGCGATGCGGACGCCGAGCCGCCGCTGACAGGGTACGAGCTGGACGATCGTCGACGTCACGCCCGACAGCCTTCGCTTGAAGTTCGGTGCGACGACGTCGATGTCTCGGACATCGCCTGGTTGCGTGCCGCTCACCGGCCGGCTCCGCCTGCGCGCGTCAACGCCTTCAGCCCCAGGTGACCTCGAGGATCTCATAGGCCTTGGAGCCACCGGGCGCATTGACTTCGATCGATTCGCCCGCTTCCTTGCCGATCAGCGCGCGGGCGATCGGCGAGGAGATCGAGATGCGGCCCGACTTCACGTCGGCTTCCTGGTCGCCGACGATCTGGTAGGTCTTTTCCTCGTCCGTGTCCTCGTCGATCAGCTTGACGGTCGCGCCGAACTTGATCTTCGAGCCGGACATCTTCGACAGGTCGATGATTTCCGCGCGAGCGACGAAATCCTCAAGCTCGGTGATGCGCCCCTCGTTGTGGCTCTGGGCTTCCTTGGCGGCATGGTACTCGGCGTTCTCCGAAAGGTCGCCGTGGGCGCGGGCTTCCGAAATCGCTTCGATGATTCGCGGGCGCTCCTCCTGCTGACGCCAGCGCAGTTCTTCCTGCAGCTTGGCGAAACCGCCCGGGGTCATCGGTACCTTCTCAACCATCGTTCTTTCCTTCATTCGGCGCCGGCAGTCACAGGTTGACTGAACGCAAAAGAAAACGGTCTCCGGAGCGAAAACCCCGGAACCGTTGATCGCATGTAAAAGGCGCTTATAGCAGAAAGCGAAGGCAGAAAGCCAGATTTTTCGACCGCGCCGCGCCATCGTTGCTGCGATGCAGGAACAAAGCCGTGTGTCCTCCGTTTGCAAAACGAGGCAGGAGCGATGCGAGACAACCCCGATCCCCAACTGGCCGGAAGGCTCAATGCGCACCGGCGGATTCTGGTGGCGCTGGCGGCGGCCCTTGTGGATTTGCCCGCCCTGCGGCCGGCGATTGTCCGGATGCTGCGCGAGAGCGAGACGGTGATCGATCACGAGGAGGATCCGGGCATCGACCCTGGTGACGCGTTTGCCGTGCAGCGGATTGCGGACGAGGAGATCAGAAGGATCCTCCAGGCCGGGCTGGCCCGGCACGACGCCCGCTTGACGCAAGAGGAAACGACGCAAGAGGAGACCAGGAGATGACGATATTTTCGACAATGACCGGCTATCTGAAGCAGTTTGCCGCGGAAGTGACCGGCGATCAGTCGTTGCAGGACGAAGGGCGCCGGCAGGTGGCGGACCGCGGGGACAGGTCCGGCCATTCCGCCCGCCCCGGCGGACCGGATGCGACGGCCGGCACTCCTCGGGGCGACGCGCAGCCGCAGTTCCACCAGAGCCGTGAAGGCGCCGGGAACGATGGTGTGGCGAGCGCCAAACCGCGGGTGATCACCGGCAGCGACGACGCGACCCTGCACAAGCTCCCGCCGGGGAAAAAACCGGAAAGGGAATGGTCGGCGGGATTCGATGACGAACGCCGGCCTGTCATTCCGCAGGACCAGGCGAAATGACCCTACGTCTTCACATCTACCGCCTGATCCCGACGGCCGCCACCGATGATCCGAACTGGGGCAACGCGCCCAATCAGGGCGAGGTGGTCGTACGGGCGCTGACGCCGGGCGACGCGCGCGTCGTCGCCGCAGCCGCCGAACTCGACTTCACCGAAATCGACGCGCTGCCGGCCGACGGGAACTCGACGACGTCCGACAGCGCCTTCCGCAACGAACGGCTTTACAGCGTCGTGCAGGACGATGCCTGCGGACATGCGCTGCATGGACCGCGCGCCGTGCTTGACGGCACGGTGCGCGTCGACACGATCCGACCGACCCAGATCTGACATTGGAGGAATTGCACGATGACGACATCGAACGCAGCAAAGACGGCCGACAGGCAGAGGGACATCCAGAAGGACGTCGCCCGCTCCGATGCCAGGCGGTCGAAAGACGACAAGTCCCAGATGCAGACGGGCGCCCGGCTCTATCCGGCCCCGCCCTTTCCGAAACAGCACCAGGCGAAGCCTGGATCCGAGGCCAAGCTCGATCCCGCGCCGATGTTCGAGGCGCCCTTCTATCTCGGCTCCCGGAAGCTGGAAGGCAAGGTGGCGCTGGTGACGGGCGGAGATTCCGGCATCGGGCGCGCCGTGGCGGTGCTTTTCGCCCGGGAGGGCGCGGATGTGGCGATCGCCCATCTCGCGGAAAGCAGGGACGCGGCCAAAACGATCGAAGCGGTGGAAAGCGAGGGCCGGCGCTGCATCGCGATTGCGGGCGACGTCCGGCAGAAGGCCTTTTGCGACAAGGCCGTCGCGGAGACGGTCGAACGTCTCGGCGGCCTCGACATCCTGGTGAACAATGCCGCTTTCCAGGTGCACAGCAAGGCGATCGAGGATCTGACGGAGGAGCATTTCGACGAGACGCTCCGCACGAACCTTTACGGCTATTTCTTCATGGCAAAGGCCGCGGTGCCGCATATGCGGGCGGGATCGGCGATCATCAACACCGGCTCGGTGACCGGTCTCGAAGGGTCGAAGGCCCTGCTCGACTACTCCATGACGAAGGGTGGCATCCACGCCTTTACCCGGTCGCTCTCGGGGCAACTCGTCGAGCGCGGTATCCGCGTCAATGCGGTTGCGCCCGGGCCGGTCTGGAGTCCGCTCAATCCGTCGGACAAGGAGGTGGAAGACGTTGCGACCTTCGGCGCCAATACGCCGATGAAGCGCCCTGCGCAGCCGGAGGAAATCGCTCCCGCCTACGTCTTCCTCGCCTCGCCCCAATGCTCGAGCTATATCACCGGCGAGGTGCTGCCGATCATCGGCGGATACTAGAGCCCGTCCGGGGTCTCTCAGAAATAGGCCTGCAGCGGCCGCACTTCGAGCTGGCCCTGCTTCAGCGCCTTGATCGCCTGGGCGGCGGCGAGCGCGCCGGCCATGGTGGTGTAGTAGGGGACCTTCTGCATCAGGGCGGCGCGGCGGAGCGACTTCGAATCCGAGATCGCCTTGGTGCCGTCCGTCGTGTTGATGACGAGCTGCACCTGCCTGTTGCGGATGGCGTCCTCGATATGGGGCCGGCCTTCCTGCACCTTGTTGATCTTGATCGCCTCGATACCGTTTTCGGCGAGGAAGCGGGCGGTGCCGGACGTCGCCATCACCTTGAAGCCGATGCCGGTCAGGATGTGGATGGCGGGCAGCACGCGGTCCTTGTCCTCGTCGCGCACCGAGACGAAGACCGTTCCGTCGCGCGGCAGGTCGACGCCGGCGCCGAGCTGCGACTTGGCGAAGGCGAGCGCGAAATCCGTGTCGAGGCCGATGACCTCGCCGGTCGAGCGCATCTCGGGACCGAGCAGCGTGTCGACGCCCGGGAAGCGGGCGAAGGGGAAGACGGCCTCCTTGACGGCGATGTGCTTCAGGTTGCGCGGGTCCGGCTTGTTGCCATAGGCTGCGATTGCGGCATCGAGGCTTTCGCCCGCCATGACGCGGGCGGCGATTTTTGCAATGGGCGCGCCGATCGTTTTCGCGACGAAGGGCACCGTGCGCGAGGCGCGCGGGTTCACTTCGAGCACATAGATCGTGCCGTCCTTGATGGCGTATTGCACGTTCATCAGGCCGCCGACGTTCAACGCTTTCGCCAGCGCCTTGGTCTGGCGTTCCAGCTCGTCGACGGTTTCGGCCGAGAGGGTGTGGACCGGCAGCGAGCAGGCGCTGTCGCCCGAGTGGATGCCGGCTTCCTCGATATGTTCCATGATGCCGGAGACGAAGACGTCCTTGCCGTCGCAGATCGCGTCGACGTCGACTTCAACCGCATTGCTCAGGTAGCTGTCGAACAGCAGCGGGTTCTTGCCGAGCAGCGTGTTGATCTGGCCGGTCTTGTCGTTCGGATAGCGCTGCTTGATGTCCTCCGGCACGAGGCCCGGAACGGTGTCGAGCAGATAGGTCTGCAGCATCGATTCCGAATGGATGATCTGCATGGCACGACCGCCGAGAACGTAGGATGGGCGCACGACGAGCGGGAAGCCGATTTCGGCTGCGACGAGGCGCGCCTGCTCGACCGAATAGGCGATGCCGTTGTTCGGCTGGGCGAGGTCGAGCTTCTGCAGCAGCTTCTGGAAGCGGTCGCGGTCCTCGGCAAGGTCGATCATGTCCGGTGCGGTGCCGAGGATCGGGATGCCGTTCTTCTCCAGCGCCTCGGCGAGCTTCAGCGGCGTCTGGCCGCCGAACTGGACGATGACGCCGACGAGCGTGCCGTTGGTCTGTTCGGCCTTCAGGATCTCGATCACGTCCTCCGCCGTCAGCGGCTCGAAATAGAGGCGGTCGGAGGTGTCGTAGTCGGTCGAGACCGTCTCCGGATTGCAGTTGATCATGATGGCTTCGTAGCCCGCATCCTTCAGCGCGAAGGCGGCGTGGCAGCAGCAGTAGTCGAACTCGATGCCCTGGCCGATTCGGTTCGGGCCGCCGCCGAGGATGACGACCTTCCGGCGGTCGGAAATCTGCGCTTCGGAGCGCGCGACGCCGACGAAGGGCGTCTCGTAGGTCGAGTACATATAGGCCGTCGGCGAGGCGAATTCGGCAGCGCAGGTGTCGATGCGCTTGAAGACCGGCCGCACGTCGAGGTGGTTGCGCAGTTCCGCCACCTCCCTCGGCCGCTTGCCGGAAAGCGTGGCGAGCCGCGCGTCCGAGAAGCCCATGGCCTTCAGCATACGCAGGTTGGCCGCGTCCTGAGGCAGGCCGTGCTCGCGGATGCGCCGTTCCATGTCGACGATCGCCTTCAGCTGGGCGATGAACCAGGGGTCGATCTTCGACCCGTCGTGGACTTCCGTCTCGCTCATGCCGAGGCGGAGCGCCTGGGCGACCATGCGCAGCCGGTCCGGCGTCGGCGTCGCGATGGCGGCGCGGATGGCGTTCTTGTCGTTGCCGTCGCCGAGGCCGGGAATTTCGATCTCGTCGAGGCCGGTCAGGCCGGTCTCCAGGCCGCGCAGCGCCTTCTGCAGCGATTCGGCAAAGGTGCGGCCGATCGCCATGACCTCGCCGACCGACTTCATCGCCGTCGTCAGCATCGGCTCGGCGCCCGGGAATTTTTCGAAGGCGAAGCGCGGAATTTTGGTCACGACGTAGTCGATCGACGGTTCGAAGGAGGCCGGCGTCGCGCCGCCGGTAATGTCGTTTTCCAGCTCGTCGAGCGTGTAGCCGATCGCGAGCTTGGCGGCGACCTTGGCGATCGGGAAGCCGGTTGCCTTGGAGGCCAGCGCCGAGGAGCGCGAGACGCGCGGGTTCATCTCGATGACGACGAGGCGGCCGTTGGCCGGATTGACGGCGAACTGCACGTTGGAGCCGCCGGTCTCCACCCCGATCTCGCGCAGCACCGCGATCGAGGCGTTGCGCATGATCTGGTATTCCTTGTCGGTCAGGGTCAGGGCAGGGGCGACGGTGATGCTGTCACCCGTATGCACACCCATCGGGTCGACGTTCTCGATCGAGCAGATGATGATGCAGTTGTCCGCCGTGTCGCGGACCACTTCCATCTCGTATTCCTTCCAGCCGAGCACGGATTCCTCGATCAGCACTTCGGTCGTCGGCGAGGCGTCGAGGCCGGAATTGACGATCTCGAAGAACTCCGAGCGGTTGTAGGCGATGCCGCCGCCGGTGCCGCCGAGGGTGAAGGACGGGCGGATGATGGCGGGAAGGCCGATCTCGTCGAGTGCCTGCGCGCCAATCGCCATGGCATGGCTCATGTAGCGCTGCTTGCGGTCGGTCTCGCCGAGGTTCCACCGGTTCTCCAGTTCGTCGAGCGCCTTGTCGAGCGCGTCGCCGGTGAGCGATGCCTTCAGTTTGGCGCGTTCCGCCTCGTGCGCCTTGCGGTCGAGGTCCTTGATCTCGGTCGCGTTGGCGAGCAGCGACTTCGGCGTCTCGAGCCCGATGCGGGCCATCGCCTCGCGGAAGAGGGCGCGGTCCTCGGCCATGTCGATGGCGGCGGGCTTGGCGCCGATCATCTCGACATTGTAGCGGTCGAGCACGCCCATGCGCTTGAGCGACAGCGCGGTGTTGAGCGCCGTCTGGCCGCCCATGGTCGGCAAGAGCGCGTCCGGCCGCTCCTTGGCGATGATCTTGGCGACGACTTCCGGGGTGATCGGTTCGACATAGGTCGCATCGGCGAGCCCCGGATCGGTCATGATCGTCGCCGGGTTGGAGTTGACGAGGATGACGCGGTAGCCTTCCTCCTTCAGCGCCTTGCACGCTTGCGTCCCTGAATAGTCGAATTCGCAGGCCTGGCCGATGACGATCGGCCCCGCGCCGATGATGAGGATCGATTTCAGGTCTTGGCGCTTCGGCATGGTCCGGTCCATTTCAGGGCTTGCGCGAAAAACCGGCCAGGGTGGAAATCACCGGCCGGGTGCGCATGCGTGGTCTTTCAAGGCTAGAAGCGGCTTATAGGCAAATGCCGTGGTGAGCGAAACCCCGAAAATTGCGGTTTGGACAGGAAAGTGGCGCCGCTTCGATTTCGGCGCTTGCGGCGCGTTGCGGGGTTCCGCCGCTTGGCACCGGCTGACCGGTTGCGCTACAAGGCGGATCAGTGAAATCGAGGTTCCTGCGGCATGGCTGCGCGTGTCCTGTCTCTCACACCCGAACTCGTCGCCCGGTGTCACCGGGTGGTCCCCGACGAGGGGCGGCATCCGCGGCTGACATCCTTTCCGGACGAGGCCTATGCACCGCTTGCCGCCCGCCTCCTGAAAGACAGCCTGCCCGGCCCGCTCTGGATTTTCGCCTACGGTTCGCTCGTCTGGAATCCCACCTTCCATGCGGTCGAGACGCGGCGGGCGACGGCGGTCGGCTGGCACAGATCCTTCTGTATCGAAATGCAGAACTGGCGGGGCAGCCGTGTCCAACCGGGCTTGATGATGGCCCTCGACACGGGCGGGCGCTGCAGCGGTCTTGTCTACCGCATCGCCGACGAAGGCCGCGAGACTGCGATCAACGACCTGGTGGACCGGGAAATCGGCTATCACGAGGACGTTGCCTCCATTCGCTGGCTGAACGTGGCGACGGCGGCCGGTGCCGTGCGGGCGCTGGTCTTCTACGCCGCGCCCCGCGGCATCGGCGTGCAGCGGCGGCTGCCGCTCGAAAGGGTTGCCTGGATTCTCGCCCGGGCCTGCGGTCACGTCGGCTCCGGCGCTGACTATCTTTATCAGACCGTGCTCCGGCTGGAGCAGCATGGCATCCATGACCGCAATCTCTGGCGGCTCCAGGCGCTGGTGGCGGCAGAGATTGCGGCGCTGCACGGCATGGGTCCCGGCTGACGCCGTCGGGCGGCGGTTCAGCGCCAGACCCGCGCGTCGACCACCGCATTGCGGGCACGCGCCAGGCCCGAAACGCTCATCAGCATCCGGCGTCGGACGAGGGGAATCGATGTCGCGACGCGCAGGGCCGCGTTGCGCAGCCGCTTTACCACCGGATTGTGGACCGTCGCGATGCGCGTCAGCCGCTCGGCGAGCGACAGCACCTCGACCGCCGCCGGACGGCGCAGCCGTTCGTATTCGTCGAGCCGCGTGACAGGCGCACCGCGCAGGAGCACGTCGCAGAGCAGTTCCGCGAGCACCACGGCATCGACGAGGCCGGTGTTCATGCCCTGGCCGCCAGCGGGGCTGTGCACATGGGCCGCGTCGCCCATGACGAGAAGGGGGCCCGAACGATAGCGGCGCGCGACGCGGTGCTGCACGCGGAAGCGCGACGACCAGAGCACGTCCCTTATCCGGACCGTGTCGCCCTTCGGGCCGCGCGACTTGAGGATGCCGGCGACGATGCCGGCATCCGGATGCTCCGGCGCGTTCGCGTATGTGGCGACGATGCGATAGCGATCGTCCGGCAGCGGCGCGACGACCACCATGCCCTCGGGCGAGAGGAACAGCGTGACTTCGGAGGCGCGCAGCGGCCAGTCCATGCGGATGTCGGCCAGCACGAAGGATTCGGGAAAGGACTCGCCGTCGAAGGCGATACCGGCCGCTTCGCGCACCACACTGTGCAGGCCGTCGCCGCCGATGACGAAGCGGGCGTCGACAACCGCCTGGCCTTCGTCCGTATCGAGGTGGACGCGGGCGCCGGGGCCGGCCGTTTCGATGCGTGTCGCCGTCACACCGCGGTGCACCGTCCCGCCCGACGCGATCAGACGCTGTTCGAGGATCGCCTCGGTCTCGTGCTGCGGGATCATCAGGATATAGGCGTAGCGCGACGGAACCGCCGCGAAATCGAGTTGCATCAGGCGGCTGTCGCGGTCCCTTATTGCAAAATGCGGCAGCTTCAGGCCGCGCGCGACGAGCGCGTCGGACACGCCCAGCCGGTCGAGCACCTCCAGCGTGTGGGCATGGATCGCCGCGGCGCGCGAGGTGTTCTGGCCCTGGTCGAGGCGGTCGACGACGAGGGCGTCGATCCCGGCCCGCCGCAGGGCGATGGCGAGCGTCAGGCCGGTGGGGCCGGCACCGACGATGAGGACATCGGTCTTTCGGGGCAACATGGTCTGCATCCATTTGTCAACGATCGTTGATTTTTATTCCTTCGACTTGTATTTGTCAACACTTGTTGACATTCTGGCGACATGAACGGGAATGGAGGCCGCATGAGCAAATCGGACAAGACGCGGCAGGCGATCCTCGCGGCCGCCCGCACGCTCTTCGCCGAGCGCGGCTTCGCGGCGGCGACGGTGCGCGACATCGCCGCGCTCGCCGGCAGCGATCCGGCGCTGGTGGTGCGCTATTTCGGCGGCAAGGAGGCGTTGTTTGCCCAGGCCGCCACCTTCGATCTGAACCTGCCCGACCTCGCGGCAGTGCCGCACGCGGCGCTCGGGCGGACGCTGGTGCGGCATTTCCTGGCGGTGTGGGAGGGGGCGGGCGGCACCGGCGGCGGGCTTCCGATCGCGCTCCGGTCGGCCGCGTCGAACGAGATGGCGGCGGAGCGGCTGCGCTCGATCTTTCGCGAGCAGGTGGCGCCGGCGCTCGCCCGCATCGCCGGCCCGGATACGCCGCGCATCGCCGGCCTCGTCGCGACGCAGCTGCTCGGCCTCGCCTTCTGCCGCTACCTCGTCAAGCTGCCGCCGGTCGTGGCGCTGACGCCGGAGCAGATCGTCGACGAGGTCGGGCGGTCTGTCCAGGTTTTTTTCGACGGCGGGCCGTGAGGCCTGCGGTGAAGCCGGGCGAGGGTGCACCCTAGCGGCCAGGCATGACCAGCACCTTGACTTCGCCGGCCCGCGGCGGATTGGCGATCGCGTCCGGCACCTCGGCGAGCCCGATCCGCCGCGAGATCAGCGGCTCCACCTTTATCGCTCCCTCCGCAACGAGCGTCGCTGCCCGTGCATGGGTGGACGGATTGATGAAGGAGCCGAGCAGGCGGATCTCGCGGAAGAGCAGGTCGAAGGGCTCGATCGGGACGGTTTCGCCTTGCGGCAGCACGCCGAGGATAACGACGGTGCCGCCGGCGCGGGCGAGCTTCGGCGCCTGCCGGACGGTTTCGGCGACGCCGGCGCATTCGATCACCACATCGACGCCACCCGGCACGATGCCGTTCCTGCCGGCGACCTGGTCGACGACGTCGCCGGCGGCGGGGTCGACCGAGGCGGTGGCCCCGAGGGTTCCGGCAAGCGTCCGCCGCACGGCCTGCCGCGTGACGAGGACGACGGTCGTTGCCCCCGCGAGCCGCGCGAGTTGCACCGTAAGCAGGCCGATCACGCCGCCGCCGAGCACGGCGACGGACGAACCGGCCCGTATTTCCGCCAGGTCGACGCCGTGCAGGCAGCAGGCGAGCGGTTCGCAGAACGCGCCGTGTTCCGCCGGCAGCGTCAGCGGCAGTTCGTAGGCCTGCCTCTGCGGTACGATCACGTAGTCGGCGAAACCGCCGTCGCGGTGGATGCCGATCGCCCGAAGGTTTTCGCACAGGTTGATGCGGCCTCGCCGGCACTGGGCGCAGCGGCCGCAATGGATATTCGGGTCGCCGGTGATGCGCATGCCGGGACGGAAATGGACGACGGCGCCGCCGACCGCCTCGACGATGCCGGCGAATTCGTGGCCGAGCGTCACCGGCGGCGTCGAGGGAAATTCGCCCGCGAGCAGGTGGCGGTCGGTACCGCAGACGCCGCAGGCCTCGACGCGGACGAGAAGGTCGTCCGGGCCGGGGTCCGGCGTCGTCACGTCCCGGAGGAAAAGGCTGCCGATCGCTTCGAGCCGCGCTGCTTTCATGCCGTCCTCCCGATCGCCCGGATGCATTGGAGCGGTAACGGGGAGGTGGGTCAAGTCCGGCGGCACCGGAGCGGTGCTGCGCCCAGCTCTTCGTCCCGGCCGCCGCGCCCGTCGTCCGCGAGGTAGCCTGCCGCGCCGACGGAGTCCGGGCCGGCGGCGTGGATTCATTTTGCAAGGCGTTTCGGCCCGCCCTATAGATAGGCCGGAACGAAGGATCGTCGCCCGCGTTGTGTCGCCGGAGCGAAGGGGGAAAGCCATGGAATGGAAGGGTCGCCGCCAGTCGAGCAACGTCGAGGACCAGCGCGGCACGGGTGCGCCGGATAATATGGGGCGCAGCCCGTTCGGCCGCGACGGCGGCTTCCGGATCCCGATGGGCACCGGCGCCCGCCGCGCGGGCGGCGGAATGAGCATCGGCACCATCATCTTCCTTGTCGTCATCTATTTCGTCTTCAAGGCGATGGGCATCGATCTGCTGCAGGTTCTTGGCGACGGCGGCGGGCAGGTGAGCATGCCGGGCTTCGAGCAGACCGAGACGGCAAGCCGCCGCACCTCCGCGCAGGAGGAGGAGACCAAGGCCTTCATGGCGACCGTGCTTGCCGAGACGGAGGACACCTGGCACGGCATCTTCCAGGCGGAAGGCGCGACCTACGCGGAGCCGAAGATGGTGCTCTTCTCCGGCTCGGTGCAGTCGGCCTGCGGCTTCGCGTCGGCCGCGTCCGGCCCGTTCTACTGCCCGGGTGACCGCAAGGTCTATCTCGACATGAGCTTCTTCGATGAACTCGCCAACAGGTTCCAGGCGGCCGGCGACTTCGCCCAGGCCTATGTGGTGGCGCATGAGGTCGGCCATCACGTGCAGAACCTCACCGGCGTCCTGCCGCGCTTCAACCAGCAGCGCCGCTCGATGAGCGAGGTGGAGGCGAACCAGATGTCGATCCGCGTCGAGCTGCAGGCGGATTGTTATGCCGGCATCTGGGGCAAGTTCACCGAGCAGAAGGGACTGCTCGAGCGCGGCGACCTCGAGGAGGCACTGAATGCCGCCACCCAGATCGGCGACGACACGCTGCAGAAGCGCATGCAGGGTTATGTCGTGCCCGAGAGCTTCAACCACGGCACGTCGGAGCAACGGCGCCGCTGGTTCCAGCGCGGCTTCGACACCGGCCGGGTCGACGCCTGCGATACCTTTTCGGGCGACGTCTGAAATATCCGAGATGAACGAGGACGGCGACGGCCT
>NZ_JAKGBU010000079.1:0-10431 GCF_021555155.1 Rhizobium alarense
CGATGCTTCGGCGGCCGGGTTCGTCGCCTCGGCCAATTTCGCCGGCTATCTGGCGGGCGCGATCGCCGCCGGCTACGGCTGGGCCGCGGGCCGCGAGCGCGGGCTGGCGCTCTCGGCACTGGCCGCCAGCGCCTGTCTTCTTTTCCTGATGGCGCTTGTCGACGGCGTCCTCGCCTTCGCTGCGATCCGTTTCCTGGCCGGTGTCGCAAGCGCCTTCGCGATGCTCTTCACCTCGGCCATCGTTCTGGCACATGGCCTGGCACTGCGCGATGCCCGGGTGCAGATGCTGCACTTTTCCGGTGTCGGCATCGGCATCGCGCTGTCGGCCGTCGTCGTCTACCTGGTCCCGGAAGACGGTGCCGGGGCAATGGCCGGCTGGCGGCTCGACTGGCTGGCGGCGGCGGCCTGCGGCCTTGTCGCCGGCCTTGCCGTCTGGCGCCTGCTGCCGGCAACCCATGCCAGTGCCGGCGCCGGCGCCGAACCCCGCCTCGTCTGGACGCGGCCGCTAGCGGCGTTGACGTTGAGCTACGGCCTGTTCGGCATCGGCTACATCGTCACCGCCACCTTTATCATCGCCATGGTGCGGCAGGCAGGCGATGATCCGTTGCTCGAATGCTTGACGTGGCTCGCGACGGGCGTGAGCGCCGCCGTGTCGCTGCTGCTCTGGAAGCCCGTCGAGCGGCGTGTCGGCATTCTCGGCATCTACGCAATGGCGCTGCTTCTCGAAACGGCGGGCGTCGCGGCTTCGGCCCTGCTCATGCTCCCGCTGGCGGCGCTGGCCGGCGGCGGCCTGCTCGGGCTGACCTTCATCGTCGTCACCGCCTACGGGCTGCAGCTCGGCCGGCACTTGTCGCCCGGGAGCCCGCGACGCGTCCTTTCCGCCATGACGGCGGCGTTCGGCGTCGGCCAGATCGTCGGGCCGCTGATGGCCGGTTTCCTCGCGGAGCGTTCCGGCGGCTTCGGCCTGCCGAGCCTCGTCGCCGCCGGCGTGCTCGCGCTTGCGGCGCTCTGCGCCACCGTCGCGGCGCTGCCGGCACGCCTCCATTAAATCTCGGTAATGGAAAGCCGCCCGCATTGTTGCGGCACGGAAACTGATCTAGTTTGCAGCGCAAGCGAAGCAGGCGCCATGCCCTGCAAATCGAGAGTCATCACCTTGTTCCATTCCTTCTTTCCGCAGCCCAAGCTGTTCTTCTCCTCGCTCGCCCTCTGGACCCTCTTTTCGATTTTCGCCTGGTACGCCGTCGGGTCGGACGCCGGCGCGCTCTTCGGCATGCCGCCGCTGGCGCCCGATGCGCCGCCGCCGGTTGGTCTCGGCTATTTCGTGACGCCGGACAATATCTGGTTCTACATCTATTTCCTGATCTGCACGCTGATCTTCGGCGGTTTCTGGCAGATCAGGGCGAAGGACCATCCCTGGACGAACTGGTCGATCTGGGGCTCGGCCTTCATCATCTTCACGACCTATTTCGGCGTGCAGGTCTCGCTTGCCATCAACAACTGGCGCCGCCCCTTCGGCGACACGCTGCAGAACGCACTGCAGGGCACCGGCAACGTCACCGTCCAGAACTTCTTCGATCTGATGCTGATCTTCTGCCAGATCGCCTTCATCAGCGTCTTCGTTTATGTCGTGACGCGCTTCTTCGTCAGCCACTACGTCTTCCGCTGGCGCACCGCGATGAACGACTACTACATGTCCATGTGGCCGAAGGTGCGCACCATCGAAGGCGCCTCGCAGCGCGTGCAGGAAGACACGATGCGTTTCGCGACGATCACCGAGGGCCTCGGCGTCAGCCTGATCGACGCGGTGATGACGCTCATCGCCTTTCTGCCGGTGCTGTTCGCGCTGTCCGCCCAGGTCGGCGAGATGCCCTTCATCGGCGCCGTGCCGCACGCGCTCTTCTGGGCGGCGATCCTGTGGTCGCTGTTCGGCACGGTGCTGCTCGCAACCGTCGGCGTCAAGCTGCCGGGGCTGGAATTCCGGAACCAGCGCGTCGAGGCCGCCTACCGCAAGGAGCTCGTCTACGGCGAGGATGATCCGTTGAAGGCGCAGCCGCCGACCGTGCGGGAGCTGTTCAGCCATGTGCGGACGAACTATTTCCGGCTCTACTTCCACTATCTCTATTTCAACGTCGCCCGCTCGTTCTATCTGCAGGCGGACAATCTCTTCGTCTACTTCATCCTCGTGCCGACCATCGTCGCCGGCAAGATCACCTACGGTATCCTGCAGCAGATCCTGACGGCCTTCGGGCAGGTGTCGAGCTCGTTCCAGTATCTCGTGAATTCGTGGTCGACGATCATCGAGCTGCAGTCGATCCACAAGCGCCTCAAGGCCTTCGAGGCGGCAATCGACGACCAGCCGCTGCCGTCGATCGACCAGGAATTCATCGCCGTCGGCGGACGCGAGGAACTGGCGCAGTAAAAAGGGGCGGCCTTGCGGTCAGAGAGACTGGGGGACCGCCCTGGCGGTCTTCCGCCGTTCTGCGACGATCTCCATCGCCTCGCGATGGCTGACGCAGGCGACATCCGGCTCGGTGCAGACCTCGGTGAGGAACCGGTCGAGCGCCCGCCAGTAGGCGCCGCCGTTCATCTCGACGAAATGGAAGCCGAGCTGCAGGGGGATGCGCTCGCCGTCGTATTGTCTCTTGAAGGCACTGCGGTAGGCCTTGAGCGCCCGTTCCTCGAAGGCGGCGCTCTTCTTGCTGTTCTCGACACCCATCGAGTGGCGGACGAAGAGATTGTAGTCCATCGCGATCACCGGGCGACCGGCATCCCCCTCGGGGATGAGCGGCAGCGCGAAGCGCATGAGGCCGTCCGTTTCCCTCGGCAGGGACGGGCCCTTCGACACGAGGCTGGCGTCGTAGACGAAACCGTGGCGTTTCAAGGCCGCGACGAGTCCGGATCCTGCGGAGAGGTAGGGCGCGCGAAAGCCTTTGATGTCCTTCGACGCAAAATCCTGCCAACCGGCGGGCTCGCGCTCGCCGACGCCGGCCTTCTGCCAGGCCTGGCGGAGCGCATCGTTGAAGAAGGCGAATTCCGCACTCCAGTCCGCCGCGCTCCATCTCCCGCCATCGAAATGGCCGCAGGCGTGGCTGCCGATGTCGTGGCCCTCGAGATGCGCCAGCCAGATTTCGCCGAGGAGGGTGACGACCTCCTCCTGCGTCTGGCCGAATCCGACATTGGAGCGGCCGCGCTTCTGCTGCGGCGCCTGGTAGGAGGCCCGCTCGTCCTTTGTGAACAGGAAGGTGCAGGAGAGGAAATAGGTGAAATGCGCGCCGGTGCGCCGTGCGAGAGCCCGGCTCTTTTCCCAGAGCCGGTTGTCGTGGGCGCCGTCGAAGGAAACGACGACGAGCTGCTTTTCCCGGGCGCCCTCCGGCACGTCGCCGCGGGCAAATGCGGAGGACGCGGCAATGGAGCAGGCGACGAGGGCGGAGACGAAAGGACGGGACATGGCGGACCGCGACAATTTGCGTGGGGTCTTCCTATCCCTGCCGAATGCGGCAAAGCCGTGATCGGGCTGGCAATCGGCGAAGAGGGGCGGTATCCAGAGCGGGCGCCGGAACCGCGCTCCCGCACTTAAAGAGGTGGAAATCATGGCATTGCTCATCGCCGGCATCGTGCTCTTCATCGCGACGCACCTCGTGCGCCCCTTCGCGCCGGGGCTGCGCGCGGCGGGCATCGCGCGGCTTGGCAGGCCGGGCTGGATGGCGCTGCACGGCATCGTCTCGCTTGCAAGCCTTGCGATGATGGCCTTCGGTTTCGCCGAGGCGCGCCAGACGGGCGGCATGCTCTACTATCCGCCGGCCTTCCTCGCCCATATCGCGCTGACGCTGATGCTGATCGCCTCGATCTGTCTCGCGACGGCCTTCTTTCCGGCCGGCCATATCCGCGCGAAGCTCAAGTTCCCGGCGCTCGTCGCGGTCAAGATCTGGGCGCTCGCGCATCTGCTCGCCAATGGCGAGACCTATTCGGTCCTGCTGTTCGTCGCGATCCTCGCCTGGGCCGTGGTGCTGCGCATCTCGCTCAAGAAGCGGCTTGCCAGCGGCGAGCTCAGCCTGCCGGTCTTCGTGTCGGCGCGCTACGATCTTGCGGCGATCGTCGCCGGTCTCGTGGTCTACGGCCTCGTCGTCTGGAAGCTGCACGAATGGCTGATCGGGGTCTCGCCGCTGCCGTGAGGCGGCGATTTGTGGCGAGCCCCCTTACATGACCGGCAAAATGGGGTAGAAGGCGCGACATCCTTTCTTTGAGACGGGCCGGAAGACGCATGGCAAATCAGGACGACAGCTTTATCCGCGAGGTGAACGACGAGCTCCGCTCGGACCAGATGCGGGCCGTCTGGCAGCGCTTCGGGCGCGTCCTGATCGGTGCTGCCGTCCTGGTCGTGCTCGGCACGATCGGCAAGGTCGCCTATGACTACTGGAGCGAGCGCGAGGCTTCCGCTTCGGGCGACAGGTTCCTTGCCGCATTGACGCTCGCACGCGAAAACAAGCAGGATGAAGCCGCTGCCGCCCTCGCCGAGCTGGAAAAGGACGGTTACGGCGCCTATCCCGTTCTCGCCCGCATGCGCTCGGCGTCGCTGATGGCCGAGAAGGGTGACATCGAGGGTGCGGTCGCCGCATTCACCGCGATCTCGAAGGACGGCGCGCTGCCGCAGCCGCTGCGCGATGCCGCACGCCTGCGCGCCGCCTATCTGTTGGTCGATACCGGCAGCTACGAGCAGGTTTCCGCGGAAGCCGAGCAGCTCGCGACGCCGCAGAGTCCGCTGCGCCATTCCGCCCGCGAGGTTCTCGGCCTTTCGGCTTACAAACACGGCGATTTCGCCCGCGCCAAGGAGTGGTTCGAGGCGATCACCAACGACGGCGAGGCGCCCCGCAACGTCGCCAACCGCGCGCAGATGCTGCTCGACCTGATCGCCGCAAGCGGCAAGCTGTCGTAGCCGCGAACCGGATCGGAACCGTCCATGAGCTTCACCGTCGCCATCGTCGGGCGTCCCAATGTCGGCAAGTCGACGCTGTTCAACCGGCTGGTTGGCAAGAAGCTGGCGCTCGTCGACGATACGCCGGGCGTGACGCGCGACCGCCGGCCGGGCGAGGCAAAGCTCGTCGACCTGAAATTCCGCATCGTCGATACGGCCGGGCTCGAGGAGGCCGATGCCGAGTCGTTGCAGGGCCGCATGCGGGCGCAGACGGAAGCGGCAATCGACGAGGCGGACCTTTCGCTCTTCGTCGTCGACGCCAAGATGGGCCTGACGCCCGTCGACCAGGCGCTCGCCGACATGCTGCGCAAGAAGGGCAAGCCGGTCGTGCTCGTCGCCAACAAGTCCGAGGCGCGGGGCTCCGACGGCGGTTTCTACGACGCCTATACGCTCGGCCTCGGCGAACCGACGCCGATCTCGGCCGAACACGGCCAGGGCATGATCGATCTCCGCGACGCGATCGTCGCGGCGATCGGCGAGGAGCGCGCCTTCCCGCCCGCCGACGATGAGGCCGAAACGAATATCGACCTGCGCGCCGAGGCGAGGGCCGAGGGCGCGGAGGAAGACGAGGACTTCGAGCCTGCCTATGACGAGACGAAGCCGCTGCGCGTCGCCATCGTCGGGCGGCCGAATGCCGGAAAGTCGACGCTGATCAACCGATTCCTCGGCGAGGACCGGCTGCTGACCGGGCCGGAAGCCGGCATCACGCGCGACAGCATTTCCGTCGAATGGGACTGGAAGGGCCGGACGATCAAGATGTTCGACACGGCTGGCATGCGCCGCAAGGCCAAGGTGCAGGAAAAGCTGGAAAAGCTTTCGGTCGCCGACGGGCTGCGCGCTATCCGCTTCGCCGAAACGGTCGTCATCGTCTTCGATTCCACCATTCCCTTCGAGAAGCAGGATCTCCAGATCGTCGACCTCGTGTTGCGCGAGGGCAGGGCCGCCGTGCTCGCCTTCAACAAATGGGACCTGATCGAGGATCCGCAGGCGGTGCTCGCGGAGCTGCGCGAAAAGACCGACCGGTTGCTGCCGCAGGCGCGCGGCATCCGCGCGGTGCCGGTCTCCGGTCAGACCGGCCGCGGCCTCGACAAGCTGATGCAGGCCGTGATCGACACCGACCGCACCTGGAATCGCCGCATCTCGACGGCCAAGCTCAACCGCTGGCTGGAAGCCCAGCAGATCCAGCATCCGCCGCCGGCCGTGTCCGGCCGCCGCCTGAAGCTCAAATACATGACGCAGGTGAAGGCCCGCCCGCCGGGCTTCATGATCTCCTGCACGCGGCCCGAGGCACTGCCGGAATCCTACGTGCGCTACCTGACCAACGGCCTGCGCAACGATTTCCAGCTCCCCGGCGTGCCGATCCGCATCCACTTCAAGGCATCGGACAACCCGTTCGCGGGGCGGGCGAAGAAGCGGTAGTGAAGGCTACCAGCTTATGAAAGTCGGGCTGTAGGCGGCGATCTTCCGGTCCTTCGTGACAAAGGCGAGCGGCTCGGTGACGGCTTGTGCGACGAGCAGGCGGTCGAACGGGTCGGCGTGATCGAGGGAGATTTTGCCGATCGCGGCGGCGTGAATGGGCGTCGTGTCCAGCAGGACGAAATTGGCGTCCGTGAAGAGTTCGATCGCGTCGTGTCCATCAAAGGCCATGCGGGACGGGCCGTACTTCGCATGTTTGATCGCGATTTCCCAAATGCTGATCGCGGATACATGGATTCTGTTGGCCGAGTCCGTCAGAATTTCTTGGATGCGATCCGGAATCATGCCGGTGTCGCTGACCGCCCAGATCGCGACATGTGTATCGAGAAGAAGGTTCATTCCGAACCTTCAAACATTTTCGCAATCTCTTCGTTCATCGAGTCGAACTCTTCGAGTGACATAGACGGATATTTTCCGTCCGCCAGTCCAAGCCGAACGCTGTTGCCCTTGGTGGTCAAGGGCACCAGTTTTGCCGCCGGCTTGCCGTTGCGGGCGATGATGATTTCCTTTTCTTCGCCGGACTCGACGGCACTTACCAGTTTGGAAAGCTGCGTTTTCGCGTCCAGCATGTTTACGGTGGACATCGGAACCTCCTTGGCCAAGTCTGACCAATATGATCCCTGCTGCACCCTAAATCAAGCCTCACGCCGGCAGCCTGTCCCTCGCCACCAGCGCTCCGTGATGCTGGATGACGGCGGCGGCGACCTCTGCGGCGAAGCGGGCCGCAGCCTCCGGGCTGTCGCCGGCGGCGAGGCGGGCGAGGAAGGAGCCGTTGAAGCTGTCGCCGGCGCTGGTCGTGTCGACGATCCGGTCGGCCTTCGCGGACGGGACGTGCGAGGACTTGCCGTCGAAAAAGAGCGTCGCGCCGTTTTCGCCGTCCTTGACGACCAGATTTTCGGCGCCGAGCGCGCGGTAGCGGTCGATCGTGGCCGCGATCGAGAAATCGCCGAAATGGGCCGTCTCGTCGTCGAAACTCGGCATGACGAGCGTCGCGGCCCGGCCGCCCTCGGTGATGACCTCGCGCATGCGCTCCGCGCTGTCCCAGAGGCGGGGGCGAATGTTGGGGTCGAAGGCTACCAGCTTGCCGGCGGCCCGCGCGCGGCGAAGCTCGGCCAGAAGCGTCTCGACGCCCTCCGGCGACAGGATCGCCAGCGTGATGCCGGAGAAGACGACGATGTCGGAGCCTTCGAGCGCGGCGCGCAGCCGGTCGGCATCCTCGGCCAGGAGCTTCGCGGCGGAGACGGAGCGCCAGTAGGAGAAGCTCCGCTCGCCGTCCTTCAGGTGGATCATGTAGAGGCCGGGCGAGCGGCCGTCGATACGGGCTATGTGGTCCGTGCCGATCTCCTGCGCCTCGATGAAGGCGAGCATCTCGTCGGAGATCGTGTCTTTGCCGATCGCCGTGACATAATCGACGGACCAGTCGGCGGGCAGGTACTGGCGGGCGTAATAGGCGGTGTTGAAGGTGTCGCCGGCAAAACTCTTGCGCATCAGGCCGCCGTCCGCCTGCATCAGTTCCACCATGCATTCGCCGATCGACAGCAGCCGTCCGCCCATGTGCTTCTCCCCGCCGGCCTTGGTGCGGCCGTTCCCGTCTGTCGATTCAAATGCTTATGGACCCGCGCGGCCCAACTGGAACGACGAGATACTGTCAAAGAGCGCGCGCGGCAAGATGATGCCGCGGCTTTCGACCGCGGCGCGATGATCCCGGCGGCCGGTGCCCGGCAGGTGCACGCCGTAATCCTTCGCCAGCCGGTCGAGTTGCACGGCAAGGCGGGTCTCGAAGCTTTCCGACAGGAATTGCGGGACGATCGCCAGGATGAAAAGCCCGGCACCCGGACTGTCTTCGCCGGCGTCGAAATCCGGCGCGTCGAGCGACCAGTTGGCGCCCGTAAGGCCTGCGGCAAGCACCTCCACCATCAGCGCGATGTTCGCCCCGCGTGCGCCGCCGAAGGCAAGCAGCGCGCCCCTGAGGGCCGCGCCGGCGTCGGTGGTCGGCTGTCCGTGTTCGTCAAGCGCCCAGCCCTCGGGGATCGGCACGCCGCGCTCCGCCGCCTCGCGGATCTTCACGAAGGCGGTGGCACTCGACGCCTGGTCGATGACGAGCGGCGGGCCGCCGGAGCGCGGCGCGGCGAAGGAGAGCGGATTGGTGCAAAAGACGGGTTTCTTCGCACCGGAACCCGCCAGCAGCGCCGGGCCGTTGGTCGCGGCCAGTGCCACGAGCCCGGCTTCGGCGAGGCGTGCGGTGTACCAGCCGAGTTCGCCGGTCGTATAGCTGTCGTGCGAGGCGTAGATCGCCAGCCCGAAGGTGCGGGCCTTGGCGACGAGCTCGTCGAAGGCGGTATCGAAGCCGTATTGGGCTATGCCGCCCATCGCATCGCATTTCATGATCGCCGGCACCGGCGAAGTGATCAGCGGCTCGGCATGGCCGTCGATCCGGCCCGCGTCGAGGCCGTCGAGATAATCCGGCAGGTGGGCGAAGCCGAGCGCCGGCTTTCCGGCCATCTCGGCATCGACGGTGGCCGTTGCGAGCGCCTCGGCGACGGCAGGGCTCGCGCCGGCATGCTTCAGCGCCGTCCGGGCGAGGCCGAGCGATTCCGGTATCGTGAGCGTGACGGTGTCTTCCATCGGCAGCCGATCTCCCTTCCCCGAGCCGCGTCGCAAGGCGGCGCCATCATTCGTATCCGGCCGGCTTGCGTCAACCGCAGGAAATCACGGCAGCCGCCGTTTACGATCCCGCGGACGCAGGCTACATCTTGCGGACCTGCCATTCCGCAACGGAGTTCACCCATGGCGAAGAAGAGCCTGCCCGCCGCCGACTGGTGGCGCGGTGCCGTGATCTATCAGGTCTATCCGCGGTCCTTCCAGGACACGACCGGCGACGGGGTCGGCGACCTGCGCGGGATCACGCAGCGGCTGCCGCATATCGCCTCGCTCGGCGTCGATGCGATCTGGCTGTCGCCCTTCTTCAAGTCGCCGATGGGCGACATGGGCTACGACGTATCGGACTATTGCGACGTCGATCCGATGTTCGGCACCCTGGCCGACTTCGACATGATGCTGGCCGAAGCCCACAAGCTCGGCATCAAGGTCGTCATCGACCAGGTGATTTCACACACCTCCGACCAGCACCCGTGGTTCGTCGAGAGCCGGTCGAGCCGGACAAACGACAGGGCGGACTGGTATGTCTGGGCCGATCCGAAACCGGACGGAACGGCACCGAACAACTGGCTGTCGATCTTCGGCGGGCCGGCCTGGGAATGGGATGGCGTGCGCCGGCAATATTACATGCACAATTTCCTGATGTCGCAGCCGGACCTCAACTTCCACAATCCGGATGTGCAGGACGCGGTGCTCGACGCCGTCCGCTTCTGGCTGGACCGCGGCGTCGACGGCTTCCGGCTGGATACGGTCAACTTCTATTTTCACGACAAAAAGCTGCGTGACAATCCTCCGCACGAGCCGGATCCCGACGCGACCGGACTCGACGCGCCGGACGTCAACCCCTACGGCATGCAGACGCATCGCTACGACAAGACGCAGCCGCAGAATATCGGCTTCCTCAAGCGCTTCCGTGCCTTGCTCGACGCCTACGAGGGGCGCACCTCGGTCGGCGAGGTGGGTGATGGCGCACGCTCGCTGAAGACGGTCGCCGACTATACGAGCGGCGGCGACAAGCTGCACATGTGCTACACGTTCGACCTCTTGGGGCCAGATTTCACCGCCGATCATGTGCGCAAGTGCGTGCAAAGTTTCCAGAAGGCGGTGACGGACGGCTGGGTCTGCTGGGCCTTCTCCAACCACGATGTCGAGCGCCATGTCAGCCGGTTCATCAAGGCGCCCGAGGAGCGCGAACGGGTGGCCAAGCTCGCCGTCACGCTGCTCTCCACGCTGCGCGGCTCGATCTGCCTCTACCAGGGCGAGGAACTGGGCCTGACGGAGGCCGACCTCGCCTTCGAGGACCTGCGCGATCCCTACGGCATCCG